>JBBSTY010000003.1:0-65789 GCA_038235385.1 Acidimicrobiales bacterium | reverse complement strand
ATCAGGGGCCGCCCGGCTCGATCAGGGGGAGAGGCGGGATGGTGACGGCGGGAAGCGACAAAGGGGGCACCGAGATCGTCGGAACGGGTAGCGACGGATCGACCGGGAGCGTGAGCGGAGGATCGAGGCCCGGTAGGTCGATCGGAGGGACGGTGAGGCCGGGAACGGTGACGCCGGGAACGGTGACGCCGGGAAGGGTGACGCCGGGAAGGGTGATTCCGGGAACGGTGGTCGGTGGCGTGAGTGGGAGGGCGGGCCCGGTCACACCGGGGACGGTCACGGCCGGCGTCGAGGGGCTCGGTGGGCTCGGCTGGGACGGTGCGACCGGGACCGGGACCGGCCGGGGAGAACCGATGGATCCGGATCCGGATCCGGATGGAGCGGTCCGGTCGCCGGCCTCGTCGGAGCCCGTCGCCGCTCGGTCGCCGTCGGTTCCGGTGTCGCGGTCGACGACGTCGACGCGGGTGCGACCGTCGTCGTCGCCGAGGTCATCCCGGGGTCGCAGGATGTCCACCGGTTCGGCTCCGTCGATGAGCCCGAACCCGTCGTCGCGACCCCGGGCCGCAGCGCCGTCGGGCACCGCCGCCAGGTCGATCGGGGCCGGGATCACCGATGCCGACGTCCGGACCACCACGGCGCCGAGCACGAAGGCGATCGCGAGGGCACCCACCGCGAGGGTGATGCGTCCGGCCTTCGTGATCCTCGTCGCCACCGTCGGATCCTCCCGCTCGGTGGCGTGCTGACCGCCACCGGCCGCGATGGTACCGGCCGTGGTGCTCGCCGTCTCGGGCGTTCGCGTCGACCCACGCGATGAGAACGTTCTCATCGGGCGCTCATCTCGGTCTCATCGCGGTCCGCCAGCATCACACCCAGATCGAACCCACCGGAGGCCGTGTCATGAACCAGGACCACGAGTGCTCGCCGAGACCGCCCGCCCGTCGACACCGCCGCACCCGCGCGGTCGTCGCCGTCGGGGCCTCGACGCTCGTCGCTGTCGTCGGAGCCGTCCAGCTCCAAGGCGCTTCGGCCGAACCGATCGGCTCCGACATCGGCGCCGTGTGCGCCATCGGCGGGTCGAGCCTCGACGTGACCGTCCCCGTGACCGTCGACGACAAGATCGATCCCGTGGTCGAAGGCGGTCACGAGACGCTCGAGACCACGACGGGGCTCCCGTCGTTGCCGGTGGAGGTCACCATCAACAAGCTCGTCGTCACGACGCCCATCCCTACCCAGATCGCGTCGACTGATTCGGTGGTCTTCACCGGTGGGAACGTCACCGGCTCGTACGAGATCAGCGGGGCCAACCTGATCGTGACCTTCACCGGCCCGGTCTCCTCGAGCGAGCTGCAGGTGCCGACGGTGACCGCCGAGCAGACCGTGGCGTCGGGGATCGGCGCCACGATGATCGACTGGTTGCCCTTCAACAGGATCGAGGCCGACACCAGCTACGGACTCGCGACGTGCACGCCGAACGATCCCGGCGCGGTCGTGAACTCGACGACGGTCGAGGCGTCGGCCACGGCTCCGGACGCACCTCCGCCGACCGAGCCGCCTCCGCCGGCCGAGCCGCCTCCCACCACCGAGCCGACGCCGACCGCCCCGGCGTCGCCCGCCCCGACACCAGCCGCACCGCTGCCGGGTGCACCGACGGTCCCCGGTGCTCCTGGTGTCCCGGGTCTCCCGCCGGTCCCCGGTCTCCCGGGCGTGCCGGTCCCGAGCCCATCGGTTCCGGAGCCGGCGGTTCCCTCGCTGCCGGCTCCGGCCCTGCCCACCCCGGCCGTGCCGATCCCGGTGATCCCCGGCGTGCCGCCCGACGGGTGCGCCGTCGTGCCCGGACTCCCGCCGGTGCCCGGGATCCCGGTCCCGTGCGTCCCCGTTCCCTCTCCGCCTCCCACCCCGCCCCTGCCGAACCCCGACATCGACGTCGACGGGGACATCGTCATCGAGATCGGCGTGCGGGTGGGCCTCGGCTGACCACGTCGAACGTCGACCGGGTGGCCACCTCGGCTGCCCCGGTCCCGTCGTTCCCCCTCTGGCGGGAACCAGCCGGTCGATCCGACCGGGAACGACCGCCCCTCCCACGGGGGCGGTCGTTCGCGTGCAGCGGGGGGTCCGGACGGTCGTGCATTCGGTCCCGGGAGTCGTGGTGGACCAAGCTGGACTCCGGTCGCCGCCGACATCGAGGAGATGGTGACCGCGCCCGGCCGCAGCCGGGGCCATCGAGGTCGACGAGGAGAAGCAGGTGGCGAGCAACGCACGCAAGCAGGGCGGACGGGTGACCCCCAAGGGCACCAAGCCGGCGGCGAAGAAGCCGCGGTCCGCGCCGGGAGCGGTGGCTCCGGGGTCCAAGACCGGCGCGGCGCCGGACCTGCCCATGAACGAGGGTCCGAACCGCCAGATGCGGCGGGCCGGCCACGACGTGCCCACGGCCGATCCGCAACAGGGTCGGATGAAGTGGATCCTCATCGCGATCGCGGTGGTGCTCGGGTTGAGCGTGATCGCGTGCATGGTGTTCTTCGGCATCAGCGGCACGTGGATCGGTCTCCTCGGCCTGGCGGCCGGCACCGCCACCGGCATGGCCGTCAGCACGGGGCGGACCTGGTTCGCCGACAAGGGCCGCTACGTCGCCATCGCCCTGGCGGTGATCGGTGTCGCCGTCACGGCGATCGGGATCGGCGGCGTGCTCGACATCCACTGGGCGTTCGTCGCCCTGATCGGCTGTGGGATCGGCGCCATGTTCGCCGAGATCTCGTCGCAGCAGATGACGCCGCCCGACGCCCCGCCGGCTGCCGCGGTGGCGCTCCTCCGTCGCATGGGGGCCCAGAAGCTCGATGCGCCGACCGCGGGCGGCACGGTCTGGGCGACTCCGGACGGACGCATCCGCGTGATCGTCGGGGCCACGTTGGCCAAGGGCACCACCCCCGAGAAGGTGCTGAACGATCGCAACCTCCGCCGGAGCCGCCAGCGCGGCGATCTGGTGCTGCGCCGGATGGCCGCGCTCAACGCCGAGAAGGGACTCATCTGCGTGGTCGACTCGGCGGTCCCCACGACCCAGGACGGCAACGATCTGATCTGTTCGGCCGCCGGGCTGAGCAAGGCGCTCAGTCGGTAGCGGCCGAGGCGCCGATCGGCAGCGGCGGCTCGCCGCGTGCGGTGCGCTCGAGGAGATCCCACAGCGCCGCCGCGCCCTCGTCGGTGAGGTGGCTCTCGAGCACGAGCTCACGGAACTCCGCGCCGGCCGAGATCCGCTCGGTCTCGTGCGTGGCGAGGTGCACGATGCGGGCGCACATCTCCTCGATGTCGAGGTAGTCGACCGTTTCGATGCCGTTGCCGACGCCCGCCTCGGCGGCCAGCTCCGCCAAGCCGCTCTGGGCGAAGCCGACGACCGGCACCCCGAGCGATCCGGCCTGGAGCGCCGCCGGGGGCGGGGGATCGACGCGGCTGGTGAGGCACAAGATGTCGAACGTGGAGAGCCAGACCTCGCTGTCGGCGAGGTCGCCGACGAGCATGACGCGGTCGCTGATCTCGGCGTGGCGGATGTCGTGCTCGAGGATCCAGCGCGTGGGACCGTCCTCGGGGGCGCCGACCCAGACGAACTTGATGGGCAGCTCGGGGTGGCGGCGGCGCATCATGGCGGCGACGCGGAGGAAGAGGTCGGGCGCGTCGCGCCAGTCGGAGTGGCCGATGCCGCCCACCACCATCTCGCCCGGTCGCAGGCCCAGTGAGCCCACCGCCGCCTGGACCTTCAGCGCATCCGCGGACGGGGGGTCGATGAACGGGTTGCACCGAACGATGCGATCCGGGTCGACGCCCCGTTCCGTCAGAGCTTCGGCGACGCTGTCGGACGCGGCGACCCAGACGTGCACGCCACCGGCCAGCCGCCGCATCATCGGCGGATCGATGAACTGGTCGAGCATGTCGCCGGTCTCATAGGCGTGGACCACGAGTCGGGCGCCGGAGGGAAGGTGTCGAAGGGCAGGTCCGGCGCCGTGCACCGTGCTGGCGTACACGCACCGCGGCTGGAGGGGCTGGAGGAAGATCGACGCGTGGAGCGCCCGCTGGGTGAGGCGAGCGATCCGGGGGTAGCCGAGTCGGCGGATCGATCGTTCGACGAAGCGCAGGGGCGAGCGTGGGACGTCGATGACCCGGGCGCCGGCCTCGACGAGCTCGGCCTGCATCTTGCCGCCGGAGAGCACGACGACCCGAGGCGGGGACTTCAGGCGCCGGTTGGTCCACCGCATGAACGAGAGGAGCGAGGCGGTGGAGTCGTCGCGGTTGGCGGCCGGTGCGGTGAGCAGGATGGAACGTCGGGTTCCGACGCGAGCGAGCAGGTTCAGCTTCACGGACGGTCTCCTGACCGGGGCCGAGCGCGTGCTGCGTCGACCCGTTCGTCGATGAGGTCGGCGATGCGATCGACGGCCCCGGTGGCGAAGAGGTTGCCTTCGAGCCAGCGCTGGAGCCGCTGCCCTTCTCGGCGACGGAGGTCGCCGTCGGTCACGCGTGCCACGACGGCGTTCGCCATGGCCTCCACGTCCAGGTAGTCGATGATCTCGATGAGCGGCCCGTCGGGCCCGCCCTCGTGGGCCAACTCGGTCATGCCGCCGTTGTCGAACGCGACGATCGGCACGCCGAGCGATCCGGCCTCGAGGCACACGAGCGGGAACGGATCCTCCCGGCTGGTGAGGCAGAACACGTCCATGGCGCCGAGCCACGGAGCGGGTTCGCTCTGCTCGCCGACGAAGCTGAACTGATCGCTGAGGCCGAGCCGTGCGACGTCGGTCTGGTACTGGCGGAGGAACCACTCGTCGGTGCGCCCGACCCAGATGAAGCGCAGCGCGACATCGGGGAGCCGGCGAGCCACCACGGCGGCCATCTGGACGAACAGATCGGGTCCCTTGCGCCACTCGGCGGAACCCATGGCCCCGATGACGACGTCGTCGGTGACGCCGATCTGCTCGCGCACCCGACGGACCGCCGCGGGCGACGGCGGGTCGGGCTGGCTGAACTCGTTGCGCGACAGCACGATGCGGTCGCGCTCGATCCCGTGGTTCTCGGTGAGGTTGCGACCCACCCGTTCGGAGACGACGACGAAGGACGGGTCGTGCTCGAACAGGAGCTCGCGGTCGTCGGCCGGGAACCAGTAGTTGAACGAGCTCTCGAGCTCGTGGATGTGCGAGATCACGACCGGTGGCACCTCCGGCAGGATGCGGAGGGCACGGGCGCTGGTGGCGCTGTTGAGGTAGAGGACGTCGAAGCCGGTGAGGTGGCTGGCCATCGGTCGGAGCCCCTCGGTGCGGACCAGCTCCTCGGCCTCGAAGCGGGCGATGGTCGATCGGTCGGGCTCGCTCTCGTCCCGCCACGCCACGATGACCTCGTCCGGGTCGAGCAGCGGAACCAGGTGCACCGGGCCGATCTCGGCGAAATCGGGTATCAGCGGCCCGTCGCTGAGCGCCAGCACCTCGATCTCGTCGTCGCGCTCGGACCGCAGCCAGCGCATGACCTGCAGGGCGACCATGGGCGCGCCGTTGCGGATCGACTCGTGGGTCACGAGAAGGATGCGCAACGGTCGGTCAGGCATGGGCCAGCAGACTAGGGGACCGGTGCAGGACCGACCCGATGGTCACGACGCCGAGCGTGTGGTCAGGTACCTGAACGTGTGCGGGCCAGCACCGTCCTGCGAACGAGCCGGTAGGCGCGGTACACGAAGCGCCGGGTCTCGGACCAGGCGCGAGCGACAGCCCGACCGATGGCACCCGCTGCAGCGGCGATGGCGGATCCGAGGCCGGTCGCGCCCGCAGCGATCCCGCGACCGGTTGCCGCGAACCCGGCGCCGGTGGCGGCGACCGCATCTCGGGCGTGGTCGGGGAGTCGGTGTCGGGTCCAGTTGGCCGCCGCTCGGATCCCCTTCCCGTAGATGATCCAGGCGATGCCGTGGACGGTGCCGGCCGTGCCTCGGGCCAGTGACGTGAGCTCGTCGCGGACGACGGGGAGGAAGAGGACCACGAAGACCGGGGCGACCACCACGTAGCCCGGTTCGACGACGATCAGCCCCGCGAGGAAGGCCGCCCCGAGCCAGAACCGGTAGAAGAGGAAGAGCAGGACCCGTTCCACGTCGGGGGTCGACATGACGAGCATCGGCTCCGTCCAGGCGCCGGCCACCCGCGCCAGCGCCATCGCGACCGCGACCGCGACCAGTACGACCAGCGGGAGCGCCGTGAAGGTGGCGAGCGATACGACGATGCAGCTCAGGGCCACCACCTCGATGGGGAAGACGACCCACGTTCCGATGCGGCGCGCCGTTCCGACGCCGGCCCGACCGACCCAGGTCTCGACGCCCGCGAGGCGATCGGCCTCGAGATCGACGATCTCGTGCGAGACGATCGCCCGGACCCCGACCGCCGCAGACCACACCAGCGTCGCGCCCGTCACGACCACGGCGGCGGCCCGACCGTCGGGATCGAACGCCCCGAACGCGGCCAGGGCGAAGGTGGTGGGCGCCAGGTGCGCCAGCGATGCATCGGCGACGACCCCCAGACCACCTCGGGTCTTCCACCGCAACGGCGGCGCCGAGTAGATGAGGGGGAGGGCGACGATGGCCGCGAACGCCACCCACGCGACCGGGTCGAGGCCGAGTCCCAGCCACGGCAGGGCGGCGACGAGCACGAGCACGAGGTGCAGTGCGAGCACCGTGGATCCCCGGAGCGACATCACCGCCGACTCCTTGCCGACCGCGCGGTCGACCTCGCGGTCGAACCAGTCGTTGACCACGTACGCCGCGGTGGCGAGCAGGCAGGCCGACCACAACATCGCCGCAGCGCGCCACATGGCCTCGGGCACCGGGAGCGGCTCGACCGTCAGCGCGAGGAAGGTGACCGCGAGGAGCGGAGCGATCTTGGAGGCCCACCACTTGTGCACCTGGCTGAGCGAACCGAGACGAGCTCGCACCGAGGACCGCGTCCGGGTCTCGGAGGTCACGGTCGTCGGCGCCGGCTCACCGGGGTGCGTCGAAGAGGTCGGCGACGACGACTCCCACGTCGGCTGCCCCCCGTTGCGACAGGTGCTTGTCGAGGACCCAATCCTGCAGGCGGGCGCCTTCGGCGGCTCGTGACTCCGGTTCGCGGAGCCGTTCGATGACGGCATCGGTCATGCCTTCGACATCGAGGTACGGGAGCCGTGTGAGCAGGGGGTGCTCGATGCCATCCGCCTCGGCGAGCTCGCTCATCCCACCGTTGTCGAAGCTGATGACGGGAACGCCCAGGGCGCCGGCCTCGAGGCACACGAGCGGGTACGGGTCCTCGCGGCTGGTGAGGCAGAAGAGGTCGAACAGCGAGAGGTACGAGGCGGGGTCGGCCACCTCGCCGGTGAAGGTCACGATGTCCTCGAGCTCGAGTCCGGCGAGGTCGGCGTTGTGGCCGATGGCCTCCCACTCCGGACGACGACCCACCCAGACGAAGCGCACCTTCAGTTCGGGCGCCCGTCGACGGACCAACGCCGCCATCTGGAGGAAGAGGTCGGTCCCCTTGCGCCAATCGGCGGTGCCCATCGATCCGACGACGAGCTCGCCGTCGGCGAGGCCGAGCGAACGACGAGCGCGCTCGGTGGACGCCGCCTGAGGCCGGGGGAGGTCGATGAACTCGTAGCAGCGGTGGATCAGCTCGGGGCGCACGCCGTGGTTGTCGATCAGGTTCTGGCCGACGCAATCGGCGGCCACGACGAACGCCGAGGCGTGGCGGAGGAGCCAGCGGCGGTCCTCGTCGTCCATCCAGTGGTTGAACGCGCTGGTCAGCTCGTGGACGTGGGCGATGACGTGGGGCGGCAGCTCGGGGAGCACCCTCAGCGCGATCGCGCTGGTCGACGAGTTGCAGTAGAGGACGTCGAAGCCCGTGAGGTTGCGCGCGGTGTACCGGAGTCGCCGCATGCGCATCGGGTCCGCGGCCCATCCGAGCCCCACCCGGCCCATCCCCTGCTCGATCCGGCGGGGGAACGACTCGGTGCCGTACGCCGGGAGCAGGTGGACCGGACCGACCGCAGCGAAGTCGTCGAGGAGCGGCCCACCGCGGAGCGCCAGGGTCTCGACATGGGCTCCGTGGGTGGAGCGCAACCACTCGAGGAACCGGAGCAGCACGATGGGTGCTCCGGTGCGCGAGGCTTCGTGCGTGACGGCGAGGAGCCGCAGTTCGTTCATCGCCATCAGGGTCGTATGATACGGATCC
Source organism: Acidimicrobiales bacterium (assembly GCA_038235385.1). Classification (GTDB taxonomy): domain Bacteria; phylum Actinomycetota; class Acidimicrobiia; order Acidimicrobiales; family Acidimicrobilacustridaceae; genus JBBSTY01. The sequence goes on along the minus strand of JBBSTY010000003.1, from coordinate 57,576 downwards.
GCCAGGCGGCATGGGTGTGAGGGGGCGAGAATCCAAGATGGCAGTGGATCGATTCGACGGTGGACGGTGCGGTCACGCATCCCGCGACAGCGCGTCCCGGTCATGAACGAGATCGACACGGTTCCGGCACCCCGCGACGGCAAGCCGCCGTCTCCGTCGCCGTCGGATGCACCCCTCGTCGCGTCGATCGACACCGCGACGGTCGACCCGGACCTCTTCGGTCCCTCGTGGACCGTGCTCACCCCGACCGTCCAACGTCGGCCGGGCGCCGGCGCTGCGGCCACCCGACGGCTGTTGCTGGCGTGGTCCCGGCGCGAGCTCCGCTCGCGCTACCGCGAGAGCGGCTTCCGGGGACTGTGGAACCTGGTGCAGCCGGTCACCATCCTCATCATCTACAGCTTCGTGTTCACCCAGGTCTTCGGTGCCGACGGGGGCGGGTTGCCGTACCTGTCGGTGGCCTGGGCAGGCGTGGTGGTGTGGCAGTTCGTGCAGCAGGGCGTGCAGATGGGCATGTGGTCGTTCATCTACGAGGCAGGGACCCTGCCCAAGATCTGGTACCCGCGCATCATCATCCCGCTGACCCCGGCGACCGCTGCGCTCATGGACCTCGGGGTGGGCGTCTTGTTGATCATCGGCGTAGCGCTCGTGCAGGGCATCCGCCCGACGGTGGCGCTCGTCGCCCTGCCGCTGCCGCTGCTCCTCATCATCGTGTGGGTCTACGGGGCGTCGCTGATCGTCGCACCGATGGCCGTGTTCATCCGGGACCTCACCACCATCGTCCCGCTGATGATGCGGCTGGGCTTCTTCACGAGCCCGGTCATGTACCCCGTCTCCCAGGTGCCCGAGCAGTACCAGTGGCTCTTCGCCCTCAACCCGATCTCGGTCGCCATCGAGGGTGTCCGCGACACCATGCTCGCCGGGGTGTGGCCCGACTGGCAGCTCCTCGGCGTCCACCTCATCGGCGCCACGGTGCTCCTCGGGCTCGGTGCCTGGTACCTCCGGAGGGTCGAGCACCGACTGGTGGACGCGCTGTGACCGACACCTCCGTGGAGGGAGCGGGCACACCTCCGAGCTACGACGCCCCGGACCCGACCGCCCCGGCCCTGATCGAGCTGGCCGAATCGGCCGGCATCAACCCGCCGGCGTGGAGCGGGCCGGCCGCCATCGTCCTCGCCGATGCCACCAAGTGGTACGACGAACGCAAGCGCGGCCGCATGCTGTCGGCCATCCCGCGGGCGAACCCAGCGGTACCCCCGGCCAACGCGGTGCGGGCGCTCGAGGCGATCGACCTCGTCGTCGGCGAGGGCCAGTCGATCGGGGTCATCGGCAACAACGGTGCCGGGAAGAGCACCCTGCTGCGCCTGGTCGCAGGCGTCACGTCCCCGTCGCGGGGCGTGGTGGCGGTGAACGGCCCGGTGGCGTCGATGATCGAGCTCGGTCTCGGGTTCCACCCGGAGATGACCGGTGCCGAGAACCTGCACTTCGCAGCCGGGCTCCTCGCCATGACCCCCAACGACCTGCGCCTCCGATGGGACGACATCGTCGACTTCTCCGGCATCCCGCACGCGCTCGACCAGCAGGTCAAGCACTACTCGTCGGGGATGATGGCTCGACTGGGCTTCGCGCTCGCCTCGCACAGCGACGCCGACATCATCCTCATCGACGAGGTCCTCTCGGTCGGTGACTTCGACTTCCAGCGCCGCAGCCTCGAGCGGATCATGACCCTCAACCGCGAGGGCCGCACCACCATCATCGTCACCCACAACCTGGACGCGCTCCCGCCGCTGTGCCACCGGATCGTGCAGCTCGACAAGGGCAGGGTCGTCGCCGATGGCACCCCACGCGAGGTGCTCCCCGAGTACGTGGCCCAGGAGCGCGCCAAGTACGCCCGCCGCAACAGCGGCGCGGTGACCATCAGCAACCTCGAGATCGAGCCGACCTCGCTGCACCCGTCGGATCCGCTCACGATCCGCGGGACCATCGAGGTGCACGAAGCGATGCCGGGGTGTCGGGCGGTCGTGCGTGTCGGGCTGGGTGCGGCCCTGCTGGCCTGGGCCGGCGACGATCTCAGCGGCGAATCGAGCCTCACGCGCCTGGCCGACGAACCGCTCGACCTCAACCTGGGGCGCGGGCCGGCCACCTTCCACATCGACACCACGATCACCTCCTTCCCGCTGTTCCCGGGCGACTACGAGGTGGGGCTGGCCGTGCTCGAGCCGGACCTCGAGGAGATCGCCAAGCTCGTCGTCCCCGTCGACGTCCTCGGCGAGCGCGACACCCAGAAGAACCTCCGCCTGCGTCTCGAGCAGCGCAACGCACGGGACGTCGTCGCATGAAGTCCGACGACGTCAAGGCGCTCTATCGGGTCTATGCCAAGGACTACAACGAGCTGTGGCACCTCGGCGGCGAGTGGGCAGGCGAGACCGGCCACCACCTCGACACGCTGCGCTCGCTCATCGGCCCGGACACCCGCTGGTTGGATGTCGGCTGTGGATCGGGGTTCTACCTGAGCCAGTTCCCCGGCGTCGTGCGCGGCGGGCTCGACCTGACGCCGGAGATGCTGGCCGAGGCGGCATCGGGGAGCCCTGACGCCGAGGTGTTCCGTCAGGGCGACATGCGGGACGACGTCGAGGAGTGGCACGACTCGTGGGACCTCGTCACGAGCACCGGGCAGGCGTGGACCTACGTCGACACCGTGGGCGAGGTCCACACGGTGGCCGACAACATGGCCCGGTGGACAGCACCCGGCGGCAAGGTGTTCGTCCAGGTGGTCGATCTGCTCGACTTCGCCGATGCCACGCTTCCCTACAACTGGACCGGCGAGCGGGCGCCCTACGAGACGTTCGTGTCGGGCACGGTGTGGTCGACCTGGGACGGCGAGAAGATCCACGAGGACATGATCGCCCCCTCGCTCGACCTCTGGGTGCAGTGGTTCTCGAAGCACTTCAAGCGGATCGAGATCATCCGGTGGCCCCACTGGCCGGCGGTCGTCCGGGTGCCACGGCGAAGCATCCTGGCCAGCGAGAAGCGCGCCGCCGGCGACGACGGACCAACGGTGGTCATCGAGCATCCGGTCCCGGGGACCCAGCCCGAACCGGACGGCGACGTCGGTTCGGACGGGAACCCGGAGCCCGGAACCACCACGTTGCGGTCCCTCTACGATCAGCCGCTCTCGTCGCTCGTCGAGACCTACGCGCCGTGGAAGCCGCGGGTGTGGCGGGCGCTGCGACGACGGCTACCGTGACCCGCTGCCCGCCCGACGCTGCTCCCGAGAGGACCCCCTGTGCACCGCGATGAGATCCTTGGCGTCTACGACGACTGGTACGCGTCGACCTACGAGGAGCGCTTCACCTACGGCCTCCCGTGGACCGACAGCCTCACCGCCTACCAGGTCGACGTGATCCGTGAGCTCCTCCCCGCCGGTGGTCGATGGCTCGATGTGGCGTGCGGCCTCGGCGGCCACCTGTCGCACTTCCCCGATGTCGAGCGGGCCGGGTTGGATCTCTCACCCTCGATGCTGGCCAGCGCCCGGGAGGCGAACCCCGGGGCCACCTTCTTCGAGGGCAGCTACATGGACCCCCGACCCGAGTGGGAAGGCCAGTGGGATCTGGTCACCAACCTCTGGATCGGGTACCAGTACGTCGAGTCCACCCGAGAGGTCGAGCACCTCCTCGCCAACCTGGCGAGCTGGGTGTCGCCGTCGGGGTCGTTCATGATCCACGTCATCGACTGCGAAGACGTCGCTCGCGGCATCGATCTCCCCTGGGAGGACCCCGAGACGCCGGTGTTCGCCGACTCGCTCTTCATCACCGGGGTGCTGTGGAGCTGGCGGGAGTCGAACGGCCGGGTGCACCGCGACCTCCTCGCGCCGCAGCTGCAGCGGATGGTCAACCTCATCGCTCGGCACTTCGAGGACATCGAGGTGCGGCGGTGGCCAGCCATCGAACCCGGCGCCGACCGTCCCAAGGCGGTCATCGGGCACAAGAAGCGAGCGACCCCCCTCACCGAGGACGAGGTCGGGATCACCTACCCGTACCGACTCACGTTCCCCCCACGTGACCATCCGCTCGAGCACGGCTTCGACGTGGACGAGGCGGCGCTGGCCGCCGAGCGAGCCGTGGTCGCCGCCGCCGAACTGGCGGAGGCCGAGGCCCGTCGGACGACCGATCGACTCGAGGTCGAGGCGAACGCGGCGCGCGAAGGGCAACGCGCCGCTGAGGAGGCGCTGCGGGTCGCCGCTTCGGAGGCGTCGGTCGCCGCGGCGCACTGGGACGCCGAGCGTGACGATCTCCGACGGGTCGCCGAAGCGGCGGAGGCTCGTGCCGAACACGTGGAGGGTTCGATCGAGGGGGCGCTGCGATCGCCGACCGACGTGCTCACCGGCCGGTTGGTGCGCGAGCTGATCCGACGGGCGAACCCCAAGGACGGGCGCCTCTGGATCGCGCTCCGACGTCGCGTCGCGAAGGTGCTTCCCGGCCGGCGCTGACCCGAACGACGGCGGATCCGAACGACGGCAGACCCGTGCGGTCGCCCCGTCGCCTCTAGTGCGGTGCGGAGCACGAGGTCGAGCGTCGCGGCGGCTCGATCCGGGGCTCGGCGGGTTCCTCCAATGGGGGGTCGTCCCGTCGCACCAGATCGTGGCGCTCTCGGCGCGAGCGGGGGGCGCGCTCGGTCAGATCGATCAGCGCGCTCGACCACCCACGGGAGTATCGGTGGTAGTTGCCGCGTATGAGCTCGGCGGCGATGGGGGCCACGCGTCGGATCCGACTCGGAGCGGGGTGGCATCGACGTGATTGGTGGGCGATCACGGCATCGATCTCTTCGAGGGCCGCGCCGCCGACGAGGCCCTTCGAGATCAACCTGGATCGGGCCTCCACGAGGTGGGTCAGCTGGTACACGCGCGGCGAATCCGTGTCGGTCCTCGGTGCCCGCAGTCGTCGGAGGTAGCGCTGGAAGAGTGGGAGCGCGACGGAGATGCTGTTGAGACCGATCTGCTGGTCGACGTGGATGCGGTAGGCGACGAGCGGCTCGTCCACGACGGCGACCCGCCCGGCGCCCGACAGGACGATCGACAGCCAACGATCGTGGACCATCGGGTCGATGGTCGACGAGAACCCGGTGGGGAACGGCAGGAGCACGGAACGGAGCTCGCGCCGGAACGCGATCGTGCACCCGGTGGCGAGGAAGCGGTGGGCGATCTCGGTGAAGGGGTGCGCCCGAACCCGCTCCTGGAGCTCCGGCGTGAAGCGACGGACCTGCCACATCGTGGCCTCGGTCGCCTCGCCGGCGTCATCGATGAGGGTCGCGTCGGAGAACGCGAAGGTGGTGGCGGGGTCGCGCTCGAAGATCGCTTCGAGGTGCGCGAGCTTGTGGGGCAACCAGATGTCGTCCTGGTCGGCGAGGGCGATGATGTCGCCCGTCGCGGCAGCGATCGCCCGGGCGAACGCTGGCGTCGAGCCCTGGCGGTTCGGGGTCGTCACGATGACGACCGGGAACGGGGCGATCGCACGGAACGCCTCGAGCACCTCGCGGGTCCCGTCCGTGGACGCGTCGTCGATGACGACCATCTCATCGGGAAGGCGCGTCTGGTCGAGCAGGCTCGCCAACTGCTCCGGAAGAAACCGTTCGCCCTGCCATGTCGCCATGGCGACGCTGACCTGCACTGTCCGCCACCCCTCTACCTGCTCCGCACCATCGCAGAGTACCGGCACGCAGGGGTGCTCCGGAAGGGGTCAATCGACTCGTTTTCGACGCCCTCCGCCGGATCGCTCTCAGCGTGGTCGGGCCACCACGTGGACGCATCGTCGTTCGAGCACGGCGTCGTCCCACCGGCGGCCGCCGCCCGACGCGCTGCGTGTCCGGTACAGATCGAACGTGTCGCCGACGACGACCTTGGACCGGGCCGGATCCGGTGCGGCGAGTGCCAGGTACAGCAGTTCGCCCCCGACCTCCACCTCGCCCAGACGCTCCGGGGAGGTCCACCGGACACCGTCATCACTGGTGCGGATGCTGTACGCCCACGTGTCGCTCATGCCGTCGGAGCACACCATCGCGTAGATGTCGGGATCGGCGAGGTGGATGGCGTCGAACCAGCGGGTGGCGGCCGACGGCTCGAACAGGTCCGACGCCGCTCCGCCGAGCCCCGGCTCGGACCACGCTCCATCGCGGTGCTTGCGCCATTCGATCGCACGTCCGGCGAGGGCCTCGGCGAGCACCTCGGCCACCGGCGCGCGGGCGACGCTCATGTTGAGCACCGCCCCCGAGGCGAGCGTCTCACGGAAGTAGATGTGGAACATCCCGTCGTGCACCACGAACGGAGCACCTCCGACCTCGGTGAGCGCGACACGGCGGGGATCGTCGATCGTGATGTTCGGACTGATGATCCGACCGAGGCTGGTGAAGGTGGCACCGGCGTCGTGGCTGACGGCCAGGCCGATCGCGCTCCAGAACCGGAGATCGTCGCCGTCGGGGTGCACCTCCTCGTGGAAGAAGAGCAGGACGGTGCCGGTGTCGGGGTCGACCCAGACGGAGCTACCCGACGCGTAGTCGAGCTCGTGGTCGATCGCGCGGATCGGCTCGGACCGTGCCAGGACCTCGCCGAGGAACCGGTGCGGATCGATGCGCCAGCGCGAGCAGCGCGGCCCGTTGGACGCGAACCCGTAGGTGGTCCCGTCGATCGTCGCCAGTCCCACGCCACCGTCGGGCCAGTACGTGAGCCCGGCCTGGAGGCGGGCGTCGTTGTCGACCAGGACGTCGGCGCGACCCAGCTCGAAGTCGGCGCTCGGCGGCACGTCGTAGATGGGCGGGACGACGAACGGCGCGGCGATGGCCGCGGATCGGGTCCCGTCGGCCCACTCGACGACGACCCGGAGCTCGAGCGTCACCGGGACGGACTGGGCCACCAGCTGGTTCGGCAGATCGAGGTGATCGGTGGTCCACAGGCGACCCCGGGTGTTCCACGGGATGCAGAGATCCTCGAGGCAGACCCAGACGTCGTACCCGGAGACGGCGGCCGCCGCCGGGGCACCCCAACGGCGGGCCACGTCCGAGTCGATCGACCAGGTCAGCGCCACGGCGTCGCGCTCGGGGATCGGCTCGACCGAGACGGCCAATCCCGATCGCTCCGGAGACGTTGTCGACGGTGTGGGCCGCGGCGGTGGCAGTTCGGGCACGACGGGCGATGGTAGTGGGGACGTGCCCGGGACCGCCGAGTGCGGCAGCGCGTGAGCCACGGCGCGAGATGAGGCGATACTTGTGCATGACCGCGACTGAGACGGCTCCGCCCGAGGGAGCTGGCGCCGACAGGACGCAGCGTCGGACTCCGATGACGCTCGTCGACCACATCGTGCAGCGGAGGGTCGCGATCCTGGTCGGCGGCGTCGTGCTCGTGGCGCTCGTCGTCGCGTGGCGCAACCGTCCGGGCGTCCTCTACGACGACGCCGCGATCACCATGCGCTACGCCTGGCGCATCGGCCACGGTCACGGGTGGACCTACAACGACTTCGACAAGACCAACGGCGCCAGCGCGCCGCTCTACACGTTGGTCCTCGCCGTCCTCGGCCTCGGGATGGACCTCCCCACCGCCGCCCGAGCGGTGTGCATCGTCTGCTATGCGGTCGCGGTCGGCATGGCCACCTACCTCGCCGAACGGATCGCGGGGATGGTTGCTGCGGTCCTCGCCGCGATCTTCCTCCTCACGTGGCTGGACTTCCTCGCGCAGTCGCTGTCGGGCATGGAATCCGCGTTCGCGGTCGTGCTCGGTCTCGCGGTGATCATCGCCCTTCGCGAGGACCGCGATGGGTGGGCCGGTGTCATCCTCGGGTTGGCCGTGATCAACAAGCTCGACGCCGGTCTGTTGCTCGTCGCCGTCGTCCTGGTGTACCTCGGCATCATGCGTCGACCGCCGTGGCGGGTCCTCGGCGCCGCGGCGGTCACCTTCACGCCCTGGATGCTCGTGGCCACGGCGTACTTCGGGTCGGTGATCCCCTACAGCTTCACGCAGAAGGCGTCCGCCGAGGTCGTGAACCCGGCAGCCGACGTCAGCTCGACGTGGATCATCGAGTTGTTGCGGAACCAACGGATGATCCCGATGGTGCTGCTCGCCGCCGCCGCGGTGGTCGCTGCCTACTGGGTCACGAAGCGCCACCGTCGCGCCGGACTCGCGTTGGTGGTGTGCCTGGTGTGGCCGGCGCTCCACGGCCTGGCGTTCTCGGTGATCCCGCTCGGGGATCGCTACCCCTGGTACCTCACGGCGCTGTACGCGCCGCTGGCGATCTCGGCGGCGTGCGCCGTGGCCACGGCCGTCGACCTGGCTCCGGGGTGGTGGAAGGTCGGTGTGGGCATCGCCGCCGTCGCGCTCGTCGCCGTCGCGCTCGGGATGCGCGACGAACCGGGCGGACGGTTCCGCAACCTGGCGAACTCCGTGGTGAACGGTCCCCAGGCCAGCGAGGGCGAGGAGGTCGAGTCGACCCGACGCGAGGCGGCGAAGTACCTGGCGTCCATCGTCGAGCCCGGCGACGTCATCTCGACCTGCTTCGGCTGGTTCGCGTACGAGGCCATCGAGACGCCGATCGCCGAGACGTGTCCGTTGAACACCCGCAAACCGGTCGACCCGCCGAGGTGGGCCACCTACGTCGCCATGCCGTCGACCGTCGAACCCGAGCTCCCCCCCGGTGCACGCATCGTGGCCACGTTCATCTCCAAGACCGATCCGAACACCCAGCCCAGCATGCGCGTCGACGTGGTCGAGCTCGACACCGGCAGCTGAGCGCGACGAGCCCGGCCCGTCCCCCCTCGGGCGAGGAGGTGCTTCCCGGTCTGGCACCGGTGGCGGCGTCGTGGTCCTAGGGAGCGATCGAGCAGCGAACCGGCAGAGAGCTCAGACCGCGGATGAACATGCGGGTGCTCCAGACGGGTTCGCCGGCGAGCTCGAGGCCCTCGAGTCGGTCGAGGAACGCGCCCAGGACGAGCTCGGCCTGGAGCCGCGCCAGGTGCGAGCCGATGCACGAGTGGGGACCGGCGCCGAACTGGAGGTGGTTGCCCGAATCGTGCCGATCCACGACGAGTGTGTCGGCTGTTGCACCCCAGCGGCGGGGGTCGCGATCGGCCGAGGCGAGACCGAGGTAGAGGACCTCGCCGGCCGGGAGCTCGATGTCGCCGACCGCCGTGGGCGCGGTGGTGACCCGTCGCACGAACTGGTTCGGTCCGTCGAAGCGCAGCATCTCGGATACGGCGGTGCGCATCAGGTCCGGGGCGGCGCGGAGCCGGGCGAGCTCGTCGGGCGCGCGCAGGAGCGCCAACATGCCGTTGCCGATCAGGCCCGCGGTCGGCTCGTGGCCGGCCATGTACAAGGTGATGAGCTGGGACATCAGCTCGTCGGGGGAGAGCCGTTCGCCGTCCTGCTCCGCCTGGACGAGGTACGAGAGCAGATCACCGGCCGGGGCGCGCCGCTTGATCTCGACCTGGTCGGCCAGGTACCCGACCATGGCGTCCAACGCCGCAAAGAGCTCCGTGCGCTCGTCGGGGCTCATCGGATCCCGGCTGCGCGCCACCCATCGCGTCCACGACCGGAACTGCGGGTGGGCTTCGTCGGGGACCCCGAGCCAGCTCGAGAAGATCTCCACCGGCAGCGGGTAGGCCAGATCCGTGATCAGATCGATCGAGGTGGTGCCCGGTCCGGCCCGGCGCCGGAGCTGGTCGAGCCGTTCGCCGACCCGTGCCTCGACGAGCTCTCGGAGTCGACCGATCTCGCGCACCCGGAAGGGCTCGGCCATGAGCGTGCGCACCCGGCGGTGATCGGGATCGTCCATGTGGACGATGGTCTGCGACCAGCGGGGGTGCTCGGCGATCCCGTCGAGCTCGATCTGGGTGATGGTCGTCGGTGTCGCGTTGGCGATGTCGCTCGACAGCGACGAGTCACGCAGGAGCCGGTCGACGTCTCCGTAGCGGGTGACGATCCACGACTCGAGCAGCCGGGAGCGGTGCACCGGGTCGTGATCGCGGAGCGCGGCGTACTGCTCGAACGGCGATGCGATGAACCCGGGTGCGAAGGGATCGAACCGTGGTCGATCGGCCGCGGTGATGATCACATCCGATCCGGTCACCTCATCGGTCTAGCAGCCGCGACGGGGGGCGCCCCGCAGTCGATGAGCGCCACGGCGATCAGTGGTCTTCGATCCGGGCTCCGATGCGGGTGCCGGCCGTCGCTCCGATCACCGCCGCGAGGACGACGACGGGCCACGCCGCGATGGGGAAGAACAGCACCATCAGACCCACTGCCAGCACCGGGCGCCGCATGAGCACACCGACCACCGCGGTCATGCCGGCGGCGAGGGCCGGGACCTCGCCGATCGCGCTCATCCCCTGGCTCATGGCGAGACCGAGCGCGGCGCCGACGAACATGAGCGGGAAGAACCGACCGCCCTTCCACTTGGCGCTCAGGAGCAGCGCGGCGGCGATCAGCTTGGCGATGGCGACGGCCACGAGGAACCCGACCGAGTCGGCCCCGTACCCGGTGATGAGCGTGTCGGTGCCTTCGTGCCCGGAGAAGAGGACCAGCGACGACCTGGTGGCGAGGAGCGCGAAACCGAGGCCGCCGGCGACCGACTCGAGGATCGGACGTCCGTCGAGCGGAGCGAGAAGACGATCGGTGCCCCGTCCGACGGCGAGGAACACCAGACCGGCCAAGGCGCTCACCAGGGCGACCGGCACGGACCACGCGAGGTCGGCGAGGGTGAGCGAGTAGTCGGGCAACCCGAGGTCGAAGTAGGAGCTCGACGATCCGAGGTGGCGATAGACGAGGAGGCCGGCGAACGCGGCGGCCAGCCCGGGAACGACGCGGAGGAGCCGGCCGGACTTCGCGTCGTCGGCGTCGGAACCGCGCGGGTCGAAGGTGAGCATGGCGGCGCCGGCCGTCCCGAAGAGCGCGCCCATCGCCCCCGAGATGCCGACGAACGAGATGTCACTTCCCTCGGTGGTGTTGGCGTCGATGACTCGGGCGATCCAGCTGCCGAGCCCGCCGAGGATCGCCATGAGGGCGGCTTCGGGCCCGAGGGCGGCCCCGAACCCGAGGGAGATGAACGAGATGACCGCGGCCTGCCACACGTGACGGTGATCGAACTCGCCGGTGCGCTTGTGGTCCTCGATCGCATCCTCGATGGTCACCGGGTACTCGCCGAGGTGGTGCCGAGCGAGCCCCAGGAGCACCGCGCCGATCAACACCACCGGGATGACGAAGAACCAGACGTTGGGCTCGATCCCGAGCGCCTCGGGGATCGACGTCCACAACAGGTGCTGGCCACCCTCGAGCACGCGGATGAAGGCCACGGTTGCGAGGCCCCCGATCGCCCCGAGCGCCGCGGCCACGGCGATGGTGCGCGGCAGCCGGCGCAACCGGTGGCCGAGCACCGTCGTCTCGCCACCGATCGGTTGTTCCTGCCCCTCGTCCGAGGTCTCGTCGCCCAAGCCGGCGATCTTACCGTCGCGGTCGCGCTGCCGATCCGGGTCGCGGATGCGTCGCGCTCCGGGGATCGGACTCAGGAGACGACCACGCCGCCGTCGCACGTGATGACCGCGCCGACCGTGAACGCGCCCGCCCTCGACGCGAGGAAGATGGCCAGCCCGGCGATGTCCTCGGCGGTCCCGATCCGACCTCGCGGCATCGTCGCGCCGAGCGCGTCCCAGTCGGTGCCTTCGACGTCGCCGCCGGTGCCCACGCCGGTGCTGAGCATCCAGGTCGGGAACGGACCCGGAGCGATCGCGTTGACGAGGATGTTGCGACGGACGAGCTTGCCCGCCAACTGGCCCGTGAGGGTGTGCACGGCCGCCTTCGACGGACCGTAGGAGACGGTGTCGAACGTCGGAGGTCGGATGCCGTCGATGGATCCGATGTTGATGACCCGCGCCGGATCGTCGGCGGTGGCGCCGGCCTCGAGCAGGGGAAGCAGCCGCTGGGTCAAGAAGAAGACGCTCTTGACGTTGGTGTCCATGACCTTGTCCCAGCCCACCTCGGGGAACTCGTCGATCGGTGCGCCCCACGACGCGCCCGCGTTGTTCACCAGCACGTCGAGCTGCGATTCGCGATCGGCGATCTGCGCGGCGAGGGCGTCGATCCCCTCCATCACCGACACGTCGGCGGGGACGGAGATGCACTCGCCGCCGAACTCGGACGCCAGACGCGACGCGGTGGCGTCGCACACGTCGGCCTTCCGTGAGCTGATGTAGACCTTGGCGCCGTTGGCCAGGAACCCGGCGGCGATCATCTCGCCGATGCCCCGAGAGCCCCCGGTGACGAGCACCACCTTGCCGGTCACGGAGAAGAGCTCGTCGGTCGTCAGGCTGCTCATGGTGATCCCCCTCGATCATCCGCGCGTCGGGTTTCCGACGACCGCGGTGCGTGTCCGAAGTATCGAACATCTGCACCGCGATCGGCCAACTCCGCACCCGGCGACGGGTTCGGGAGGCAACGCACGCGGAGCCTGCGGTGCGAAGCCGGCTCGTCGGGCGCCGATCGGCGCCCGCGACTCAGCGGTCGGTACGTCGCTCGGCGACGAGCACGCAGGCCTGGAGGTGCTCGGCGTTGTCGCCCATGGCCGCACGCATGGCGAGCACCCGGCGGCGCGCGTCGGGCCGACGCAGGACGTTGCCCACGAACCTCGCCGCGCCACCGATCCCCTCGTCGGCGATCAGGCGGCGCGGCTCCAACAGGTGGAGCGGAGCGGTGAACCGGTGGCGGAGCTCGAAGCCGGCGTGGTCGAGGAGCTCGGTCCACCCCGCAACGGTCAGCGGGCTCACGTGGACCTTGATCGAATCGGTGAGCTGCCGTCGGATCGGCTCGCAGGTGGCCTCGTCGACGTCGTCGGGAGCGAACGCGACCTCGTGGATGCCGATCCGACCGCCGGGGCGCACCACCCGCGCCAGTTCCTCGAGGATCCGCAGCTTCTGCGACGCCGGTTGCATCGTGAGGTAGGCCTCACCGAACGCGACGTCGGCCGCGTCGTCGTCCAGCCCGGTGCTCGCGGCGCTCCCCTCGACGACCGACCGTCCGGGACCGGCGACGACGCGGGCGACCCGCTCCGCCGACACCGGATCACGGTCGACGCCCACGTAGGTCGCCGGATCGCAGGCGAGCACCACCTTGGTGGTGGCGCCGAGGCCGGGGGCGAGCTCGACGACATCGTCGGCGGGGCCGATGGCGAGCGAGTCGAGCAGCTTGTCGGTCAGCTCGCGCCCTCCCGGACGGAGCACCCGCTTCCCGAGCCCGGCGAGGAGCCAGTGCCCGGGCATCCGATCCACGGGGACGGCTTGGCCCGGGATGAGCTCGCCGACGGGAGTGGTGCTGGAGGTGGTGCTGGTGGTGGGCGACATGGTGTCCTCCGCGACAGGATCGATGATCGGCGTCGGGTCCGGCGTCGATCAGCAGTCTAATCACCTGATGCTAGGGATGCCTACCACACAGCCACGCACGCACGCGGCTCGGTACCGGCGGTGGTCACGGCTCGTCGAGCATCGTCGTGAGGACCGTCCAGTCGCGGTCGCCCTGACCGGCGGTCTGCACGCGCGCCAGCAGCTCGCGCGCCCGCGCCGTGGTGGCGATGGGTGTCCGGCGCTCGGCGGCGGCCCGGAGGGCGAAGTCGAGGTCCTTGGCCATGAAGTCCGCGGCGAAGCCGGGCTCCCACCCGTTCGACGCCGGCATGGCCGGTTGCAGCCCGGGCACCGGCGCCCGGGTCGCCAACATCATCGAGCTCGCCGTCGCGCCGTCGAGCACCCGTGCGACGAGGGCGGGATCGAGTCCGTAGCTCTCGGTCAGCCGGAACGCCTCGCCCAGGCCGAGCATCGTGGCGGCGATGCAGATCTGGTTGGCGAGCTTGGCCACCTGGCCGCTGCCGGACGGACCGACATGCACGATCGTGGCGGCGTACGCCTCGATGATCGGTGTGGATGCGGCCACGGCGGCGTCGTCTCCGCCCAGCATCACCGCGAGGGTGCCGGCGGCGGCGCCGGCAGGGCCTCCCGACACGGGCGCGTCGAGGAACGCATGGCCGGCGTCTGCGCAGAGGAGCGCCAGTCGCTGGGCGTCGGCCGGGTCGATCGTGGAGTGGTCGATGACGATGCCCGATCGGTGGCCCCCGTCGCTCCATCCGGCGAACACGCCGTCGTCCCGCGTGAGCACGTCCTCGACGACCGAGCCGTCGGGGAGGCAACACGCCACGATCGGACCGGTGCGGGCGACATCGGCCACCGAGGAGCCCTGGCGCGCACCGGCGTCGACCAGCGCAGCGCACGCCGACTCGGTGCGGTTCCACACCGCCACCCCATGACCGGCAGCGATGAGGTGGGCCGCCATCGGCGCGCCCATGAGACCCAGACCGAGGTACCCGATGTCCATCGCGCGAACCCTACTGGGGGACCTCGGACGAGGGACGGCCGCCGTCGGTACGCTTCGGTCATGCACGACCTCGTGATCCACGGTGGAACGCTGATCGACGGGACGGGGTCAGCGGGGTACGCCGCCGACATCGCCATCGACGGCGAACGCATCACAGCGGTGGGCGAGCCGGGGACCACGGGTTCGGCTCGTCGCGAGCTCGACGCCACCGGCAAGCTCGTCACGCCTGGCTTCGTCGACGTCCACACGCACTACGACGCGCAGCTGTCGTGGGACCCGTGGGTCACGCCCTCGTCGTGGCACGGCTGCACCACCGTGGTCGTCGGCAACTGCGGTGTCGGCTTCGCACCCGCCGAACCCCGCCGTCACGACGAGCTCATCGAGTTGATGGAGGGCGTCGAGGACATCCCGGGCGCCGCCCTCGTCGAGGGCATCACGTGGGGTTGGGAGTCCTTCGGTGAGTACCTCGACGTGCTCGAGGCGCAGCCGCACGTGATCGACTTCGGGTGCCAGATCGGCCACGGGCCGGTGCGTGCCTACGTGATGGGCGACCGCGGGGTGCGCAACGAACCCGCCACCGCCGCCGACATCGGGCGCATGGCCGACATCGTCGAGGCCGCGTTGGAGGCGGGGGCACTCGGCTTCTCCACCTCGCAGACCGCGCTGCACCGGTCCAAGAGCGGGGAGTACGTGCCCGGCACGTGGGTGTCGACCGACGAGATGTTCGGCCTGGCCGACGCCATGTCGCGGGCCGGCACGGGGGTGTTCCAGGGCGCGTACGACCACCCGGAGCTGCCCGAGCAGTTCGGGTGGCTGCGCGAGTTCGCCGAACGATCGGGTCGTCCGGTCGCCGTCAACCTCAACCAGTCCGACCAGGCGCCCGATGTGTGGCAGCAGGTGCTGGCGTGGCTCGAGGAGATGCAACGGCTCGGATTGCCGGTGGTGGCCGAGGTGGCCGGGCGCTCGATCGGCATCCTGATGTGCCTCGAGGGCACCGCCCACCCGCTCATGTTGCACCCCGCCTACGCCGACCTGGCGGCGATGTCGCTCGGCGAGCGGGTCGCTGAGCTGCGCCGGCCCGAACGCCAGGAGCGGTTCGTCGTCGAGCGCCAGCCCGAGTACGGCGGGTTCCTCGACTCGCTCACCCGCAACTTCGACAAGATGTTCCCCGTCGTCGGCGACGTGGTCGACTACGAGCCGCCGCCGGAGGCGAGCGTGCGCGCCCGGGCGGAGCGGTCGGGCGTCGCACCCGAGCGGATCGTGCTCGATGCGCTCCTCGAGAACGACGGCAACGGGATGGTGTACTACCCGCTGTTCAACTACTCCCAGGGCGACCTCGGGGTCACCTACGACCTCCACCGGCACCCCGACACGCGCATGGGCCTGTCCGACGGTGGTGCGCACTGCGGTGCGATCTGCGACGGCGGCATGCCCACCTTCATGCTCACGCACTGGACCCGCGATCGAACCCGAGGGCCCAAGCTCCCGTTGGAGCTCGTGGTGCACCGCCAGACGCAGCAGACGGCGGAGCTCTACGACCTGCACGACCGCGGGGTGGTGGCGCCGGGGTATCGCGCCGACCTCAACGTGATCGACTACGACCGCCTCGGGTTCGGTGCGCCGCGCATGGCCCACGACTTCCCCGCCGCCGCGCGACGGCTCGTGCAACGGGCCACCGGCTACGTCGCCACGATCTGTGCGGGCTCGGTCATCGTGGAGGACGACGAGTTCACCGGTGAGCTCCCCGGGCGGCTCATCCGCGGCCCGCAACCGGCGCCATCCCGGTGAACGCGGCAACGGACCACGATGGTCCCGGTGGCGCACGGGTGCGGCGGCTCGTGGGCGTCTACCACGCGTCGGGAACGCCGTGGGGTGAGCTCACCTACTGGCTCAAGGCGCGAGCCGGTGTCGCCCACTGCGCGCTGTGCGACATCACCCATGGATCGGTTCGGGAGAAGTCCGAGTGGAAGCGGTGCCGCACACAGCTGCCGGTGTCGGTCATCACCGTGCACCTCGACGAGCGTGACGAGCCGCTCCGTGCACTCACCGACGGCCTCACCCCCTGCGTCGTCGCCGAGACCGACGACGGACCGGTGGTGCTCCTCGGCGAGTACGACCTCGTCGCCTGCGCCGGTTCGCCCGAGCGTCTGGTGGCGGCGATCGCCTCCAGCGCAGCGCGTCTCGGCCTCCTGCTCGATTGACCGCTGCGGCGAACGGAGCGCAGGCTCGTCGTCCGTGGCCGATGGGCGACTGCCGTCCTCAGCGGGTCGGGGGGCTCGTGCTGGCCGCTCGGTTCCGCCGGGCATTCTTCTGGTGCGTGAGGCGGTAGACGGTCGCCCAGACGACCGCGCCGATCGCGATCGCGGCCGTGGCCTGGTACAGGATCTGTGAGCTGTCGGATCCGGCGAACGCGGCGTGCAACGACGCCAACCAGAAGGTGAGGTAGCTGATGAGGTGGATGCCGCGCCAGACCCGTCGAGGGAGACGTCGCATGGCGAGCGACGTCACCTCCACCGCGACCAGCGACCACGCCGCGACGACCCCGAGGGCGACGGCGCCCGGCTTCCACTCGGAGGCGAACGGGACGACGAGATCGGCGATGGTGAAGGTGGTGTAGCTGTCGGCGACGAGCGCCACGAGGTGGATGGCCACGAAGCTCATCGTGAGGCCACCGAGCCAGCGGTGGAGGTCGAGCAGCCACGCCGGACGGCGGTGCTCCGGGAACGCCTTGGTGGACAGGACGATCCCCCACAGGACCGTGGCCGTGAGGATGAGCCAGGCGACGATGCCCGATGCCCGGGCGACGTACCACCAGAACGACCCGTTCACCGGGCGTGGGCCGTCGGGTCGATGATGTCGACGTCGTCGAGGTCACGGGTGCGGAGGACCTCACCGGCGTCGGTGACGGCGAGCCCGGTGAGCTCGTGGCTGTCCAGGTAGGCGATCACCACGTCGCCGCTCCCGAGCAGGGCGGCGGTGGCGAAGGCTTCGGCCTGCCATCCACTCGTCGAGAAGACGGTGACGGCGACGAGGTCGCTGTCCGACGGCGCGCCCGTGCCCGGATCGACGACGTGGTGGCGTGTTCGACCTTCGTGCTCCCATCGGCGGGATCGAGTGCTCGACGTGGCGACACCTCCGTGGTCGATCGTCACTCGACACAGCGGCGCGTCGCGGGTGTCGGGCCGCTCGATGTCGACGCGCCAACCCCCGTCGGGCGCGGTGCCATCGGCGGCGAGATCCCCGCCGATGTCGACCAGGGCCCCGGCGGCACCGCCGTCGAGGAGGAGGGCGACCGCCGCGTCGGCGGCGAGGCCCTTGCCGATGCCGCCTGGATCGATCGAGACGCCGGGCGGCAGCGTGATGGTGGAACTGCTCGGATCCACGATGATCTCGGCCATCGCCCCGACGCGCTGCGGTCCGGCGGGGAGGACCGTGATCGAGGTCGGGTCGATCCGGCTGGCGGCGTAGCCGTGGGCCACGAGGACCGGCAGGATCGTCGGGTCGTACCGGCCCTGGGTCAGATCCCAGGCCGACCTCATGGTCTCGACGAGCTCGATGGTCTCCCGAGCCACCGGCACCGGCGCACCCGACCCGGTGTTGAGCCGAGAGACGTCGCTGTCGGGGAGGAACCGGCTCCAGCGCGCCTCCAGGTGCTCGAGCAGGCCCACGGCACGGGCGAGCTGCGCCTGCTCTCGCGGCTCGTTGACGATGAGGTGCAGCTCGCAGGCCATCACCGAGCCGCGGAGCTCAGCGACTGCCATTGCTGGACGCCGCGGGAGCTCTGGCGGCCGGGGTGGCGGGGCGGACGGTCGGACGGACGGTGAGCTTGGTGGACGAGGCCCCGTCGCCAGGGCGGGCCGTCGCCGTCGGAGGTTGCGGGGAGCTCACGGCGGCCGGTGCTGCGGCGGGCGCCTCGGTGAAGCCCATGACCCCGACCAGCCCGAGCATCGTGGTTGCCCCGATCCCGGCGGCGGCGATGCGGGCTCCGTGCGCGGGGTGGCGTCGACGTGGCCCGCTCGACCGCCCGGCGGGCGTCGCGCCCCGAGCGGCAGGCGGGTGGGTCGGGACGAGCCGGACCGGATCGTCAGTCATCGTCATCGGCTCCTTCGTAGTGGTGGTCGTCCGACCCGTGGTCGTCGTGGTGGTCGTCGGACTTGTGGTCGTCGGACTTGTGGTCGTCGTGGTCATCGGACGACTGGGGCGTCGTCGTCGGGGCCGACGGTTCGGCCACGTCGCCGACGATCGTGCCGTCAGGACCGATCACGGCGGTGAACTCGAACGTCCGGGTGCCGTCGGTGAAGGCGACGGCCACGTCGGCCCCGGCCGACGTCTCCTGGGTGGCGGTCCATCCGTCTGCCGGCGCCATGCGATCGAGCTGCGCGCCCTCGGTTCCGACCGACACGTCGACGCTGCCGGCCTCGTCCACGGTGAAGTGTTGGAACCCGACGGCGCCCCCGGTGTCGGAGGTCTGGTCGACCACCCGGGTGTCGATCGGGATCAGGTCGCCGGCGGCGGACACCGTGCCGACCGAAGTCTGGTTGGTCGTGGACAGGATCCCGAGGTTGGCGCCGATGGCGAAGAGGCCGGCGACGCCCACGGCGCCGATCGAGGCCGCGGTGATGATCGAGGTCCGGCGACTCGACTGCTCGGGAGACTTGGAGCTGGTCATGGCTCAACCGTACGGATCGGTGTGCCAGCGCCGTCGCTCGGCCAGGTAAGGGTTCGGCCAAGAACCCCACGGATCGAGATCGGGCCGTGCCAGGCTGCTGGCGTGCACCTGCTGCTCGTCGAGGACGACCCGTCGATCGCCGACCCGCTCATCGAGGGGTTGAACCGGGAGGGGTTCGAGGTTCGTCATGCCCGGACCGGTGCGGCCGCGCTGGCAGCCGGCCCCGTCGATCTGGTCTTGTTGGACCTCGGTCTGCCGGACCTCGAGGGTCGGGTGGTGTGCCAGGAGCTCCGGTCGCGCGGACCGGTCCCGATCATCGTCGTCACCGCTCGCGGCAGCGAGCTCGACCGCGTGATGCTGCTCGAGCTCGGTGCCGATGACTACGTGGTCAAGCCCTTCGGGTTCCGCGAGCTGGTCGCGCGCATCCGAGCCGTGCTGCGCCGCACCTCGGGCGCCGCGTCACCGCCGAGCCCATCTCGCATCGAGATCGGCGACGTCGCGGTGGACCGTCGAACCCGAACGGTGACGCGCGACGGAACACCCGTTGCGTTGGCGCCCAAGGAGTTCGATCTGCTCGTCAGCCTGGGCGAGGACCCCGGAGCGGTGCGGAGTCGTGAGCAGCTCATGCACGACGTGTGGGACGAGAACTGGTGGGGGTCCACCAAGACGCTCGACGTGCACATCGCCTCGCTCCGCAAGAAGCTCGGACCGGAGCTCATCGAGACCGTGCGTTCCGTCGGGTATCGGCTCAACGTCGCCGACGCCTCGTGACCCGACGCCTCTTGCTGAGCTACCTGGCGGTCACCCTCGTGGTGCTCGCCTTGTTGGAGGTGCCGCTCGGCATCTTCTACGCCCAGCGCGAGAGCGACCGGTTCACCGCCGACGTGGAGCGCGACGCGAGTGTCATCGCCACGATCTACGAAGACGATCTCGAGGCCCACCGCCCTCCTGATCCAGCGGCGGCGGACCGATACCAGGAACGGACAGGAGCACGTGTGGTGGTCGTCGATGATGCCGGCATCTCCGTCGTCGACACGGATGCGGCGGTCCCTCGCGACTTCTCGAGGCGCCCCGAGATCGAGGTCGCGCTGCAGGGGGCTCGCTCGACCGGGATCCGCCGATCGGACACCCTCGACACGTCGCTGCTCTACGTGGCCGTGCCGGTCGCCTCGGGCGGGGTGGTCCACGGAGCGTTGCGCATCACGCTCGACGCCGGCAGCGTCGACGCCCGCACCCGCCAGTTCTGGATCGGACTGGCGGGCGTCGGCGCGGTCATCACCGTCATCGTCGGGCTCGGCGCCTGGGTGCTCGCCCGGTCGGTCACCCGACCGATCCGCCATCTCAGCGACAGCGCCCTGCGGTATGCCGGCGGTGATCTCTCGACCGACGACCAGCCGGTCGCGGGCCCGCGCGAGATCCGCGAGCTGGGCTCCACCTTGGACACCATGGCGAGGCGCCTCGCCGGGCTGATCGACGAGCAGCGCGCCTTCGTCGCCGATGCCTCCCATCAACTCCGCACACCGCTCACCGCGATGCGCCTCCGCCTCGAGAACCTCCAAGCTCGCGCTCCGGCGGATCAGGCAGCGGAGCTCGACGCCATCCTCGACGAGAGCGACCGGCTCGCCGCGCTGATCGCCGACCTCCTCCAACTCGCTCGTGCCGACGAGCAGGACGCGGTCGGCGAGGTCGACCTGCGCCAGCTGGTGGAGGAACGAGCGGAGATGTGGGTCGCGTTCGCCGCGGATCGTGGCATCACCGTCGAGCGGTCCGTCCCCGATGAGACCGCGGTGGCTCGTGCCGTGCCCGGCGCGGTCGAGCAGGTGCTGGACAACGTGCTCGACAACGCCCTGAACGTGAGTCCAGCCGGAGGCACCGTTCTGGTCGAGCTCATCCCCGGGCCGGACCACCACGAGCTCGTGGTGACCGACGAGGGTCCCGGCCTCAGCGACGACGACAAGGATCGTGCCGTTCGTCGGTTCTGGCGCGGCGACGCGTCGACGACCGGCACGGGCCTCGGTCTCGCGATCGCCGTGGCCCTGATCGCGAGGTCGCGTGGCACGGTCGAGTTGATCGATGCGGCGACAGGGGGTCTCCGCGTCGTCGTCCGCCTGCCTGCAGCGGTCCCATCGAAGACGGAGAGGCCGCCGTCGACTCCCACCGAGGACCGGTCGACCTGATCACGTCGGGTGCCGCCGGCATCCGCTGCCAGCACCGCTCGACGGTCGGCGACGCGCCGCACGTCGGGTCGAGCAGGTGCTGGTTCGCTCCTTCAGCCCGCGTCGGTGGTGGGGGAGGGTGAACCGGTGGGTCCTCGCTGCCACCAGCGCGCGGGCGGATCCGGGAGCTCGATGCCAGCCGCCGCAGCCGTGGCGACGACCTCGTCCGCCGACGGGTTGACCAGGACGGTGCCGTCGATGTCGACGGTCGGCACGGTCTCGTTACCTCGGGCGTGCTGGCGCACGAACGCGGCCGCGTCGGGGTCGGACCAGATGTCGACGTCGACCGACGGGACCCCGAGCTTGTGGAGCCGACGCATCAGCAGCGCGCAGAACACGCACCCGGGTCGCCAGTAGATGGTCACCGTCGGTCGGTGATCCCCTGGCCCGTCGACCGCCTCGGCCGGACCGGTTGGTTCGAGTGCGTCCGTCTCGTCATCCACGTCCACCACAACCCTGCGCCGACCCCGTCTCTTCCCTCGCTGCGCTCCCGGGGTCATCACGACATCGATCGATCGATCGGTCGGGCCGCGCACGCGCAGCGGTACGGACGTCGGGAGGCGCGCCATCGCGCGCCCGCGCGCCCGCCGGACGAGGGCGCTCCAAGGCCACAACCTCGGTGACGACTCGTGGACGACGACAACTGAGTACCCGTTACTCAGGTGATGATGTCAAGGGTTTGCGATGGTGGCGCCCCGACCGCGATTGCAGGAGCACCATGACCTTCCCCGAGATCTGCGCTGCTCGCCGACGCGTGGTGGCCCTGTCCGCAGCGGCGCTGGCGGCGACGCTGGTCGTTGCAACTGCCTCACCGCCGGTCGGTGCGCTCGGGGCCATCACCGAGTTCGACCTCGGCGTCGGTGACGTGCGGGCCTCGGACAGGGTGGGGGGGAGCGACGGGGCCTTGTGGTTCACCGAGCTCGGCGCCGACGCCATCGGGCGCATCACGACCGACGGTGTCGTGTCGACGTTCCCGATCGACGGCAGCGGTCAACCCCACGCGATCGCGTCCGGGCCCGACGGCAACCTCTGGTTCACCTACGACGCGGACGCGGACAAGATCGGCCGCGTCACCACGGTCGGCGCCATCGATCTGTACGACCTCCCGAGTGCGGACGGCTACCCCCTCGGGATCACGGCGGCGTCCGACGGTGCGATGTGGTTCGCCGAGAGCACGGGCAACCAGATCGGGCGCATCGATCCGGCCGCTGCCGATCCGGGGGCGACGATCACCGAGTACCCCGTTCCCACGGCGAACAGCTTCCCCACCGACATCGTCACGGGACCCGACGGCGCGCTGTGGTTCACCGAGCAGGATGCCGATCGGGTCGGACGCTTCGCTCCGTCCACCCCGGACCCCCTCGCCGGCCTGAACGAGCATCCGACCGGCGGGGGCTCCGACCCCTACACCATCACGACCGGCCCCGACGGCGCGCTCTGGATGGTCCTCGGTGGTCCCGAGCGGGTCGCCCGCATGACCACCGCCGGAACCGTCACCGCGTCGTACGACGCCAGCGCTGCCGGTGACCTGCTCAGCGGCATCACCGCCGGCCCCGACGGCAACCTCTGGGTCGTGGCCCAGGGTGGCAACACGATCAGCCGGATCTCCGTGGGAGGCGCACTGACCGTCTACCCGCTTCCCCAACCCGACAGCGGGCCCAGCACCCCGGTGAGCGGCCCCGACGGGGCGATCTGGTTCACGGAGTCGAACCGCATCGGGCGCCTCGACCTGACTCCCGACCCGACCACCACGACCACTGCGGCTCCGGCCACGACATCGGTGACATCGATGGCAACGACATCGTCGTCCGTCTCGTCACACCCGGCGGTGCCGGCCCGGTCGATCGCGACGGCGGCGACGGCGGTTCGGACGTCACCCCGGTTCACCGGCTGATGGGAGCCGGCCTGGTCTGAAAGGCCTGGTCCCGAGCAACCAGCGGGTGAGCACGGTCACCGGCCGCGCCTTCGAGCACTGAGCGACCGTCTGTGGCCGTTCCTCAGCCGTTCGGGGGCTCGGTGGACCGAGGCGAACGGCGGCGGACGCGGGATGCTTGCGGGATCGTCGATGGGTGCCGGAGGGTCAGCAGGGGAGCTCGCGGGCCATCGCCTCGACCAGTTCGATGGACGGCTGTTCGACGTCCGGCCCGCGGGTTGCCGGGGTCAGGTTCCAGTCCAGTCCGCCGCATTGGAACAGGGCCTGGTACACGACCGGGACCGATGTCGGCCCTGGGCTCGACAGCAGCATCACGTCGACGCCCGCGACGGTGCGCACGGTCAGCCCATCGGCCTCGTTCAGGGGAAGCAGCGGCGTCGCTTCGGTGCCTCGGATCAGTGATGGGTTGATCCGCAGCAGTAGCGGGTGGCCGTCGGCGGTGTGGATCTGGAAGGTGGCGAATCCAGGGGTTGCCTCGTCGCCGGGGATCACGACGGCGTCGATGCCGGCTGTCGCCAGCGCGTTGCTGATGAGCGGGAGCACGAGCTGGTCGTGGTAGTCGTGGGAACCGCCGGCCGGGTGCACGACGCGACGCACCGTCCCCTCGGTCACCCCGAGCGATGCTCAGACAGCCCTGACGGGGTTCCCAAGTGTCGACGACGCCGGCGAGGTAGCGCCCGAGTCTTCGGGGCCTCGACGATGTCCACCTCCACGACCTCCGCCATCTCGCGGGGACGCTCGCGGCCAGCACCGGCGCCGGCCCCAAGGAGCTCATGCACCGCCTCGGCCACGCCAGCTCCCCGGCTGCGATGCGCTACCAGCACGCGACGCGCGAGCGAGATGTCGCGATCGCCTCGGCCCTTGATCGCGTGCTGAGGGCATCGCGAATGTGAGGTGCCGACTGACCAGGAAGTCGTGAGGCGCCGCTTGGCCGACCCAGAGAGGCGATGCCGACGCCCGGGACACGTTCGCTTGTTCCGGGTCTGCCCGTGGATCTGCGGCAGACTCGCCGAGTGGCGGTGAGCGGTGAGGCGGCCGCCAGCGTGGCATCAGTGGACCTCTCCCCCGCCCACCGTAGGCGGCCGAGGCTGCTTCGAATCTGGCTCATCGGCCTCTGCGTCGTTCCTGTCGTCTCCGTTGGCCTCACCTTCGTGTTCATGCGCCCGCCCCCGTCGCGCTTCGGGCGGGGGATGTCGTGACGGGGTTGGGTTGGCTCGCCGGCAGCGAGAGGTACCCATCGGGTTCCGGGTGGACTTCGTACCCCTGCCCGGTTCTCGGTGCGCCGGCGCCGCCGGGTGATGCTCATGCGGTTGGTCGCCGCAGCTCGGCGTCACCCTCGCCGTCGCCGTGCTCCTCGACGCGACCGTGGTGCGCATGATGCTCGTCCCATCGCTCATGGGGCTGCTCGATGACCGCAACTGGTGGCTCCCTGCCTGGCTCGGCCGGATCCTGCCCACCATCCACTTCTCCCACTGACCCGCTCCAACCCCGACCGGATCACTTCCTTCGTGATCCCTGCGGGGTCGGGACGTTCTGCTCTGTTGACGAGCGGGCGGTATTCGTACGGTGGAGACGAACACCATCTCGACGTAGGGGGAAAGCCCGTGCGCGCTGTCGTCTACCACGGTCCGGGCCAGAAGGCCTGGGAAGAAGTTCCCGATCCGGTCATCGTCGATGACACCGACGCCATCGTGCGCGTCGACGTCGTCACGATCTGCGGCACCGATCTCCACATCCTCAAGGGGGATGTCGCGGCGGTGACCGACGGCCGCATCCTCGGCCACGAAGCGGTCGGCACGGTCGAGTCCGTCGGCTCGGGCGTCAAGAACGTCAAGGTCGGCGACCGGGTGCTGGTCTCTTGCATCACCGCCTGCGGGGCGTGTCGGTACTGCCGTGACGGCAGCTACGGCCAGTGCCTCGGCGGCGGCGGTTGGATCCTCGGTCACAAGATCGACGGCACCCAGGCTGAGAAGGTACGCGTCCCGTTCGCCGACACCTCGACCTACGCCGTGCCCGCGGGGGTGTCCGACGAGCAACTGCTGATGCTGGCCGACATCCTCCCCACCGGCTACGAGGTCGGGGTCCTCAACGGTCAGGTGCAACCCGGTGACGTCGTCGCCGTCGTCGGTTCCGGCCCGATCGGCCTCTCCGCGATGATGGGCGCCCGCCTGTTCAGTCCGGCGCACGTGATCGCGATCGACATGGCCGACAGCCGGCTCGAGGCCGCCAAGACGTTCGGTGCAGACATCGTGATCAACAACAGCCGCGAAGACGCGCTCCAGATCGTGCGCGACCTCACCGGCGGCCTGGGTGCCGACGTCGCCATCGAAGCCGTCGGTGTGCCGGCCACGTTCGAGCTCGCCGCGGCGCTGGCTCGCCCGGGCGGGCACATCGCGAACATCGGGGTGCACGGCCAGCCCGTCACGTTGCACCTCGAGGAGCTGTGGATCCGCAACGTCACCATCACGACGGGCCTCGTCGACACGTACTCGACACCCACCCTGTTGCGCTTGGCGCAGGGGCATCAGGTCGACACCGATCGTTTCATCACCCACCACTTCACGATGGACCAGTTCGACGAGGCCTACGACGTGTTCGCCCGCGCCGTCGACACCGGCGCCCTCAAGGTCATCCTCACCCGGACCTGACCGCACGCGACCGGGACCGCCGCCGACCGATGCTGCCAGCGTCGACCGGCGTGGTCACCGGTCGAGGTCGGCGCCACCGAGGCCAGAGGCCAACTCGGCCACGATGCTGCGAAGCTCGGCCACGCCCCCGTTGCGATAGGCCGACCAGGCGACACCCCGACCTGCGCACGCGTCCTGCTCGGCATCCCAGGTCGCCAGCAGGGCCGGCGCTACCGCCAACTCGCCCGAATCGGGCGTGGCGCGGACCTGGCGCTGAGCGTGCCGTGCCGAGGGAGGAGACAACAGATGAACCGCTTCGCCGAGCCTGTTGCGTGGGCACCAGCTGGGTCCCGGACCACCGCCATGGGTTCGGCTGGCAGCTGATGGGCTTGCTGACGGCCGACAACCCGCGCGACACGGCCTTGGCGTGGCTGTTCGTCACGGTGCAGTTCGTCCTGCTGCTCGTGATCGTGGTGCTTGCGCCGGGCAGTGCGTGGTCCGTGCCCGGGTGGCTGAACACCGTCGCGTTCGGGCTCGAGGGGATCGGCGCGGCGGTGTTGCTCGCGGCGATCGTGAACCTCGGCCGCTCCCTCACGCCACTGCCCACGCCGGTCCCGCGCGGCGAGTTGAAGGTCCGGGGCCTGTACCGCTTCGTGCGTCACCCGATCTACGCCGGCATCATCGCCCTCACCGTCGGCATCACTCTCCGGTCTGCAAGCATCCCTGTCCTCGCCGCCACTGTGGCCCTGATCGCCTGGTTCATGCTCAAGGCGCGGTGGGAAGAGCAGCACCTCACTGACCGCTATCCGGGCTACGCGGCCTACGCCGAGCGCACCCCGCGCTTCGTCCCTTTCTGGCCGAAGCGGTGAGCCCGTCGTCGAACCGGCCCCACTGTCAGGCGTTGACTGCGTCCAGGGCCGCCGTGAGCTTCTCGGCGGCTCCGCTCGCGAGGTCGGCGAAAGCTGGATCGGGCATGAGCTCGCGGGGGTCGACGGCGCTGATGTGGGTGCCGCCGTCGACGCCGGGTTCGAGCACGACGTTGCAGGGCAGGACCAGGGCGGAGGTGGCGTCGAGCTCGAGCGCCTGATGGGCGAGGGTCGGGTTGCAGGCGCCGAGGATCTTCAACGGGGGGCGGTCGACGCCGAGCTTGGCTTTGAGGGTCGCGGCGACGTCGATCTCGGTCAGTACACCGAACCCCTGCTCGGCGAGCGCGGCGCGCAGCGCCGTTTCTGCCTGGTCGAGGGGTAGGGCGACGGTGGTTTCGATGGCGTGCACGGTGGGGTCGCTTTCGGGGGAGGGATCAGCGGGAGGGGGTCAGGCGAGACGCATGAACATCTTCTCGACCTCGCCGACGGGGTAGCCGTCGGCTTCGGCCTCTTCGGGGTGCGAGAGGCAGTAGGTGAGCCCGGCACTGACGAGCTTGAAACCGGTCTGTTCGAGGGCCCGGTTGGCGGCAGAGATCTGGGTGACGATGTCGCGGCATTCGCGGCCCTCGTCGAGCATCCGCTCGATGCCCTGTACCTGACCGGCGACGCGGCGCAGGCGCTTGCGCAGATCGGCGGTGACATCCTCGGGTAGCTCCATGACCTTCTCCTCTACTGCCTTCTCGTCGTCGATCGCAAGATTGGAACCTATACCCCTGGGGGTTTGTTCCCGAACAGGAATACTATACCCCCTAGGGTATGTTCTGCGTGGCGTACCTCCGACCCGAAAGGCCCGCCATGAGCGTCTTGTCCGACCTGTTCGGCGCCTCCCGCACCTCCAGCATCGGGGCTGTCGAAGCTCGTGAGCTGACGCGCTCCGGCGCCGTCCTGGTCGACGTACGCGAGAAGAGCGAGTGGGACGCCGGGCACGCCCCCAAGGCCAAGCACCACCCCCTGCGTGGTCTGCCCTCCTCGATGGCCCGCCTCCCCGAGGACCGGACGCTCGTCGTGGTGTGTCGCTCGGGGACCCGCTCGGCACGCGCCACCAAGATGTTGACCAAGTCCGGCTTCGACGCGGTCAACCTCACCGGTGGCATGACCGCCTGGCAGACCGCCGGTCTACCGATGGTCAACAGCCGCGGCAAGAAGGGCACACTCCGATGAACGGCCGGGCACTCCTGGTCTCACCACTCGGGTTCCTCATCGGCGTGTCCCTCGGGGCGCTCGGCGGAGGCGGCTCGATCCTGGCCGTGCCGATCCTCGTCTACGCCGCGGGCGAAAGCCCCCAGGCCGCGACCACGACCTCGCTCATCGTCGTCGGCACCGCGTCACTGTTCGGGATGTTCGCCCACCTGCGCGCCGGCCGGGTACGGGTGCTGCCCGGGGTCATGTTCGGCCTGGCCGGCGTCGGCGGGTCCCTGATCGGCACCCGCCTCAACCACGCCGTCGACCCGAACGTCCTGCTCCTCGCGTTCGCCGGACTCATGGTCATCGCGGCGTGGCGCATGTGGGTCAACCAGACCAAACCCGGCGCCGGCGACGAAGACTTCGAGCTCTACCCAGAACCCGAGCCAGACGGAACCGTCCAGGTCGCCACCCGCACCCAGGTGACCGCCACTGTGGTCGTCAAGGTGCTCGTCGCCGGCACGATCGTCGGGTTCATCACCGGGTTCTTCGGCGTCGGCGGCGGGTTCGTCGTCGTCCCGGCCCTGGTCCTCGCCCTCGACTTCGAGATGCCCGAAGCCGTCGGCACCTCGCTCCTCGTCATCGCCATCAACTCCGCCGTCGCCCTCGCCGGACGCATCGGCACGACCACGGTCGACTGGGGCGTCGCCGCCCCGTTCACCATCGCCGCCCTCCTGGGCGTGTCGGTCGGCAAGAACATCGCGGACCGCCTACCCACGGTCACCCTCGTCCGCTGGTTCGTCGGCCTGCTCCTGGTGCTCGCCGCCTACGTGTCCATCCGCGCCGGCATGGCGCTGGTCTCGCCATGACCACCGCCGATGGCGCCCGGCTGAGCCGACGGCAGGTCCTGGGCGGTCTCGGCGCCGGCGGCGCCCTCCTCGCGGTGGGGGGCCTGGCCGCGTGCACCCGCAACCCGACCGCGACGACCGGCAGCGGATCGACGACGAACGGCGCCGCCCCTTCGAGCGAGCTCACCCAGCCGGTCGAGCTCACCAGCCAGGCCACCGGCGCGACCCTGTACCTGAACCCGGCCGACACGTTCGACTTCGCCTACACGCCGTTGCACGACGGCGACCACTACGAACTGCCCGGTGGTGTCGCGATGTCGGTCGCGGCGATGAACACTCCCGGGCACACGATGGGATCGACCATGTACTTCGTGGGCGACGACGTCGTGCTCACCGGCGACCCCCTCTTCGTCGAAGGCGTGGGCCGCCCCGATCTGGCGGACCGGGCCGAGGAGTTCGCCCACAACCTCTACCACTCGCTGCGCGAGCGGGTCCTCACCCTCCCCGAGCCAGGGCGTCCCCACCATTGCCCTGTTCCGTGATGGCCAAGCGGTCGCCCAGAGCGTCGGGGCCAAGCCCCGCGCTGCCATCGAAGCCGACCTCGGCCTCACCCCTGTCTGATCACCACCCACCTTGTGAGGAACGCACCATGGGCCACTTCCACGACGTCGCCGCCGAGCTCCGGGAACCGACCCGTGACCTGCGCAAGGCCATTCCCGATACCTGGGCCGGCTTCGCCGCGATGCACAAGTCCGCGATGGCCGACGGGGCGCTACCGAGTCGGATCAAGGAGCTGATGGCGCTCGTCGTCGGCGTCGTCGAACACTGCGACGGCTGCGTCGCCTACCACGCACGCGCCGCGGCCGCGGCCGGCGCCACCGAGGAAGAAGTCGCCGAAGCGCTCGGCGTCGCCTTGCTCATGAACGGCGGACCGGCGAGCGTGTGGGCACCCCGCGCGCTGGCTGCCTTCCGCGAGTTCGCGGCGCCGCCGACCGACGATTGAAACCGCCGCACCACAAGGAACCGGTATGGACTCGAACCACTGGAACGACCGCTACGCCACCGCCGAGTACGTGTGGAAGGCCGACCCGAACATCTTCCTCGCCGCCGAAGCGGCCACCCTGCCGCCCGGCCGTGCCGTTGATCTCGCGTGTGGTGAGGGCCGCAATGCGGTGTGGCTGGCCGAGCAGGGCTGGACCGCGACCGGGGTCGACTTCTCCGACGTCGGTCTCGAGAAGGGCCGGCGTCTCGCCGCCGACCGCGGCGTCGACGTCACCTGGATCTGCGCGGACGCCACCACGTGGACCCCACCCGCCGACGGCTACGACCTCGTCGCCGTCTGCTACCTGCAGCTCCCCGCCGACCAGCGCCGCCACGCCATCGGGGTCGCCGGCCGGGCGCTAGCCCCCGGGGGCACGCTGCTCGTCGTCGCGCACGACAGCACCAACCTCACCGGCGGCACCGGCGGACCCCCGAACCCGGACGTGCTCTACCGATCCACCGACGTCCTCGCCGATCTCGACGCAGCTGGGATAGATGTCACCGTGGAACGCGCGGAGACGGTCGAACGGGCCGTGGCCGGCGCCGAGCGCCCGGCGCTCGACTGCCTCGTCCGCGTTCGCCGCGAGTAGCACCCGGTCAGCTCAGCGTGTGGGGAGCTCGGTGTGCTCCCCGTCGCGGAGATCCAGATCGACGCGGTGATCCACGGCCGCCGGGGGCGAGATCGCGCACGTCAGGCTCGTCCCGCGAACCCGCTGCGCGGCGAAGAGCACCGTGCCGGTCAGAGCCGCGGCAATCCAGCCGTAGGCGTCGTTGCCCGCGAAGGTGGCGACTGCGAGCCCAACGAGGAAGGCGGGGATGAGGAGACGGGTTGTGCCGCACATGTTCATACCCCCTAGGGTACCGCAACCCGCGCGATTCTCACGCTCCTGGCCACTCTCCCGGGCGTCAAGGATCAAGCACCCGCATGGTGATCCGGGTGAGGCGGCGGGGGAGGTCGCCTTCGGTGAAATCGCTGACTTCTATGAGCTCGAAGCCACGGGCGAGCCGGTCGATGAGCTCGCGATCGAAGAAGTGGGTCGCCACGGTCGTTGCGCGGTCGGGTCGTTCGTGAACACCAAGTCGTCGGGTTGAATCTCACGGCCAGCCGTAGTCGCGACGACGACAGCTCGGTCGCGATGTGCTTCCAGCGCGGAACCCGCGGGCCCAGTTATCGATACGAGTCGAACGCGTCCGGTCTTGGTGGTCTTGATAAGACCCCGTGCGCCTTGGTCGCCGACACCGAACGCTCGATGCGAACCGTCCTGGCGTCGAGGTCGAAGTCGCACCAGCGCAATGCGCACAGCTCGCCTCGCGGGCCCCAGTCAGCCAGCGACGGATCGGACGAGATCGTCGAGCTCCTCCTGACCCACGGCGCCGATCCGACGTGGGTTTCGCGGATCGGCTGGACGGCAGCGACGTTCGCCGACGCCAACGAGTTCGGGGAGTTGGCCGATCGCCTCGCTGGCGCTGGCTCACCGCCCGCGTCCGCGACCGCTCACGGGTACACGCCACTTCACCGAAGCGCACGAAGCGGGAAGCTCACGAAGGTTCCCGACGACCTCAGGCCGGAGGACATCGAAGCGCTCGACGCCAGCGGCGACACACCGCTCGCGCTTGCCTTCGGATTCCGACGGCCGGAAGCGGTCGTAGCGCTTCTCGAGGCGGGTGCGAACCCGAACCACTCGAACGATGGGTGGCCGATCCTGGCCACAGCGGTGTACGAGGACTCCCGGCCGGGGCCCCCGAGCAGCTTCTTCGACCAGCTCGTGGCGGCCGGCGCCGACGTGAACCCGCCTGGCTACCCGCCGCTGTTGTGCACGGTCAATCAGGAGTGGTCGAGCGGCGCCGTGTTGGCCCGCATGGTCTCGGCTGGTGCAGACATCGACGTCGTCAGCGGCTGGAGCGCGAGACAGTCCTCCACCGAATCGCCTGGATCGCCGATGCGGAGATGGCCGACGCGGCGTTGGGCCTCGGCGCTCGCATCGAGGCGCGCAAAGGCGACGGCAAGCGCCATTGCTCTGCGTGGCCGCCGGTGCGAACGACAAGACGTTCGTTCGCCTCGCTGAACGCGGAGCCGACCTCCACGCCCGTGATGGTTCCGGCAGCACTGTCGAAGACCTCGTCGGCGAATCTCCAGCATCAGCGAGCTCGACCAACTCTGCGGCCTCTGGACGGATCCGCTCGTACCTCGACGCTTGGCCGTCAGACGGGTGACGTTCGAAACCCGTCTGTCCGCAGCACCACATCGGGAGTCCGGCCGTTCCGTAGGGTCACGCCAAGGTCACGCCTGCCGTTTCGACCCCGAACGCGACGAAGGCCCAGGCGCCCGAAACCGGGGCTGAACTGGGCCTTCGTGGTGGAGCGGGTGACGAGAGTCGAACTCGCGTTCTCAGCTTGGGAATCGACGTCCACCCGAACCGGCGGACGTGAGCGACCGCCGGCGGCCCTGGATGGGGCAGCGGTGGACCCAGCGGACCGAGGTGAACGAAAGCGGACGCGGGATCCACGCGGGATCGGTTCGGTTGACGCAACGGCGGTCTGGCGCGGTGCGAGATCGATCTGGCCCGCAACGAGCTCGGCGAGGGGGTCGCGCATCGCCGAGTTCACCGCCGCCCGACTCGTTGAACCTTGGGCCGCTGCAGGTCGTGGCCCCAGATGTTCGTGGTCGCCGACGGGTTGCTCGCCCTCGAGCTCAGTGGTATCGGACTGATACCGTTGGAGAATGGCCATGACGTTGCGACTCACCCCGAACGAGCAGCAGGCGCTCAAGGATCGGGCGGTGGCGGAGGGCATCTCGATGCAGGACGCGGCGCGACGCGCGATCCGCGACTACGTCGAGCGAGGCGAGCATCGCGCCCGGGTAGCGGCGGCCGCCGACCTGATCGCCGACGTCCACGCCGAGGCCATCGACCGCCTCGGCACGTGAGCGAACCCGTCGAGTACCTCGACCTCGACGACGTGATCGACCTCGCCCGGCGACTGCTCGGCGATCCCCCGCCGATCCGAGACGTCGGGTTGCTCGGAGCGGCGATCGCACGCCCGCAAACCACCGTCGGTGGCGAGGACGCGTACCCGACTGTTTGGCTGAAGGCCGCGGCTCTGCTCCAGTCGACGGTCAACAACCACGCGCTGGTCGACGGGAACAAGCGGTTGGGTTGGCTCGCGGCCGCAGTGTTCCTGGAGATCAACGGATCGAGCGTCGCCGGGGCAAGCAACGACGCGGTTTACGACCTCGTGATGGACGTCGCAGCATCCGGCCCTCCCGTCGAGCAGATCGCTGCTGCCCTCGAGGAGCTCGGCGGTCGAAGGTAACGATCATGATCGCCACGCACGGCTCCGCCGAGGTCCGTTCGGTCCCGACAGACATCATGCAGACAGGCCAGGGGCCTCAACAGTGCGAAGGAGGTCCCGGACCTCGTGCTGGCGACGAAGTCGGATCACCGTGGAGGTCGGAACATCGTGCTCGGCGATGGCCTGTTCGATGGCCGGACGCTTCTGGCTCGGGTACCGGTAGATCCACCGGACGAGGAAGAGGAGCCAGCTGATCACTCTGCTGAGCCGTTCTGTGACGTGTCGGTTCGAAAGCTGTCCCAGGAGCCCCGCCAACAAGTCCTCGAACGCCTGAACGGCCGGCCGGCCCGCAGCGCTCGCGTCAGCCAGTGAACGCGGGGGCGACCGCGACCGTCGCCGCCGGCGTGGAGGCCATGGCCGGCGCCGTGGTGGTCGTCGTGGTGGTGCTCGTCGTCGTGGTGGTGGTCGTCGGGATCGTGGGTGCGTCGAAGTCGATGCCGGTCACCTCGCTGATCCAAGGGAGGAAGGCCGACACCCGCGTGTAGATGGCCGGGAAGCCGGGGGCGCCGCAGGGTTCGGCGCCGCCGTCGACCGTGCCCACGAGCACCATCCGGCCGTTGTCCACCACGACCAACGGGCCACCGCTGTCACGGAAGCAGGGCGACCGTCCGCCGCCGGGGACCATGGTGCACAGCATCTTGGTGCCGTCGACGGTGGCGTAGAACGCATCGGGCGCGGCGGCGCACGCCGATGACGAGATGAGGGGCATCGTCGCCCAGCGCAGCCCGGTGCGCTCGTAGCAGAAGTCGTCGTCGGGATCGAACGGCGAGCACACCTCACCGAATCCGGCGATGTTGGCGTCCACGCCCGGCGCTTCGAGCGACGGCTCGTCCGGTCCGATCACCGAGACGGGCGTCGAGGTCGCGGGGTGCTCGAGCTCGAGCAGTCGGAGGTCGTTCGGGGCCACGCTCACGCTGTTCGCCACGTAGTCCGGGTGGGGCACGTTGCGCTTGACGTCGACGACCTCGCCGCCGAACCTGAGATCCGTGGAGCCGATCCGCAGCTCCTCGGTGTACCGGGCGCAGTGGGCGGCCGAGAGCACCCACGTCGGGGCGATCAGCACCGCGGAACAGTCGTCGGGGAGCGGCACGGCCGCGAACGGGAACTGACCCGGCTCGGCCGCGCTCCCTCCGACGACCGCGCCGACCGGGGAGGGCACGAGCAACAGCACGATGACCGCAGCGACCGTGGCGCACACGCCGATCGCCCGTGGTCCTCTTCTCGCCCGACGCGTGACGAGCACCGCACCGAACCTGGGATCCACTCGTCCTCCGCATCTTCTCTGTCCCGGACCTGAGCCGCAGGTCGGGATGGCCGCGACTCGCGGGATGTCTACCACGGGGCCGGCTCGTCCGGGGTCAGCAAGGTCGCCGAGCACCGGAAGGATGTGCAGCCGCAGCTCGCCCTCGTACAGCTCGACGGTGCGGGGCCCAGGTTCGGCCGCTGGTCGAGCCACGTCGTGGCGTACGCCGGCAGCCTCACCTGGCCGGCGATGGGGTTGAAGCGTGGATGCTCGTCGAAGGACGCCGCGCGTCGAGCCGTCGGCGGCGTGGGGGAGTGCCCGGCGGCACAGCCCTCGTGGATCCGTGCCGTCTGAGGTCCCGCCAGTGTGCCACCGGTGATCTGATGTGGCACGGATCCGGTGGAGGTCCGGCGCCGAACGGCAGCCGCATCGAGCTACGGCCGAATAGGGTGAAGGCGTGGTATTGACCGACTTTGATCGAGACGAGGCCGGGCGTTCGCAGCGGCAAGCCGTGCTTCGTCGGTACGCGGATCGCGGTCTACGACGTCCTTGAGTACCTGGCGTCGGGCATGACAGCTGAGCAGATCGTCTCCGACTTCCCCGAGCTCACGGTCGAGCACGTGCGGGCCGCGCTGGAGTTCGCAGCCATGCGTGAGCGGCGTCTCGCCTCGGCGTGAAGCTCCTGTTCGGCCAGAACCTCTCCCGGCGTCTGTTCGACCACGTTCGCGACGTCTTCCCCGACTCGTCCCACGTCGCCCTGCTCGGGCTCGCGGAAGCGACTGACGGCGAGGTGTGGGCATTTGCCGGAGCGAACGGCTACATCGTCAGGTCGAAGGACTCGGACTTCCGCCAACTGGCGCTTCTTCACGGTCCGCCGCCGAAGGTCGTGTGGCTGCGGCTCGGCAACCACCGTCGCCATCGCCACCGTGATCCTCGATCACAAGGAGACGATCGAGCAGTTCGCAACCGACGAGGACGAGGCGCTCCTGGTCCTTTCCGGAAGCTGACGAGCCGGATAGCCGACAAACGCGGCGGCGACGCGAGCACCGGACGATCTGCTGTGGCACGAATGTGGCACGCCGCCTCCGACAGCCCTTCCGAACGACGAAGGCCCAGGGGCCCGAAACCGGGGCTGAGCTGGGCCTTCGTGGTGGAGCGGGTGACGAGAGTCGAACTCGCGTTCTCAGCTTGGGAAGCTGATGTTCTGCCACTGAACTACACCCGCAGAAGCCGCCACCTTAGCGAGCCGGCGATCCCATGTCAGAGGCGGGCCGGGCGTCGTCGAGCGCCCTCGGTCGCCGATGGAACTGGTCGTTCGGCCCAGGACACGGTGGGGGTGACCGGCAACGATGGGCCGATGACCGTGATCGACACACGCTTGGCGTCGGCGTTGCACGTCCACCGCCTCACCCGCGACGAGTTCGATCACGATCCCGTTGCCCGACACCTCGTGTGGCAGGCGTCGTCGATCGACGCTCTCCTCGACGGCTGCTACGACGGCGACCTCACCATCGGCGAGCTCGCCGCCCACGGCGATCTCGGGATCGGCACGGTGCAGCACCTCGACGGCGAGATGGTGGCGCTCGACGGCGCCTTCTTCACGGCCCGCTCCGATGCCTCGGTGGTCGAGATCGACCCGTCGACGCCGACACCGTTCGCGATCGTCTGCCACTTCGCTCCCGACGCGCCGGTCCCGCTGACCGGACCGATGTCCCTGGACGAGTTGACGGTGGCGATCGACGCGGTGGCCGGAACGTCTGCGCCGGTCGTGGCCGTGCGGGTCGATGGCGACTTCCGGGACATCCACCTGCGCAGCGTCGCCCGCCAGCAGCGCCCCTACCCGGCACTGGCCGAGGTCGTCGCCCACCAGACCGAGTGGTCGGTGCCGGCGGCAGCGGGCTCGATCGTCGGCTTCCGGTTTCCCGACTACGCCCAAGGCATCGACGTGGCCGGCTACCACCTGCACTTCATCAGTGCCGACCGCACGTGCGGCGGCCACCTCCTCGGGCTGACCCTCGACGATGCGACGCTGTGTGTCGACCGCTCGTCGGAGCTCCACCTCGAGGTGCCGGCGGGTGTGGAGATCGGCGCCCCCGACACCAGCGCCGCCAAGCGCGCCGCCATCCGGGCCGTCGAGCGCTGATCGGTCAGACGCCGACGCGACGAGCGACGTCGGCGAAGCGCGCCAGTTCGGTGGCGAGGTCGTCACCGCCGGGGTGGAACACCACCTCGGTCGCCCCCTGGGTGACGAGCTCGTCGAGCTTGGAGGCCACCTCGGCGGCCGAGCCGGTGACGGTCAGGGCGACGATGGTCTCGCCCGTGACGACGGTCCGGTCCCACTCGTTGATGCCGACGAGGTGACGTTCGTGCACGCGGAGGTGGCGCTCGGGCTCGGGAAACTCCTCGATCCGCTGCCGCCACTCGTCGCCGCCGGGCAGCGCCTCGGCCATGCCCTGCTCCCAGAGCGCGTGGTACAGCACCGACGCTCCTGGACCTGCGGCCGCGATGGCGTGATCGGACCCGGGGTCCTCGCCGTCGTCGAGGACCGAGCCGTAGATGAGCACCGCCGACCAGTCGAAGCCGGCCTGGGCGGACCCGACCGAGAAGACCCCGTCGCCGATGCGGCGGGCGATCTCCGTTCCCTTCGGACCCATCGCCGAGATGAGGATCGGCACCTGCAGTCGCTCGGCCGAGAACCCGTCGGGGTGGATCATCTGGATGAGGGCGCCGTCCCACTCGACGGCCCGTCCGGCGAGCAGCTCGCGGAGCGCGTGCACATAGGCCTCGACGTCGGCCCACCTCATGGCCGGCTGACCCAGGACCAACCGGCCGGTGAAACCGGTGCCGATCCCGAGGGCCACGCGTCCCGGAGCGAGATCGGAAAGTCCTGCGGTGGCGGCGGCGGTGGCCATGACGTGGCGGATGCTCGGGACGAGGACACCCGGACCGAGACCGATGGTCGAGGTGCGATCGGCGGCACGCGACAACGCAGCCCACACATCGGGGTACAGCGCCGGGGAGTCGTACATCCAGGCACGGCGGTAGCCGAGCTGCTCGGCGACGGCGACGAGGTCGGGCGCAGCCGCGCTCGGTGCGAACCCGCAGGAGATGTCCATCGTCGAAGCCTGGCACAACCGACGCCGTGCTCCGGGGCCACGTCCCTCGGTGCTGACCGAACATCGTCACGGCCGAGCGCAGGAGACGAGATTCGCGTCGGCCTTCGATCGTCGCGGTCGACGCGACGGCTCAGCTCGCCGCGAGGAGACGCGCCAGACGACGGGCGAGCGCCACGGCCAACGCCGCCATGCCGATGAGCATCGCCGGTTCGGCGACGGTCCGAAAGCGCGGGTTGCCGTAGGACAGCACCGACGTCACGGCGACGAGCGCGACGGCGCCGACGAGCACGGCGATGCGTCGGTGGGCCCGTGCGAGCACCACGATGCCGGTGAGCCCCCCGACGAAGGTGGCCAGGCCGGTCGCCCACACCAGGTACTGGAAGCGCTCGCTGCGGGTCTCGGCGGCGTCCCGTGCGACGAGGTCTCGCGGGTCCCACAGCCCCCAGACCCGCGCCTCGCGCGCGGGAACGACGACCACCAACCGGCCTGCGTTGTCGCGGGCGTAGCTGATGGCGTCGCGTCGGATCTCGCTGGTCCAGGCCGCCTCGCTCATGGTCGAGCGGATCTCGGAGCGGGTGCAGGCGAAGTCCCAGGAACCGATCGACGGTCCCGCGTAGGTGCTCGGGCAGTTCGAACCGGCGAGCGATGTCGCTGGTGACGCCGTCGAGATGGTCGCCTCTCCGACCTGTTGACCGTTACGGAAGACCCACGGACCGACCACGGCGACCGTGGCGGCGCCGACGATCGCCATTCTTGCGATGCGCCACCGCCACGAGCGCGAACGCACCAGCGCAGCGGCAGGCACGGCCACCACCAGTGCGACGAGCAGCGCCTCCTGGCGGGTCAGCGCGGCGGCGCCGCAGGCGACCCCGAGGGCGACCCACCACCCCCACGACTGGTCCACGCGCGCCCGGTCGGCGAGCAGCAGCACCGCCACGACGATGGGGACGTACACCGTCTCGGTCATCAACGATCCGTCACCCGCCACCAACGCCGGGCTCAGTGCGGCCGCGCCGGCCGCCACCAAGCCGACCGTCGACCCGGCCAGCCGCCGGCCCAAGAGCCCGGTGAGCACGATGGTGAGCGAGCCGGTCAGCGAACCCACCAGTTGCAGCGCCAGGACCGAGTCGAACCCGACCGAGCGGACGACGGCCAACCACGTCGGGTAGAGCGGGGGAAAGCCTGCGGTGGCCACCTCGGCGCCCGTGGCGAAGCGCAGTTCGGGGTCGATGTAGCCCGCTCCGTCGGCGATCGAGCCGCTCTGGAGGAAGTACCAGGTGGCGTCGTTGCCCAAGGGCACATCGTGCGACACGGCCAGGACGTAGCCCACCCGGACACCGAGTCCGACGACGGCGAGCGCAACCAGCGCCGGCCAGAACCACCGAACAGCGGCATCGGGCCGACGGTCACCGCTGACCTTCGTCACGCGCCCGAAGCTATCCGACGCCTGACGCCTGACGCCTGACGCCTGACGCCTGACGCCTGACGCCTGACGCCTGACGCCTGACGCCTGACGCCTGACGCCTGACGCCCGATGCCCGATGCCCGACGCCTGACGCCTGACGCCCGATGCCCGACGCCCGACGCCTGGGTGCCCGCCCGAGAGCCGACGCCCGGCGCTCGGCCGGGTGGATCGACCCCACCGTGGTCGAGTGCTGCGATGATCCGAGGACCGAGCGCTCCGAGGAAGGCAGATCATGGCGAAGGATGACGAGATCGCGTACGCCGAGCGCATCGGCGAGGAGGGGCGCCGCCACGCGGCAGCGAAGCCGTTCTCGGACAACGAGCGCGGACGCTGGCTGCAGCTGATCGGCGCGGTGCTCGATCTGCTGCCGGCGCCCCCGGCGCGGGTGCTCGACATGGGGTGCGGCACCGGGTGGACGACCGAGTTCCTGAGTCGCTCGGGCTACGACGTCGTGGGGCTCGACATCGCCCCGGACATGATCGAGCTCGCCCGTTCCGTGCCCGCCCGGGGTGAGATCACCTTCGTCGTCGCCGACTACGAGTCGGTTCCGGCGATGGAGCCCTTCGACGCCGTCCTCTTCTTCGACTCGCTGCACCATGCCGACGACGAACGCCGAGCGCTGCAGGCGGCGTTCGACGCGCTCGCTCCCGGTGGTGTCGTCGTGCTGTCCGAGCCCGGGGTCGGACATCACCTCACGCCCGGGTCACTGCAGTCGATGGCCGAGTTCGGCGTGACCGAGAAGGAGATGCCGCCGGCTCGGATACTCCAGCTCGCCCGCGACGTCGGGTTCGTCGACGGTGAGGCAACCCCCTACGCGTTCGAGCTGTTCGAGATGCTGGCCGGGATCGGCCCGTCGGAACCGACCGACTCGACGGTGCGGACGAAGGCCCGAGCGCTGGTGGCCAAGCTCGTGGTGGCCGCGTTCGGTGGCCGGTCGCCGGCGTTCGCATCCGACGCCGACCAGCTCCGGTTCCACCGCATCGTGGCGGCGATGGTCACCGACTTCGAACACAGCGGACAGGGGGGCTTCACCGTCCTGCACAAGGGTGGGGCCGGCTGAACGATGCGTTCGGGTCCTCGCTCGTCGTCGACAGGACGTCCGGACCGGCGAGGAGACCCTGGGGGTCAGACCGTCCGCACCGCGGCCCGATGCCCGCGCCTGGGCTCCTTGCGTCGGGAGGTGCGGATCGGCGCAGTCGACGATGCCCGCCGGCGCCCGTCGAGAGGCGGCGTGGTCGGACTCGCCTCCACCGACGACCCACTAACGTGGCCCGGGTGATCCTGTCCGACCGCACCATCAAGGAGGATCTCGCCGCCGGCCGCATCGTCATCGAGCCGCTCGACGAGTCCTGCATCCAGCCGTCGTCCGTCGATCTCCACATCGACGGTTCCTTCCGTGTGTTCCGCAACCACACGATGGGCATCATCGACGTCAAGACCGACACCGAGGAGCTCACCGAGCTCGTCGAGATCCCGGACGAGGGCGTGTTCATCCTCCACCCCGGCGAGTTCGTCCTCGGCACCACGCTCGAGCGTGTGAAGCTCCCCGACGACCTCGTCGCACGCCTCGAGGGCAAGAGCTCCCTCGGCCGCCTCGGGTTGCTCATCCACTCCACCGCCGGGTTCGTCGACGCCGGGTGGGATGGCCAACTCACCCTCGAGCTGTCCAACGTCGCCAGCCTGCCGATCACGCTGTATCCCAAGATGAAGATCGGTCAGATCTCGTTCATCCGCATGACCACGGCGGCCGATCATCCCTACGGATCGGGTGAGGTCGGCTCCAAGTACCAGGGCCAGCGCGGCCCCATCGCCAGCCAGTACCACAAGAACTTCCCGGGCTGACGGCCCCCCACCACATCGTTCGTGCGTGTCAGCGCGCCGCTGGGCGTCGCAGAGCCACGCACGTTGGGGAGGGACCCGGTTCGTGCGTGTCAGCGCCGCGCTGGGCGCCGCGCGGCGACGCATGTCGGGCGGGGGTCAGGCGGTGGTGGCGCCGCCCATGAGCTGAGCGCGACGGAACTCGATGCGCTCATCGGGATCGCGGGCGAGCACCGTGCGGATGGTGTCGAGCAGCTCGGTGGCGTGGATGGGTCGGACGCCGAAGCCGTCGGCGCCCGACTGGAACGCGAAGAGCCGGTTCGTGTCGGTGGCCGCCAGGATGACCACCGCGGCGTCGCGCTGGTGGGGCCCGTCGCCGCGGATCTGGTCGAGCAGCTTGAACGCGGCCGTGACACCGAGGCTCATCGAATCGATGACGATCGCCTGGTACGGGCCCTGGTCGAGCGCGTCGGGAACGGCATCGACGTCCGTGGCCCGGGTCGCGGTGAACCCGGCGGTCTCGAGCAGGCGGGCGATCAGCTCGCAGGCGTCGGGGTCGTCGTTGACGACGAGCACCGTGCCGGTGCTCGCCGCAGCGAGCTCGATCTCGTCGTCAGTCTTCGACCGCTTGAGCAAGCGCCTGTGCCCCTTGTGATTCGCCTTGCTCGATGGCTTCGAGGACGTGCATGGCGATGTCGGCCACCATAATCGCACCGTCCTCGAGGCCTTCGCCCTTCACCCCGTCGTCGATCATGATGTAGCAGAACGGGCATGCGGTTGCGACCCGGGTGGCGCCGGTGGCGATCAGTTCCTGGGATCGCTCGACGTTGATCTGCTTGCCGGTGCTCTCCTCCATCCACATGCGGGCACCGCCGGCGCCGCAGCACATCCCTTTGGTGCCGTTGCGGTCGGCCTCGATGATCTCGATGCCCTTGAGCTGGCCGATCACCTTTCGCGGCGCGAGGTACACGTCGTTGTGGCGACCGAGGTAGCACGAGTCGTGGTACACGACCTTCTCCTCGAGCCGGGCCTCGCTCAGGTCGAGCTTGCCGCTGTCCACCAAGAACTCGAGGAACTGGCTGTGGTGCACGACCTCGTACATGCCGCCGAGCTGGGGGTACTCGTTCTTGAGCGTGTTGAAGCAGTGCGGGCACTGGGTGATGATCTTCTTCACGCCCATGCCGTTCATCATCTCGATGTTCTGCGTGGCGAGCATCTGGAAGATGTACTCGTTGCCCGAACGACGGGCCGGATCGCCGGTGCAGTTCTCCGACGGGCCGAGGATGGCGAAGTCGATGCCGGCGCGCTCGAGGAGCTGCGCCATCGCCTGGGTGACCTTCTTGTTCTTGTCGTCGAACGAGCCGGCGCACCCGACCCAGTAGAGGTATTCGTGGTCGAAGGGGTTGGATCCGTCGACGATCTCGACGGTGTCGAGCTTGTCGGCCCACTCGGCCCGGTCGCTCTGGCTGAGACCCCACGGGTTCCCGTTGTTCTCCATCGCCCGGTAGGCGTTGCCGAGCTCGGTGGGGAAGTTCGACTCCATGAGCGACAGGTAACGGCGCATGTCGAGGATCTTGTCGAGGATCTCGATGTTGACCGGGCAGATCTCATCGCACGCCTTGCAGGAGGTGCAGGCCCACACCTCCTCGGCGGAGACCCGTTCGAAGATCGAGTTGGCGCCGATGGTGATTTCGGCGTCGACCCCGATCGGGGGCGACACCTGCGGGGCCCCGGTGGCGGCCATGACCTCACCGGTCTTCAGCACGATCTCGCGCGGGTCGAGCGGCTTGCCCGTGGCGTGGGCCGGGCAGACGCTCGTGCACCGTCCGCACATGGTGCAGGCGTCGGTGTCGAGCAGCTGCTTCCAGGTGAAGTCCTCGATCGTGGCGGCGCCGAAGCTCTCGAGCTCGGTCTCCATCAGGTTCGGCATCGGCCGCATCGCGCCCTTGGGCCGATCGTGGTCGGAGAGGTACATGTTGAGTGGCGAGGTGAACATGTGGCGCAGCATCGTGACCGGCAGGATGGCCAGGAACACGATGAAGGCGAAGACGTGGATGATCCACCACGCCTGGTGCCAGCCGTTGAGGTTGTCGACGTTCTCGATGAGCGCCGAGAGCGGATAGCTGACGAACGACCACACCTCGAACTCGGGTCGACCGACCGACGCGATGCGGAACATCTCGGTGAGGAACCCGGTGACGCCGATGACGAAGAACGTGCCGAGGATGACCGCGTGCTCGGGCTTGGACTTGATGCGGATGCGGTACGGCCGCTGGATGTAGCGCCGCATCACCGCCCACAGGATCCCGACCAGGAAGATGACGCCGCCGAGGTCGCCGATGAACGCGTACGCCTGGTAGGTCTGACCGACGAGGAACTTGAGCCCCTGCGGCATGATGTGGTCGATCTCGGAGAGGATCGTCACCCCGAGGAGGACGAGGAACCCGAAGTAGATGAGCGTGTGCATGATGCCCGCCGCGGGATCTCGCAGCAGCGTCTGCATGAAGACGCCGGCGCGGAAGCTGGCGGCACGCTTCTTGACGTTCTTGGAGGTGGTGGCTCGGTTGTCGGGTCGACCGCGCTCCCAGTTGCGCATCCGGTAGGCGAACATGACGCCGCCGTAGATGAGCATCGCCGGGACCATGAGGTAGAACGCCCAGTAGATGGGTTCGGGGATGCCTCCGAAGACGGGCCGGCTGACGGGGTTCTCGGTGTGCAGCGAGTCCTCGAAGATCTTGGTGATCAGCCCGTTGATCGCTGCGCCGAGGCCGATGGCCACCGCAACGACCATGACGACCTGTGACGCCTTGATCTTCTTCTTCTTCGAGGTCTCGGTGTCGGACCCGGGGGAAGCGTTCGTGGTGGTCATAGCGATAGCAAACTAGTCCTCGCACGCCGGGGGAACGAAGTTGGTGAAGTCACCGGCCGCGCTCGGGGACGGCGGTGGCTCAGGAGTAGATCTTGCTGTCGAGCTCGCGGATCTGCGAAGCCAGGTTGGCCATCACCTTGTGGGTGAG
Organism: Acidimicrobiales bacterium; assembly: GCA_038235385.1. Lineage (GTDB taxonomy): Bacteria > Actinomycetota > Acidimicrobiia > Acidimicrobiales > Acidimicrobilacustridaceae > JBBSTY01. Next base: position 13,798 of record JBBSTY010000003.1, on the reverse strand, counting down.
CCCGGGCACGTCATCGAGGAGGGCGGCGAACTCGCGCTGGCCGAGCACGAGGACCTTCATGGGCGTGTCGGCCACGACCGTGGCGGTTCGGGGGCCGCCGTCGAGGAGCGCGAGCTCGCCGAAGTGGTCGCCCGGCCCGATCTTGGTGATGCGACGGTTGTCGCGCTTCACGCTGGCCTCACCCTCGACGACGACGTAGGCCTCACGTCCGATGGCGTCCTGTTCGACGAGCACGCGACCGGCCTCGATCGCCACCTCGTCGGAGGCCTTGGCGATCTTCTGCAGCTCCTTGTTCGAGCACGCGGCGAAGAGCGGCACCTGAGCGAGGTACGCGAGGTACGAGTTGGTTCTGGCCATGGCGACAGGCTAGTGCGGTCCCGGTCCGTCGGGCCGGGACGTGTCGAGCACCGCGTCGCCGTTGAAGGGGCGGCGCCGAACGAGGTGGATCCGGAGACGACGGGTGCTCGGTCGGCGCTCAGCCGGCCTGGGCGGCAACGGCGGCGGCCGCGTCCTTGGCCGCCGCGGCGTCGCCGACCACCCGTTCGAGGGGGTCCATGCGCTCGGTGGGGGCCATGTCGTCGTCGAGGTCGTAGCGGAAGGGCACGCCGGTGGGAAGGTTCAGCTCGGCGATGGCGTCGTCGCTGATGTCGTCGAGGTGCTTCACCAGTGCCCGAAGCGAGTTGCCGTGCGCGGCGACGAGCACGGTGTGACCGGCACGGAGGTCCGGGACGATGTCGTCGTACCAGTACGGGAGCATCCGGTTGACGACGTCGAGGAGGCACTCCGAGGTCGGGATCAGATCGCTCGGCAGGTCGGCGTAGCGCGGATCGCCCACCTGGGAGAAGGGGTTGTCGTCCCGGATGGCCGGAGGTCGCACGTCGTAGCTGCGCCGCCACTCGTGCACCTTGTCCTTGCCGTGCTCAGCGACCGTCTGCACCTTGTCCTTGCCCTGCAGGTCGCCGTAGTGGCGTTCGTTGAGTCGCCACGATCGACGCACGGGGATCCAGAGCCGGTCGAGCTCGGCCAGGATCAGGTCGGCGGTGCGGATGGCCCGCGTCTGCAACGACGTGTGCACGACGGTGGGCGCCAGGTCGGCGGCGGCGAGTGCCTCCCCGCCGGCCACCGCTTCGGCGACACCCCTGACGGTCAGGTCGGCGTCGTACCAGCCGGTGAAGAGACCCTGGTCGTTCCACACGCTCTGCCCGTGGCGGACCAGCAGGAGGGTTCCAGTCATGGCCGCACCGTAGCGTGCGACGGGCTGCGGTCGGCGCCGTTGCTCCTGTCCGGCGCCCCGTCGGCGAACCTCGGATCGAAGTTGATAATCACGCACTCAGCTTTTATACTGGCCACTGTCGCCCGGGCCGGCACAGGTCGTCGACCAGCCGGTACCGTGGCCGTCGAGCACGTCCCGTGAACCCTGCGGGCCACTGGAAACGGCCCGTCACCGCCACCGCCGTACCCCCCCCCGAACATCGAGTCACGTAGGAGATCATCATGCCCAAGGCCGTCGGTATCGACCTCGGAACCACCAACTCGGTCGTGTCCACCCTCGAGGGTGGCGATCCTGTCGTCATCCCCAACGCGGAGGGGTCCAACACCACGCCGTCGGTGGTCGCGTTCGCCAAGAACGGCGAGGTCCTCGTGGGTGAGGTCGCCAAGCGCCAGGCGATCACCAACCCCGATCGCACCATCCGTTCGGTCAAGCGCCACATGGGCACCGACTGGACCATCAAGATCGATGGCAAGGACTACACCAGCCAGGAGATCTCGGCCCGGACGCTCATGAAGCTCAAGCGCGACGCCGAGGCGTACCTGGGCGACACCGTCACCCAGGCGGTCATCACGGTGCCCGCCTACTTCGACGACGCCCAGCGCACGGCCACCAAGGAAGCGGGCCAGATCGCCGGACTCGACGTCCTGCGGATCATCAACGAGCCCACCGCTGCTGCGCTGGCCTACGGCCTCGAGCGCGAAGGCACCGACCACACGATCCTGGTCTTCGACCTCGGCGGCGGCACCTTCGACGTGTCCGTGCTCGAGATCGGCGACGGCGTCTTCGAGGTGAAGTCCACCCACGGCGACACCAAGCTCGGCGGTGACGACTGGGACCAGGCGGTCATCGACTGGCTGGTGCAGAACTTCCGCAAGGAGCACGGCGTCGACCTCGAGGCCGACAACATGGCCATGCAGCGCCTGAAGGAGGCCGCCGAGAAGGCGAAGGTCGAGCTCTCGCAGACCCAGGAGACGCAGATCAACCTGCCGTTCATCCACGAGGGTCCGCTCCACCTCGAGACCGAGCTCACCCGGGCGAAGTTCCAGGAGCTCACCAAGGACCTCACCGACCGGTGCCGCTCCCCGTTCGAGCAGGCCATCAAGGACGCCGGGCTCAACAAGGGCGACATCGAGCACGTGGTGCTCGTCGGCGGGTCCACCCGCATGCCGGCCATCGTCGACCTGGTCAAGGAGATGACGGGCAAGGACCCGCACAAGGGCGTCAACCCCGACGAGGTGGTTGCCGTCGGTGCCGCGGTCCAGGCCGGGGTGCTCAAGGGTGAGGTCAAGGACGTCCTGCTCCTCGATGTCACGCCGCTGTCGCTCGGCATCGAGACCAAGGGTGGCGTGATGACCAAGCTCATTGAGCGCAACACCACCATCCCGGCCCGTCGGAGCCAGACCTTCACCACCGCGGAGGACAACCAGCCCTCGGTGGAGATCCACGTCCTCCAGGGCGAGCGCGAGATGGCCGACTTCAACAAGACCCTCGGCAAGTTCCAACTCGTGGAGCTCCCCCCCGCACCGCGCGGGGTTCCCCAGATCGAGGTCACGTTCGACATCGACGCCAACGGGATCGTCCACGTGTCCGCCAAGGACCGCGCCACGAGCAAGGAGCAGTCCATCACCATCACGGGCCAGTCGTCGCTCAGCAACGACGACATCGGCCAGATGATCAAGGACGCCGAAGCGCACGAGGCCGAGGACAAGGCGCGCCGCGAGATGGTCGACGAGCGCAACAAGGCCGAAACCCTCGTGTACCAGACCGAGAAGCTGCTCCGCGACCAGGCGGAGAAGATCTCGGCCGAGGATCGCGACGCCGTGGAGTCCAAGCTCACCGAGCTCAAGAAGGCGCTCGACGGCAACGACGTGGCGGCCATCCGCACCGCGACCGACCTGCTCATGAACGCCAGCCAGGAGTTCACGACGAAGCTGTACCAGCAGGCGGCAGCCGATGACGCCGCGGCGGGTGGCGCCGACGGACCGGGTGCCGACACGGGAGCGGCCTCCCAGCCCGACGACGACGACGTCGTCGACGCCGAGATCGTCGAGGACGACGACACCGAGGCGAGCTGATGTCCACCCGCGACGCCAAGGACGCATGGATGGAACCCGGGGTCGAACCCGACCCCGGGTCCACCGGTTCCGACGATGTCGCGTCGGCCGACGGTGATCCCGACGTCCGCGACGACGAGAGCCTCCTCGAGGAGGGCGCCGTGCATGCGGCAACCGACCCCGACCCCGACTCGCGACCGGACCCACCCGGGGGCGGTGCGGCCGACGAGGTCGCCGAGTACCGCGACGCGTTGCTCCGGGTGAAGGCCGACTTCGAGAACTACAAGAAGCGCATCGCGAAGGACCACGCAGCCACGGTCGAACGTGCCGCCGAGAAGCTCGTGATCGAGCTCCTCCCGGTGCTCGACGCCTGCGAGGCGGCGATCGTCCACGGTGCCGAGGACGTGGAACCGGTGTACCGGTCCCTCGTCGACATCTTGGAGAAGAACGGTCTCGTCCGCATGGCCGGCGAGGGCGCCCCGTTCGATCCCAACCTGCACGACGCGGTGCAGCACGAACCCGGCGACGGCGACGAGATCGTCATCTCGGAGAACCTGCGAACCGGGTACCAGTGGAACGGTCGTGTCGTGCGGCCCGCCATGGTCAAGGTCCGTGGCTGATCCTCGTTGGCCCACGGTCGGTCGGGGACTGCCCCGGTCGCCGCAGGCGGCGAGCTGACGTTCCAGGTCGGGTTCCGGGATCGAGTCGGTCCCGGAACCGACGACCAGATCTGAGACGCACATCATGCCGGTGGCGCCGGCCCCACCGTGGAGAGGAGGTGCGAGTGGCACCGCAGCCCGAATGGTTCGAGAAGGACTTCTACAAGGTGCTCGGCGTGAGCGATTCGTCGACGGCCAAGGAGATCACCAAGGCCTATCGCAAGCTCGCCCGTGAACTGCACCCCGACGCCAACCCGGGCGACGACGCGGCCGAGACGCGGTTCAAGGAGGTGTCCGCGGCGTACGACGTCGTCGGCGACGAGGCGAAGCGCAAGGAGTACGACGAGGTCCGCAAGCTCGGTCCCGGTGCGATGGGCTTCGCTCCCGGTTCGGGCGCGGGCGCACCCGGAGGTGCGTCCAACATCAACTTCGACGGCGGCGACCTCGGCGACCTCGGAGGCGTGTTCGGCAACCTGTTCAACCAACGGGCGGGCGCCCGCCGCGCCGGGGCCAGCCGCGGGCCCGGTCCGCAACGTGGCACCGATCTCGAGACCGAGCTCACGATGGACTTCCGCGACGCGGTCTCGGGCATCACCACCACGCTCCACCTCACCAGCGAGGCCGGTTGCACCACCTGCCGAGGCACCGGGTCGAAACCGGGGAGCGCCCCGGCAGTGTGCTCCAACTGCGGAGGCCGCGGTGTGATCGACGAGAACCAGGGCCTGTTCTCGTTCAGTCGTCCGTGCTCGGTGTGTCACGGCCGGGGCGTGCTCGTGCTCGATCCGTGCGTCGACTGCGACGGCACCGGGGTGGTGCGACGGCCCCGCGACGTCAAGGTGCGCATCCCCGCTGGGGTCCGGGACGACCAGACCATCAAGCTCAAGGGCCGGGGCGGTCCCGGCCGCAACGGGGGACCCGCTGGTGACCTCTACGTCAAGGTCCACGTCGCATCGGACAAGGTGTTCGGCAGGAGCGGGCAGAACCTCACGCTCCGGCTCCCGATCACCTTCCCGGAAGCTGCCCTCGGGACGAAGGTGGCGGTGCCCACCATCGATGGCGAACAGGTGACGATCAAGGTTCCGGCCGGCACCAACTCGGGCAAGGTGTTCCGGGTCAAGGGGCGCGGGATCGACAGCGGCAAGCGACGCGGCGACCTCCTCGTGACGGTGGAGGTCACGGTGCCGGCCAAGCTCTCGAAGGAGCAGAAGGCGGCGATCGAAGCGTTCGAGAGCGCGTCGGAAGAAGCACCCCGCGCGCACCTGGGGGTCTGACCGTGGTGTGCCACTCCGATGAGCGAGAGCAGGAGCTCACATGAGCGAACGACGAACGCGAGCGGTGTACGTCATCTCGGTCGCCGCAGAGCTCACCGGCGTCCACCCGCAGACCCTTCGGATCTACGAGCGCAAGGGCCTGGTCGAGCCGGCACGCACACAGGGAGGCAGCCGGCGCTACAGCGACGAGGACATCGAGCTGCTCCAGAAGATCCAGGACCTCACCGAGGCGGGCCTCAACCTGGCCGGCGTCGCTCGGGTGCTCGAACTGCAGGCCGAGAACGACGAGTTGCGGCGCGAGCTCGCTCGGGCCCGGGAGTCGGTGCGCGGCGCCGTGGCCGACACCCACAAGCGGTACCGACGCGACCTCGTTCCGGTCAACCAGGCCGTGGTGATCTACGGGCACGAGCGTCGGATCTTCGACGACGACTGATCTCCGACGCGCTCGGGGTCAGGTGGTGTCGCCGTGCTCGCGGATCGTCGGTGGTGAGGTGGGCGAGCCGACCGGGGGGCGGGGTTCGCCGTGGGCGGCCGCCGCCTCTCGGAGAAGGCTGCGGAGCTCGGCGGCCGATTGCGGCTCGCCCGACCCGGGCAGGTCGGAACCGAGGCGGCGTCGCGCGGCGTCGAGCGTCTCGCGCATGGCCGCGGGGTCGTGGCGCTGGCGAGGTGGACGTTCCGATGGCGGCGGGGACCGCGACGGCTGGGGGGCGTCGGTTGCGTCGGGCTGGGCCATGTCACCTCCCCGTGGCGGCGATGGGTCGATCCGGACCGCCGGATGCATCGAACCGTACCGGTCCCCACCGGTCGAGGCGAGGGGTGCCGTCCGGCCCCGTTCCGTGCGCGTCGACGCGGGGTGCCGGGGTAGCCGGGTTTCGCCGGTGCCCGTCACCTCACAAAGTTGAGTGGACCACCATCAAGTTTTCTGACTAGAATGATTGCGAACCCTGCGGGGCCGAGGTACTGATCGATCTGGACCCACGACGCAGCCGCACGACACGAGGAGAGCCGTCCCCATGGCCCTTGATCCCAACCGATGGACCCTGAAGACCCAAGAGGCGTTCAACGCCGCCGTCGAGCACGCCCGATCGAAGAGCAACCCCGAGGTCACGCCTGATCACCTGGTGCTCGCGCTCATCGGCCAGGAGGGCGGGGTGGTCCTGCCGATCCTGCAGAAGGTCGGGGTCAACCCGCCGGTGCTCCGGGCGACGGCGGACGACGCCATCGCCAAGATGCCTCAGGCCTTCGGCGGCGAGTCGCGGATGGCGTCGTCGCTCACGGCGCTGCTCGACTCGGCCGATGGCGTCCGCCGTGAGCTCGATGACGAGTACCTCTCCACCGAGCACCTCCTCGTCGCCCTTGCCGATCGCGTCGGCGTCTCCCGCGAGCAGCTGCTCGAGGCGCTGAACCAGGTGCGCGGCAGCCACCGGGTCACGAGCCAGAGCCCGGAGGACCAGTTCCAGGCGCTCGAGAAGTACGGACGTGACCTCACCGAGGCCGCTCGCGCCGGCAAGGTCGATCCGGTCATCGGGCGCGACGACGAGATCCGGCGCGTCATCCAGGTGCTGTCGCGCCGCACGAAGAACAACCCGGTGCTCATCGGCGAGCCGGGCGTGGGCAAGACCGCGATCGTCGAGGGGCTCGCCCGTCGGATGGTCGAGGGCGATGTTCCCGAGAGCTTGCGCAACAAGCGGCTCATCTCGCTCGACCTCTCGAGCATGGTTGCCGGCGCCAAGTACCGCGGCGAGTTCGAGGAGCGGCTCAAGGCCGTCCTCAAGGAGATCATCGACTCCGACGGCGAGGTCGTCACGTTCATCGACGAGATGCACACCATCGTGGGCGCCGGCGCGTCGGAAGGGTCGATGGATGCCGGGAACATGATCAAGCCGATGCTCGCCCGCGGCGAGTTGCGCATGATCGGAGCGACCACCCTCGACGAGTTCCGCACGCACATCGAGAAGGACGCGGCGCTCGAACGACGGTTCCAGCAGGTGTTCGTCGATCAGCCGTCCGTGGAGGACACGATCGCCATCCTCCGCGGTCTCAAGGAGCGCTACGAGGTCCACCACGGTGTGCGCATCCAGGACGCAGCGCTGGTGTCGGCGGCGGTCCTGTCGGACCGCTACCTCACGGGCCGGTTCCTGCCCGACAAGGCGATCGATCTCATGGACGAGGCTGCGGCGAAGCTCCGCATCGAGATCGATTCCATGCCCACCGAGATCGACGTGGTCGAACGACGCATCCGCCAGCTCGAGATCGAGCGCGTGGCGCTGGGCAAGGAGACCGACACCGTGTCGGCCGAACGGCTGGCGGCGCTCGAGGAGGAGCTCGCCAACCTGACCGAGCAGATCTCGGGGATGAAGGCCCACTGGGGGTCGGAGAAGGACGCGATCGCGCGCATCCGAGACCTCAAGGAGCAGCTCGAGATCAAGAAGGGCGAGCTCGAGCGCGAGTCCGACCTCGAGAAGGCGGCGCAGATCCGTTACGGCGCGTTGCCCGAGCTCGAGTCATCGATCGCCATCGCGACCGAGCAGCTCGATGAGCTCCAGGGCACCCAGAAGATGCTCAAGGAGGAAGTCGACGAGGAGGACATCGCCGAGGTCGTCGCCAAGTGGACCGGCGTCCCGGTTTCACGCCTCATGGAAGGCGAGGTGCACAAGCTCGTCCATCTCGAGGAGGTGCTGCACGAACGGGTGGTTGGTCAGGACGACGCGGTGCACAGCGTGGCCAACGCCATCCGTCGGTCGCGAGCAGGCCTGTCGGACCCGAACCGACCGATCGGCTCGTTCCTCTTCCTCGGCCCCACCGGCGTGGGCAAGACCGAACTGGCCAGGTCGCTCGCCGACTACCTGTTCGACGACGAACGAGCGATGGTTCGCATCGACATGAGTGAGTACATGGAGAAGCACGCCGTGTCCCGGCTCATCGGCGCGCCTCCGGGGTACGTCGGCTACGACGAGGGAGGTCAGCTCACCGAAGCGGTGCGTCGACGCCCGTATGCCGTCGTCCTGCTCGACGAGATCGAGAAGGCGCACCCGGACGTGTTCAACGTGCTGCTCCAGCTGCTCGACGACGGCCGGCTCACCGACGGCCAGGGTCGCACCGTCGACTTCACCAACGCGGTGCTCATCATGACCTCCAACCTGCCGGGCGAGCCGCGTGACTTCTTCAAGCCCGAGTTCGTGAACCGGATCGATGACATCGTGCGGTTCCGCGAGCTCACCGAGTCCGACCTCGAGCGCATCGTCGAGATCCAGCTCCAGACCCTGGTGGATCGCCTGGCCGCCAGGCGCATCGGGCTCGAGGTCACCGAGGCGGCGCGAGCGGTGCTCGCCCGGGAGGGGTTCGACCCGGCGTACGGCGCGCGGCCGCTCAAGCGGCTCATCCAACGCGAGATCGGCGATCGGCTGGCCCTCTCGCTGCTCGAGGGCACCTTCGCAGAGGGCGACACCGTCGTCGTCGACGCCGACGCGTCGGGCGAGCTCACGTTTCGCTGATCGCGAGGGTGGACCCGGCGACCTGCCCGATCGGTGCCACGATGCGCCGCCCGGTCGGGCCGGTTGCCGCGTCGCCGACGCGCAGCCGGGGGTCCGGAGGTGACCGTGGTCGCGCCCGAGGGCTAGCGTGGCGCGGTAATCCCACCTGTACCTGGGAGGTTTCGCGTGCCAGCGACCGTTGTCGTCGGTACCCAATGGGGCGACGAAGGCAAGGGCAAGTTCACCGACCTGGTGGCGAAGGAGATGCACCTGGTGGTCCGCTATCAAGGCGGCCACAACGCAGGGCACACCATCGTCGTCGACGGTGAGAGCTTCGCGCTGCAACTCGTTCCCAGTGGGATTCTCTACGACCACATCACCCCGATCATCGGCAACGGTGTCGTGGTCGATCCGCGGGTTCTCATCAGCGAGATCGACATGCTCGAGGGGAAGGGCGTGAACACCTCGAACCTGCGCGTCGGTGGCAACGCCCACCTGATCCTCCCCTACCACCAGGAGCTCGACAAGGTCATCGAGCGCCGGCTCGGCAAGAACAAGCTCGGCACCACCAAGCGCGGGATCGGGCCGGCCTACGCCGACAAGTCATCCCGCGTGGGCCTCCGGGTCCAGGACCTGCTCGACCCGAAGATCTTCCGCCAGAAGCTCGAGGTGGTGCTCAAGGAGAAGAACGCCATCCTGGCGAAGGTCTACAACCAGCTCCCCTTGTCCTACGACGACATCGCCGACGAGTACCTCGACGTGTGCCGGCCGCGCATCGAGCCGCTCATCGCCGACTCCGTGAACCTCGTGCACGAGGCGCTCGAGGCCGGCCAGCACGTGCTGCTCGAAGGCGCCCAGGCGACCTTCCTCGATCTCGACCACGGCACCTATCCGTACGTCACGTCGTCGAACCCGGTCGCCGGCGGTGCATGCGTCGGCGCGGGAGTCGGCCCCCGCTACATCGACCGCGTGATCGGCATCGCCAAGGCGTACGTCACCCGAGTCGGGGCCGGTCCGTTCCCCACCGAGCTGTTCGATGACATCGGGGAGTACCTGATCGAGGTGGGCCACGAGTACGGCACCAACACCGGTCGCAAGCGTCGGCCTGGTTGGTTCGACGCCGTGATGATGCGCCACGCCGTGCGGCTCAACTCCCTCTCCGACATCGCGCTCACGAAGCTCGACATCCTCGACGGACTCGACACCGTGAAGGTGTGCGTGGCCTACGACGTGGAGGGTGAGCGCTACACCCACCTCCCGTACCACCAGTCCGTGCTGCACAAGGCCGTCCCGATCTACGAGGAGCTGCCGGGGTGGAAGACCGACCTCACGCAGTTCACCGAGCGGCACCAGCTACCCAAGAACGCGCTCGATTACATCGCCTTCCTCGAGGATCAGGTCCGCGTGCCGATCAGCCTCGTCGGCGTCGGCCCCGGCCGCGAGCAGTTCCTCCACTTCGCGGCGTGACCGGCGTGTCGAGCCCGACCGTGGCGACCTCGTCCGTGGTCGGCACCGCGAGCGCCCGTCGAGGGATCCGCTGATGGACGTCGTCGTCGTCGGATCGGGCGGACGCGAACAGGCGCTCGTCGAGGTCCTCGGACGCACCGCGTCGGTTCGGGTGACCCCGGGCAACGTCGGCGTCCCCGGGTCGACGTCGGCGCCGGCCACCGAGCTCGAGGCCGACCTCTTCGTCATCGGTCCGGAGCAGCCGTTGGTGGACGGGCTCGCCGACGAGCTCCGGGCCCAGGGGAAGGTCGTCTTCGGACCCGGGCGCGATGGGGCCGTGCTCGAGGGCTCCAAGGCGTGGATGAAGCAGGTGCTGGTCGAAGCCGGTGTTCCGACCGCCCGGTACGCGACCTTCACGGCCGCCCAACTCGATCCGGCCCTGGCGTTCCTCGAGACGCTGCCCGGCCTGTACGTCGTGAAGACGGACGGACTCGCCGCCGGCAAGGGCGTCGTCGTCACGGAATCGCTCACCGAGGCCCGCGACGCCGTGCGCGACTACCTGTCGGGTGCCGCGTTCGGCGCCGCCGGAACAACCTGCGTCATCGAGGAAGGTCTCAGCGGGCCGGAGGTCTCGGTGTTCGCAGCCTGTGACGGCCTGCGGGCCGTCCCGTTCGGAGCGGCGCAGGACCACAAGCGCATCGGCGAAGGCGACACCGGCCCCAACACCGGCGGGATGGGTTCGTACTCCCCGGTTCCCGCAGGTGGTCCGGCGTTGGTGGACCACGTGATGGACACCTGCGTGGAGCCGACCCTCGCGAACCTCGCCTCTCGCGGGATCGACTACCGCGGCTTCCTCTTCGCCGGTCTGATGCTCACGCCCGACGGACCGAAGCTGCTCGAGTACAACATCCGCTTCGGCGACCCCGAGGCCCAGTCGATCCTGCCGCGACTGACCTCCGATCTCGCCGAGCACCTGCACCAAGCCGCGTCCGGCTCCCTCGTCGATCAGCCGACGTTCTCCGACGACACCGTCGTGTGCGTGGTGATGGCGGCCGAGGGGTACCCGCAGAAGGCACGGACCGGCGATCGCATCGAGGGCCTCCAGGTGGCGCGTGCGATCGAGGGCGTCAGCGTCTACGGCGTGGGCGTCGCCGAGGGCGACGATGGCACCTGGCTCACCGCCGGCGGGCGCGTGCTCAACGTCATGGGCCGAGCCCCCACCCGGCGCGAGGCGCTGCGTCGGGTCTACGCCGGTGTCGATGCGATCTCCTGGCCCGGCGCCTACGTTCGCCGCGACATCGCCGCCAAGGCCGAGTAGCCGTCGCGTTCGCCCACCGGGTCATCGTCGAACGACGGTGATGACCCGTCTCACACCCGCCGCCGGTACCGGCCGGCGGCCCCACGAAACCAAGGAGCGTTGCCATGAAGGTCGCCGTGTTGATGGGATCGGCATCGGACAAGGACAAGATGGCGCCTGCCGCCGACACCCTCGCGAAGTTCGGCATCGAGGCCGACGTGCGGGTGCTCTCGGCGCACCGCAACCCCGCCCAGGTGGTCGGGCTGGTCTCGTCCGCCCGCGAGGCCGGCTACGTGGCGTTCATCTGCGGGGCCGGCATGGCCGCGCACCTGGCCGGCGTGGTGGCCGCCCACACCACGCTCCCCGTCGTCGGGGTCCCCCTGTCGGGCGGCGCGCTCAACGGGGTGGACGCGCTCTACTCCACCGTGCAGATGCCCAAGGGGATCCCGGTGGCAACCGTCGCAGTCGACGGGTCGATGAACGCTGCGCTCCTCGTCGTGCAGATGTTGGCCATCACCGACATGGGTTTGCAGACCAAGCTCGCCGAACATCGTCGCGAGATCGCCGGCTGAGCCAACCCCTGCGAGAGCTCCGGTCGCGCCGGCGCGTCAGAACGGGACGCGCTGGCCCGACTGCGGGTCGTCGGCCCACGCGAAGGGGTTCTCCTCGGCGCTCGGGACGAGCACGGGAGCCGGATCGTCCGCGGTGATGTCGATCTCGACCTCGATGGGCGTCGGCTCGTTGCGTTGCGCCTTGCGCGCTCGCTTGCGCTCCTTCTCCATGCGCCGGATCTCTCGTCGCGAGACGTTCGACTGGATCGCGGCGTTGGCTCGCACGCCGGATGCCCCCAGCGCGCACGAGATGCAGTACGGAGGCTTGCGCGGTCCGAAGGAGTAGACGAGGCACTCCGCGCAGAAGTGGAGGCCGCAGCCCCTACACGCGTCCTGCGATGGCTCGAAGCCATGCTTGTAGCATTGTCCTTCCGCGCCGTTCATGTGCCCCTACCTCGGTGTCGCGTGCTGCTCGATCTGCCTTCGGTGCGGTGTCCCATCGAGCCGTGAGGGGCCGGACGCATCGTTCCCGTCGATCAGGACCTGACATCGGAGGCTGCTTCCATGTTCGACCGCTCCCCGGCCGGTCTTGACCCTCCGGGCCGCCAGCAGGCCCGATTTGAGCCACATGGCCTAGGTCGCGCCGAGGTCTCCTCGACGCCGTCCCGACAGGTGGGACACAACCCGATCGTTGCGGGCGCGGTTGGCCCTCCACGACACCGGTCTGGCAAGGTCGCCTCGGTGCGGTCACCCCGCGACCCCCTCTCATCGCTCGTCGGCCGAACGAACTCGGAGCATGCGTGAAGCCCAGCATCCCCAACGTCCTCGCCAGTCGCTACGCCAGCCTCGAGATGGCCGAGCTCTGGTCGCCGGCCCACAAGATCGTGCTCGAACGCCACCTCTGGGTGGCGGTGCTCGAGGCCCAGCGAGATCTCGGTCTCGCGGTCGACGACGATGTCGTCGCGGCCTACCGGGCCGTGATCGACCAGGTGGACCTGGCGTCGATCGAGGCACGGGAGCGGGTCACGCGCCACGACGTGAAGGCGAGGATCGAGGAGTTCAGCGAGCTCGCCGGTCACGAGCACATCCACAAGGGCATGACCTCGCGCGACCTCACCGAGAACGTGGAGCAGCTCCAGGTCCGCGCCGCGCTCGACCTGATCCGGCGACGCATGGTCACGGCTCTGGCACGGCTCGCCGAGCGCGCCGCGCAGTACGACGCGCTGGTCATGGCCGGTCGCAGCCACAACGTGGCGGCCCAGGCCACGACGTTGGGGAAGCGGTTCGCCAACGCCGGCGAGGAGCTCCTCCAGGCGTTCCAGCGCGTCGAGGACCTGCTCGTCCGCTACCCGCTCCGGGGGATCAAGGGACCCGTCGGCACCCAGCAGGACCAGCTCGACCTGTTCGACGGCGACGCCACCCGGGTGGACGAGCTCGAGCAACGCGTTGCGGTGCACCTCGGGTTCGATGCGAGGCTCACGAACGTGGGGCAGGTGTACCCCCGCTCCCTCGATCTCGACGTCGTGTCGGCGCTGGTCCAGGCGGCGGCCGGCCCGTCGTCGCTGGCCACGACCATCCGGCTCATGGCCGGGCAGGAACTGGTGACCGAGGGGTTCAAGGAGGGACAGGTCGGGTCGTCGGCCATGCCCCACAAGATGAACACCCGCTCCTGCGAACGGATCAACGGGTTGCTCGCCATCCTGCGTGGCCACCTGACCATGGTCGCCTCGCTGGCGGGCGATCAGTGGAACGAGGGCGACGTGTCGTGCTCGGT
>JBBSTY010000002.1:0-73217 GCA_038235385.1 Acidimicrobiales bacterium | reverse complement strand
GCCGCGGGCGACTCGTCCGACGACGGAGCCGCTTCCGAGGGTTGATCGGGCCCCTCGGGCCGCGGCCCGTTCGGGCCCGAGACCGAGGTCGCCGGACCTGTCGTCCGGCCCACGGTGAGGAGACCATCCGGTGATGAGACGACGCACCGACGCCCCGCGCCGGGGAACACCGGCGGACCTGCTCGTGGTCGGCCTCGGCAACCCCGGTGCCGAGTACGAGCGGTCGCGCCACAACGTCGGCTTCGAGGTCGTCGAGGTGCTCGCCGACCGCCACCGCGGGCGCCTGCGCAAGGGCAAGGAGCGAGCGCTCGTCGACGAGGTGCACATCGACGGCCACCGCGTCGCGCTGGCTCAGCCGCAGACGTACATGAACGACTCGGGACTCTCGGTGGCGCCGCTCGTGCGCCGGTTCGGCATCGAGGACCTGCACCGGCTCGTCATCGTGCAGGACGAGCTCGACATCCCGGTCGGCAAGGTGAAGGTCAAGATCGGCGGCGGCCTCGCCGGCCACAACGGCCTGCGGTCGATCAAGGCGCACCTCCACGACGTGGACTTCGTCCGCATCCGCATCGGCGTCGGCAAGCCGCCGTCGAAGGAGCGAGGCGCCGATCACGTCCTCCGGCGCGTCGGCAAGGCCGATCGGGCCGTGCTGGACCAGGTCGTGGAGGTCGCGGCCGACGCCGTGGAGGTCATCGTGGCCGATGGTCCCGAGGCGGCGATGGCGCGGTTCAACAGCACCGACCTCGGTGCGCCCGGCTGATCCGCCCCACCATCACGTCATCGGGACCCACCCCGGTTCGTGACCCCTGACGGGTTCTGACGTCGTACCTCGCCGATAGGGTGAACGCCCCGAGCGAATCGAACCCCCCGCCCGACTCCTTGCGAGCCGGAGTTCGCCGCGGGTTCGCGCCCTCGCACCCGTGATCGCCGATCTGGAGCACCTGTGGCCGACAACCTCCACGTCCTCGCCGGCCTCCTCGTCGACGAGCCCGCGCTCGGCCACGTGCTCGGCCGATCCACCGCCGTGCTGGCCGTCCCCGAACCGGCCCGGGCCATCGTCGTCGCCGCGCTGGCCCGGATCTCGAGTCGCCACCCGATCGTGGTGGCGACGCCCACCACCCTCGACGCCGAGCGGCTCGTCCGAGACGTCGGCGCCTACCTCGGCGAGGAGCACGTCGACCTGTTCGGCGCGTGGGAGACGCTGCCGTTCGAGCGGGTGAGCCCGTCGATCGAGACCATGGGCAAGCGCCTCCGCACCCTGTGGCGCCTTCGTCAGCCGGTCGATGGCGGCCAGGTGGGTCCGGGGAGCAGCGAGCGGGGCCCGCAGGTGATCGTGGCGCCGGCCCGGGCGCTCGTGCAACGGCTCGGACCCCATTCCGACGAGGTGGAGCCCGTGGTGGTGCGCCCGGGAGACCAGCTCGACCCGGTGGCACTCGTGGATCAGCTCGTCCGCTCCGGCTACCGGCGGGAGTACCAGGTGGAGCATCGGGGCGAGGTCGCGGTGCGCGGCTCGATCGTCGACGTGTTCCCCTCCACGGCCGACGCGCCGATCCGCATCGACCTGTGGGGCGACGAGGTCGACCGGCTCACCGAGTTCGCGGTGAACGACCAGCGAGCCACGGTCGACATCGATCGGGTCGATCTGTTCCCGTGTCGCGAGCTGCTCACCACCGACGACGTCCGTCGCCGGGCCGAGGCGCTCATCGCCTCCCAGCCGTGGGGCCGGGAGCAGTGGGAGCGGCTGTCGGAGGGTCTGACCTTCGACGGCATGGAGTCCTGGTTGCCGTGGCTCACCGAGGGCGACGAGCGAGTGCTCTTCGATGTGCTCCCGGACGAGGCGCACGTGCTGCTGGTGGAACCCCGCCGGCTGCGCGACCGCGCCGCCGACATCCTGGCCGAGGAGGCCGACCTCGCCGCCACGCTCGCCCGCACCTGGGGAGCGATCGCCGACGACGGCGATGCCGACGGCTTCCCGCGCCTGCACGTGCCCTTCGAGCGGTTGCTCGCCGACACCTCGGTGCCGGTGTGGACCGTCGCTGCGGTGCCCGAATCGCCCGACGTCGCGACCGTCGCCTCAGCCGGTTGGAACCCAGTGGTCGGCGACGGCGAGCAGCTCGTGCGCCAGCTCCGCGATCTGCTCGACGACGGGTTCCGCGTGATCGTGGGGGCCGATGGGGCCGGATCGGCAGGTCGTCTCGACCACCTCCTCAACGAGCAGGGCTTCGCCTTCCCCCTCGATCTCGACGGCGCCGCCGATCTCACGCGGCCCGGTGGGGTGATCACGGTCGCGCCCCTCGAGCGGGGGTTCATCCTGCCCAGCGTCAAGCTGGCCGTCCTGGCCGAAGCCGACATCACGGGCCGCCGTCGGGCCCACCGCCGGGCCCGCCCCCGGAAGCAGGCCAGCCAGGGGGCGTTCGACGACCTCAAACCCGGCAGCTACGTGGTGCACTTCCAACATGGTGTCGGGCGGTACGCCGGCATGGTCAAGCGGGCGATCGGTGGCGTCGAGCGCGACTACCTGCTGCTCGAGTACCGCGGCGACGACAAGCTCTACATCCCCTCGGACCAGATCGATGCCGTGCGCCACTACACCGGCGGCGACTCGCCGTCGCTGTCGCGGTTGGGTGGCTCGGACTGGAACAAGGCCAAGGCCAAGGTGCGCTCGGCGGTCGTGGAGGTCGCCCAGGAGCTCATCGTGCTCTACCAGTCCCGCGTGAACGCCAAGGGGTTCGCGTTCGGTCCCGACACCCCCTGGCAGACCGACATGGAGGACGGCTTCGCGTTCGAGCCGACCATCGATCAGGTGAAGGCGGTCGCCGACATCAAGGGCGACATGGAGGCCGAGGCGCCCATGGACCGCCTGGTCATCGGTGACGTGGGCTTCGGCAAGACCGAGGTGGCGATCCGGGCGGCGTTCAAGGCGGTGCAGGACGGCAAGCAGGTGGCCGTGCTGGTCCCCACCACGCTGCTCGCCCAGCAGCACTTCCAGACCTTCAGCGATCGCTTCGCCGGGTTCCCGCTGCGGGTCGAGGTCCTGTCGCGCTTCCTCACCCCGGCCCAGGCCCGGAGCGTGGTCGCGGGCGTCCGGGAAGGCGAGGTGGATGTCGTGATCGGCACCCACCGCCTGCTCTCCCAGGACATCGCCTTCAAGGACCTGGGTCTGCTCGTCGTCGACGAGGAGCAGCGCTTCGGGGTGTCCTCCAAGGAGCAGATCAAGCAGTTCAAGGCCGACGTCGATGTCCTGACGCTCACCGCCACCCCCATCCCCCGGACGCTCGAGATGAGCCTCACCGGGATCCGCGACCTCACGCTCCTGAACACCGCACCGGCCGAACGCCAGCCGATCCTCACCTACGTCGGCGAGTACGACGAACGGGCCGTGGCCGAAGCCATCCGTCGCGAGCTGCTCCGCGAGGGACAGGTGTTCTTCGTGCACAACCGCGTGCAGGACATCGAGAAGGTCGCCGGGGAGCTGCGTGACCTCGTGCCCGAGGCGCGCGTGGCGATCGCGCACGGCCAGATGGACGAGAGCATGCTCGAACAGGTGGTGCTCGACTTCTGGGAGGGTGAGTTCGACGTGCTCGTGTGCACGACGATCATCGAGTCGGGCATCGACATGCCGACGGTGAACACCCTGGTGGTCGACCGCGCCGATCGGCTCGGTCTGGGCCAGCTCCACCAGCTCCGCGGGCGGGTCGGTCGCTCCGGCCAGCGGGCCTACGCGTACCTCTTCTTCCCACCGGACCAGTCGCTCACCGAAGAGGCCTACGAGCGGCTGAAGACCATCGGTGAGGCCACCGAGCTCGGCTCGGGGTTCAAGATCGCCATGCGCGACCTCGAGATCCGCGGCGCGGGCAACCTCCTCGGGGTCGGGCAGTCGGGGCACATCGCGGCGGTGGGGTACGACCTGTACTGCCAGATGGTCACCGAAGCGGTGGCCGAGCTCAAGGGCGAGCCGCGCCGCGAACCGGCCGAGATCAAGATCGAGCTCCCGCTCGACGCCCACCTGCCGAAGGACTACATCGAGAAGGAGGAGCCTCGGCTCGAGGCCTACCGCCGTCTCGCGTCGGTGCAGTCCGAGCAGGAGGTCGACGACATCGAGGCGGAGTGGATCGACCGATACGGACCGGTGCCCGACCGTGCCGCCGCGCTGCTCACCGTCGCCCGCCTGCGCGCCGAGTGCGTCCGCACCGGGATCCGCGAGGTCACCGTCACCACGGGGAGCGGTGGAGCGGGTGGGTTCGGCGGACCGAGGTACGTGGCCAGGATCTCGCCGATCGCGCTGCCCACCAGCAAGACCATCCGGCTCGATCGCCTCTACAAGGGAGCGATCTACAAGAGCGAGGCCGGCCAGCTGCAGCTGCCGATCAAGAAGGCCGATGCCGCGGCGGGCATCATCCTCGACGCCCTCCGTGACCTCCTCCCCGTCGAGGCGCAGCCCGATTCGGCATCGGGTTGACTGGTGCCGGCGCGCGGGCACTCCTAGGCTGAGCGACCTTGTGAGAAACGTGTCGCGCGCCCTCATCCTCGCCGTGCTGGTGGTCTCGACCACCCTGGTCGTCGGCGCATGTTCCACCTTCGCGGGGCCCGCGTGGCAGGTGAACGACGTCTCCATGAGCGTCGACGACTTCTATGCCGCGTTCGCATCCGATCAGGGGGCGTCGGCCAGTTCGACCACCACCACCACGGATCGGATCCAGACCTCGGCGCTGGCCACGTTCATGACGAACCAGATCCAAGAGGAGCTCCTGACGCAGGGTCTGGTCGACAAGGGTGTCGTCGTCACCCAGGACGACCGCGACCAGGCCGAGGCGGCGATCCAGCAGCAGTCGTCCCAGTCGGGTCAGCCCGCGGCGCCGTCGGCCGACCAGATCGAGATCCAGGCGAACATCACGGCGTTGAGCCGGCGCCTGGCGCTCGACGGTGCCGAGTCGGGCGCGATCGACATCGACCAGGCCGCCCGCCAGCTCTACGAGGACAACAAGGACAGCCTGATCACGCCGGGCAAGACCTGCGCCCACTTCATCCTCGTGCCCGCCGGCGACCTGCGCAACGCCACCGCGCCTCCCACCGACGCCGAGTACGAGGTCGCCCGAGCCGAGGCCGAGGCGGTCGTCGCCCGGCTCGCCACCGAGGACTTCGCCACCGTGTCCGCCGAGGTGTCGATCATCGACGAGGAGCTGCCGGGCGGCGACTTCGGCTGCCAGCCGATCAGCGCGTTCCCGACCGAGGTCGTCCCGCTCGTCGAGGCGGCAACACCGGGCCAGCTCTCCGCCCCCACCAAGATCGAGGGGGGCTACCTCATCACCCGGGTGGATTCACGCACCCCGGACTCCGAGCCCCCGCCCTACGAGGACGTCGAGGACCAGGCGGTCGAGGCCGTGCTGTCCCAACTCGGCCAGCGGTTGATCGGCAACTGGCTCCTCGATCGTGCGAAGGACGCGGATGTGAGCGTGGATCCCCGCTTCGGCACCTGGGACCCGGCCAACGCGCAGGTCGTCCCGCCCGAGGGCGCGGCCACCCCGACGGTGCCCACGTCGGTGCTGGCCGGGGTCGACCCCACCGGGTCGGGCGGCCTCACCATCGATCCGTCGCAGCTGGCCCCCACCGGCTCCTGACCCGCCGGTCCGCCGGCGACCCCCCTCTGTGCCCCCTCCACCGCATCCGCCGTTCCCCCGCTGCACCTCGCGGTACCGGCGACTCGTCGCGCTGACGCTCGCCGTGGCGACCCTCGCCCTGTCGGCGTGCTCGCTCGGTGGGGGCGACGTCCTCACGGTCAACGGGTGGACCCTCGGTCGGGAGACGTTCAGCGACCAGCTCCAACAGATCGCCGACAACGACGGGTACATCGCCGCCCGGTCGGCCAACGGCGAACCCTTCCGAGTGATGCGCGCCGGAACCAACGAGTTCGACCCCGAGTTCGTCGCCGAGTTCCTGAACGAGCGCGTCACGTTCCAACTCGCGGAGGCCGAGGTGGCCGAGCGCGGTCTGACCGTCACCGATGAGGATCGCGAGAAGGCGATCGCGACGATCGTCGCCGGGCTGGCGTCAGGTGACGCCACCCCCACCGACGTTCCCCCCGTGGACGGCTCGCCCGGCGATGGCTCGCCCGGCAGTTCGGCTCCCGCCGTCGACGGCTCGGTCCCGTCGGTCGACGGCCGGGCCGTGCTCGACGCCTTCGGCAGCTACCGCCAGGTGCTGATCGACGGTGTGGCCAACCTGCAGGTGCTCCAGGCCGACCTCACCACGGCCATCACGGGCGACGATCAGCTCCGCCAGCTCTACGACCGGATCATCGACACGAGCGCCACCCAGGCCTGCGTCCGCCACATCCTCGTCCAGGCGGGTTCCGGACAGCTCGATCCGACCACGGGCGCGCCGATCGGGCCCACCGAGGACGAGTACGAGGCTGCCTTGGCGGCGACCCTGCCCATCAGCGCCCGCCTGACCGCCGGGGAGGACTTCGCCACCGTCGCGTCCGAGGTGAGCGACGACATCCCCACCCGGGCGTCGGGCGGGGATCTGGGCTGCCAGCCCCGGGGTCGGTACTCGGCGGCGTTCGACGATGCCGTCTGGACCCAGGAGGTCGGCGTGGTCGGCCTGCCGGTCCGGTCGGAGTACGGCTACCACCTGATCCTCGTCACCGACCGGCGGACGCTGACGTTCGACGAGATGCGCGACGACCTGATGGCCGCGGTCGAAGCGCAGAGCGCCGAGGCGCTGCAGGGATGGCTGCGCGAGGCGACTCGCGGGGCGACCGTCACGGTCGACGCCGGAGCGGGCACCTGGGATGCGGCGAACGGGCTCGTCAAGGCGGTCGGCGCGATCGACGCCGCCGACCTCGACCTGAGCCCCGAGGATCCGGCCAACCCGTCCGACGACCTCACGCCGGCGCCGCCGTCCACGCCGACCTCCCTGGCGGTGCCGTTGCCGTCGATCGCCTCGACCACGACGAGCGCGCCATGAACCCGGACCTGCCCACGGTCACGGTGGTCGGGCTCGGCCCGGCCGGACCGGATCTCCTGACGGCGGGGGCGCTCGCCGCGTTGGACGCGACCCCGCGGCGCTTCGTCCGGACCACCCGCCATCCGGCGGCGGTGGCGGTGGCGGACGCCACCAGCTTCGACGACGTCTACGAGTCCGCCACGTCGATCGACGAGGTGTACCCGACGATCGTCGAGCGGCTCGTCGAGGCGGCGAGGGCCTCGGGATCGGTCCTCTACGCCGTTCCCGGTTCGCCGGTGGTGGCCGAGCGGACCGTCGAGCTCCTGCTGGCCGATCCTCGGGTCGTCACCGAGGTGCTCCCGGCCCTGTCGTTCCTCGACCTGGCCTGGGCGAGGCTCGGGGTCGACCCGATCTCGGTGGGCGTTCGCGTGATCGATGGTCATCGGTTCGAGACCGACGCGGCGGGGGAGCGAGGCCCGCTCCTGGTGGCGCAGTGCGACTCGGTCGATGTGCTGTCTTCGATCAAGCTGGCGATCGGCGAGGCGATGGACACCCGCAGCCCGCTCGCCGGCGGTCTCGTCCCGGCCGACCTGCAGGTCACCGTGGTCCAGCGGTTGGGTCTCGCCGACGAGCACATCGTCACCGTCGCCTGGGACGATCTCGATCGCGTCATCGAGCCGGACCACCTCACCTCGGTGTGGATCCCCGCCTACGCCGCGCCGGTGGCGATGGAGGTGCAGCGCTTCGCCGAGCTGGTCGCCACCCTGCGCCGCGAGTGCCCGTGGGATCGCGAGCAGACCCACGCGTCGCTCGAACGGCACCTGCTCGAGGAGGCCTACGAGGTCCTCGACGCGCTCGAGGGGCTCGACGTCGAGGCCGGTGAGGGGTTCGATCACCTCGAGGAGGAGCTCGGCGACCTGCTCTTCCAGATCGTCTTCCACGCCACCCTCGCCGCCGAGGAGGGCCAGTTCACCCTGGCCGACGTGGCACGCGGCGTGCACGACAAGCTCCACAGCCGGCACCCCCACGTGTTCGCCCAGACCAGCGCCGACGATGCCGAGCAGGTCGCCGCCAACTGGGAGGATCTCAAGAAGGCCGAGAAGGGCCGTGCGTCGGTGTTCGACGGGATCCCGCCGACGCTGCCCTCGCTCCTCTACGCGCTCAAGGTGCAGAAGAAGTCCGAGGCGCTCGGCGCCGGCTCCACCGTGGGCGAGGGCACCGCCGGCATCGCCGACATCCCGGCGATCGTGCCGCTGGCCGAGCTGCTCGACCGCCTGCACGCCCACGGGGCACCAGGATCGGCGAGGGGCCCCGACGACGAGGTGGTCACGACCGAGCTCATCGGCGAGCTGCTCTTCAGCGCGGTCGACCTGGCCCGAGGCGTCGGCGTCGACCCCGAGACCGCCCTGCGCGCCTCGACCCTGCGTCACCGCGATGCGGTCCGAACCCTCGAGGCGGCGCAGCGGTAGGGTGCGCGGGCCGAACCGGCGCGATCGAATCCCGGGAGGACCACCCATGGGCACGCACGACGAGCTTCCACCGATCCCGTCGGACGAGGAGCTGGCCGAGCTGGCGGCGTTCGCCGCCGAGCACCCCGATCCCCGCCCCACCGAGTCCGAGGTCGCCGATGGCGAACCGATCGAGATCCCGCTCCGGGGCTTCGGGTCGCCGACCTACGGCTACGGCGTCGCCGGGGCATTCTCGGCCGTGACCGGGGTGGAGATGATCGAGGATTCGTCCCACGTCGCCGACAACCGCGCCGAGCGGGAGCGCCTCGACGACGAGGGCATTCCCTAGCCGCCCTCGGGCCATCGCCTCGGTCGTCCCGACCGGTGGGTGGACCCATCTTCACCTTGCGCACTAGCTTTGTGGGAAAGCCCCCCACGACCTGGAGCGCCGCCGGTGGCCGCTGACATCCCGATCCTCGTCCTCGCCCTCGCCGGCCTCGGTGTCGGGTTCGTCGTGGGCCTCACCGGCATGGGCGGGGGTGCGCTCATGACCCCGGTGCTCGTGCTCGCCTTCGGCATCGATCCTGCGAAGGCGGTGGGCAGCGATCTGGTCGTGTCGCTGCTCATGAAGCCGGTCGGCGGAGGGGTGCACCTGCGCAAGGGCACCGTGAACCTCCGGCTGGTGGCCTGGCTGGTGCTCGGATCGGTTCCCGCTGCCTTCATCAGCGTGTGGATCTTCAGCACGTGGTTCGGCGACGACCTCAACCGCGTGATCCAGACCTCGATCGGTGTGGCGCTCCTGCTCGCGTCGATGGGCCTGATCGCCAAGGGGGCGTTCTCGGGGCGGCGGGCCGACGGCGCCGCGTCCACCGACGTGCTCGTGCGCCCGGTGCCGACGCTGCTGATCGGGATCTTCGGAGGTGTGGCGGTGGGCATCACCTCGGTGGGTTCGGGGTCGTTGATGATGCCGCTCATGTTGTTGCTGTACCCCGCCCTCTCGGCGAAGCAGCTCGTGGGGACCGACCTCGTGCAGGCGGTGCCGTTGGTGGCGGCGGCATCGTTCGGCCACCTGCTCTTCGGCGAGGTGGAGCTGGGCCTGACCGCGGCGCTGCTCATCGGTGCGCTCCCCGGTGTGTGGATCGGCGCCCACGTCTCGAGCCGAGCGGCCGACTACATCATCCGGCCCATCCTCGCCGTCGTGCTCATCATCTCGGGGCTCAAGATGCTCGGCGTCGCCACGATGACCGTGGGTCTCGTCGGGTTCGTCCTCACCGCCGGCGCCGTCGTCATGATCGTCCGCAGCCGACCGTCCGTGGTGGAGCTCGACGGCGAACCCGCCGCCGAGGCGGCGGGCGGGTAGGGCGGTCGGGATCGCGTCCGGAGCCCCGTCGTCGTTCGTGGACCCGTAGGGTGGCAGCGGACCCCCGACCGGGTCGTCGATCGACGAGAGGAGCTGCTGTGGACCGCCACCTCGATCATCACCGACTCGTCTTCTGGATCGATGGCGATCCGACGTATCACGAGCTGATCGACGGTCACGTGGCGGGCGACGGCATCGAGCGCGGCCGGTGCGGACGCGAAGCCCGATCGGAGGGCCACGAGTGCACGGCGTTGGTGGCCGAGTCCATGGCCCTCCGGCCGTGCCCCGAGTGCCGTCGCGCCGGCGCCCGCGGCGCCTCGGTCCCACCCACCGCCCGCCCCGGCGTCGGAGCGGAACGGGTGCGGGGCGTGATCTTCGACACCGACGGCGTCGTGACCCGAACGGCCACCGTGCACGAAGAGGCGTGGCGGATGCTGTTCGATCGCTACCTGCAGACGCGGGCGGAGCGCCTCGGCGAGGAGCTCGTCGGCTTCACCAGCGACGACTACCGCCGATACGTCGATGGGAAGCCTCGCTACGACGGCGTGGCGAGCTTCCTCGGGTCACGCGGCATCGACCTCGAGGTCGGTTCGCCCGACGACCCACCGGACCTCGACACCGTCTCCGGTCTCGGGAACCGCAAGAACCGCCTGTTCCTCGATGCTCTGCGCGCCTCCGGGGCCGATCCGTACGACTCGACGCTCAGGTTGGCGCGGCGGCTTCGGGAACTGGACGTGGCGACCGCGGTGGTCTCGGCCAGTGAGAACTGCGCCGAGGTGCTCGAGTCGGCGGGAGCGACCGACCTGTTCGATGTGCGGGTCGATGGTGTCGACGCCACCCGCATGGGGCTGGCGGGCAAGCCCGATCCGGCGCTGTTCCTGGAAGCGGCGCATCGGCTCGGTGAGGACCCGGCCGGGTGCACCGTCGTCGAGGATGCGCTCGCCGGCGTCGAGGCCGGCCAGCGGGGCGGCTTCGGCTTCGTGATCGGGGTCGACCGCACGGGCCATGCCGAGGCGCTCGCCGACCACGGTGCCGATGTGGTGGTCCCCGACCTGGCATGGGTCGATCTCGACGACGATCGTCGGTGGCGGATCGGCGCGCCGCCGAGCACCGAGGAGGAGGGTGCGCGTGGATGAGTGGGTGATCGGCTTCGCCGGGTGGGACCCCGACCGGGTCGGCCTGCGCGAGGCGTTGACCACCATGGGGAACGGCTACGTCGCCACTCGTGGAGCGGCGCCTGAAGCCGCCGCCGATGGCGTGAACTACCCGGGCACCTACTTCGCCGGGGTGTTCAACCGGTTGACCTCGACGGTGTCGGGCCACGAGATCGAGAACGAGAGCCTGGTGAACGCGCCGAACTGGCTGGCGCTCACCTTCCGAATCGACGGCGGGACCTGGTTCGGCGAGGAGGGGATCGAGGTCCTCGACCAGGGGCTGGAGCTCGATCTGCGCCGGTGCCTGCTCACCCGCACCGCGCGGTTGCGCGATCCCGACGGCCACGTCGTGCGACTCGTGCAACGACGCTTCGTGAGCATGCGCGACCGGCACCTGGCCGGCCTGCAGACCACGCTCGTCGCCGAGAACTGGTCCGGACGTCTGGAGGTCCGGAGTGCCCTCGACGGCACGGTCCGCAACAGCGGGGTGGCTCGGTACCACGAGCTCGATGACCAGCACCTCTTCCCGGTCGAGGAGGGGACGCACGGCGACGACACCATCCACCTCACCGTCGAGACCAACCAGTCGCACATCCGCATCGCCGAGGCGGCCCGGACGCGGCTCTTCCGCGGAGGGGAGCAGATCACCGATCAGCCGGTCGAGCTCGTGACGCGCGCCGGGTACGTCGCGCAGCAGGTGAGCGTCGACATGGATCTCGGCGGCGAGATCGTGATCGAGAAGATCGTGGCCCTGTGCACGTCGAGGGACGAGGGGATCAGCGAGCCGGGACTGGACGTGCGCAACTGGGCCGCCTCCGTCGCAGGTTCGTTCGACTCGTTGCTCGCTCGCCACGTCATCGAGTGGCACCACCTGTGGCGCCGGATGCGGATCGAGCTCGGGACCGACGGTGACGTCGCCCGGTTGGTGCACCTCCACGAGCTGCACGTGCTTCAGACGGTGTCGAACAACTCGGTGGGCTCCGACGTCGGCGTGCCGGCCCGTGGTCTGCACGGGGAGGCCTACCGGGGTCACATCTTCTGGGACGAGCTGTTCGTGTTCCCGTTCCTCAGCCTGCGGTTCCCGCAGCTCACCCGGGCGCTCCTGCTCTACCGCTACCGACGGCTCGACCAGGCCAGGCGCAACGCCGCCGAGGCCGGGTTCGCCGGAGCCATGTTCCCGTGGCAGAGCGGCAGCAACGGACGCGACGAGACCCAGACGATGCACCTCAACCCGAGATCGGGCCGCTGGCTCCCCGATGCGTCGCATCGCCAGCGTCACGTGAACGCGGCCGTGGCGCTCAACGTGTGGCAGTTCTTCCAAGCCACCGGCGACCTCGACTTCCTCCGCTTCTACGGCGGGGAGATGATCCTCGAGATCACCCGGTTCTGGGCCAGCATCGCCACCTACAACCACGGACTCGACCGCTACGAGATCACCGGGGTGATGGGCCCCGACGAGTACCACGAGGGGTATCCCGACCGAGACGAGCACGGCCTCGACAACAACGCCTACACGAACCTCATGGCGGTGTGGTGCATGTGCCGGGCCTTCGATGTCCTCGACGTGCTCCCGCCGGCGTGGGCGCGTGAGCTGGTGGAGCGCCTGGCGATCGACCAGGAGGAGCTCGACCGCTGGACCGACATCAGCCGCAAGATGCGGGTCTGCTTCCACGACGGGGTGATCAGTCAGTTCGAGGGGTTCGGCGATCTCGAGGAGCTCGACTGGGACCACTACCGCGAGACCTACGGCGACATCCATCGTCTGGACCGCATCCTCGAGAGCGAAGGTGACACGACCGACCGCTATCAGCTCCTGAAGCAGCCTGACGTGCTGATGCTCTTCTACGTGCTGTCAGCCGAGGAGCTCACCGACCTGCTGGTGCGGCTCGGCTACGAGTACGACGACGATCTGATCCGACGGTCGATCGAGTACTACGCGCCCAGGACGGCGCACGGATCGACGCTCAGCCGGGTCGTCCAGGCGTGGATCCTCGCCCGACAGGACCGCGAGCAGTCCTGGAAGATCTTCCTCACCGCCCTGCGCAGCGACGTCGACGACGTGCAGGGCGGCACCACCGCCGAGGGGGTCCACCTCGGGGCCATGGCCGGGACGCTCGATCTCCTGCAGCGCTGCTACAGCGGACTCGAGACGCGCGAGGACGTGCTCCGGATCAACCCGGCGATCCCGCCCGAGCTCGGACGCCTCGCGTTCGACGTGCACTACCGCGGTCACCTGGTGGTGTTCGACCTCACCCCTGATCGGGCGAGCGTCCGGGTGGATGTCGATCAGGGCGGGCCGATCGCCGTGGAGTACCGAGGCGTCGCGCACGAGGTGCAACCGGGCACCACGCTCGAGATCGACCTCGTCTGACCCGGCCGGCGCTCAGGTGGTGGCGGACACGCCGTCGAGCACCGATGCCGCGATGCGCTCCTCGAGCTCACGGTCGTTCCACCACGAGATCTGGAGCTGCTTGGCTCGGCGGAAGTAGAGCTGGACGTCGTACTCGAGGGTGAAGCCGACGCCGCCGAACACCTGCTGGGCCATGGCGGTGGTGTCGCGGAAGGTCTGGCAGGCGAAGAGCTTCGCCATGGGTGCCAGCCTGCTGATGTCGCGGTCCTCGGACCGGGCCCAGGCCGCCTCGCGGGCGAGGAGGGTGGCACCGTCGATGGCGGTCTTGGCGTCCGCGAGGTAGTGCGAGATCGCCTGGAACGCACCCAGGGGCTTGTCGAACTGCTCACGGTCCTTGGCGTACTGGGTGGTGATGTCGAGGGTGAACTGCGCCCCGCCGACGGCGTAGGCGGCCAGCAGGGTGACGCCGTCCTCCATGGTGTCGACCCAGTGGTCCCAGGAGGAGGACATCTGATCGGTCCCGCCGAGGATGGCGTCGGATCCCACGCGCACCCCGGTGAAGGTGACCTCGTACTGGGTGTCCGAGGCGATGGAGAACGACTGCTCCAGCTCGACCCCGGGGCTGTCGGGGGGGACGAGGAAGATGGCGATGTCGGTGTCGGCGTCACCGGTGCGGGCGAGCACGACGAGCTGCTGCGCGGACGAGGCGAACGCCACGTGGCGCTTGACGCCGTCGATCACGAAGCCGTCACCGTCGGCGACCGCGCGCACCTGCACGCCTCGCGGCCCGAAGCCGTTCTCGGGTTCGAGCCACGCCGGGGTGAGGATGGTGTCGCCCTTGGCCACGCCGGGGAGGATCGCGCCGCGCTGCTCGTCGGTCCCGAGCCGCAGCACGATCCCTGCGCCGAGGACGGCGGACACGAAGTGGGGGGTGGGCGCGAGGCCCCGGCCCAGCTCCTCGTAGACGATGGCGCCCTCGATCATCGACATGCCCGAACCGCCGTACTGCTCGGGCAGCGTGAGGCCGATGAGGTCGAGCTCGGCCAACTGCGCCCACAGCTCGGGCGAGTACCCGACGGGGTCGTCCTCGAACTCGCGCACCACGGTGAGCGGGGTCACGTCGTCGACCAGGCTGCGCACCAGGTTGCGCAACATGTCCTGCTCTTCGGTGAAGTCCAGATCCATCAGTCGATCCTCTCGATGCGGTCGGTCATGGCTGCCACCGGTCGCCGGTGCGGGTCCAGGGGTTGTCGTCGTCGGTGGTGGGGACGGCGACGCGAGCCGTGCAGGTGGTCTTGGTGTCGCCGTCGACCGTGACGGCGATGTCGAGGGCGATCCAGCCGCAGCCGGTGTCGTCGGTGTCGACCGCGGTGACGGTGCCCGCGAACACCATGGTGTCGCCCGGGAAGATGGAGCCCCGCATGCGGAAGGTCATGCGTCCCAGGCGCCCGGTGGCGCCGGTCCAGTCGGTGATGAACCGCTCGAACCAGGCGGCCTGGTTCGGGGTGTTGAGGAAGATGTCGCGGGTTCCGTTGCGGTTGACGGCGAAGTCGTGGTCGTGGTGCATGGGTCGCCAGTCGCGGGCGGCCAGGGCGCCGAGCACCACCGTGGTGGCGGTGACGTCGTAGGACAGTTCGGGAACGGCGTCGCCGACCGTGACGTCGGCCAGGGTGAGCCGGGTGAGGCCGGCGAGTGCAGGATCGAGGGCCATCAGGGAGCCTCCTCGTCGGTGGGGCGCTGGTAGCCGAAGCCGGTGTAGCTCTCGACGCCGACCAGCTCGTCGCGCTGGTTCAGGTACTCGACGTCGATGGTCCAGAAGCGACCGGATCCGAGCTTGGTGGTCTTCGGACCGCTCACCGACGTGAGGATCTGGCGGGTGCGCAGCAGGTCGCCGGGCCGCACCGGCTCGTGGAACACGATCGTGTTGTCGCTCATGACCGCCTCGGGAAGCCCGAGCCGAGCCTTCAGGTCGAAGTGAACCTGGAGGGCGAGGCCCTCACCGCGGTCGGGTGACCAGTGGTGGGGTCGGAACCAGGCCGAGAGCAGGGTCGGCACCGCGATGGGACCGTCGGTCAGGGCATCGGCGACGGCGTCGTCCCAGAACAGCGGGTTGGCGTTCTCGACCGACGCGGCGCTGGTCCAGGTGTAGCCCCGCTCGACGGGGAAGTCGCCCACGGTGTCGTACTGGGCGACGCCGATGAGCTCGGCGATGTCGGCGGGGAGGTCATCGGCGGCCTCGGTCACGGGGTCTCCTGGGGTCATGCGACCACGCCCCGACCGCGGAGCGCAGCGATGGCGGCGGGATCGAGGCCGGCTCCGGTGAGCAGGTCGTCGGTGTCGGTGACGGCGGTGTCGCGCAGGGCGAAGGCGGAGCGGGCGGTGTCGGTGCCGGCCAGCAGCGTGCCGAGCTGGCCGAACGTGCCGGCATCGGGGTGAGTGGCCTGCGCGAACACGCCGCGGGCGGCCAGGTGGGGGTCGTCGACGAGCTCGGCCACCGTGAGCACCGGGGCGACGCAGGTGTCGGCCGGGGCGAGCTCGGCCACCCAGACGTCGCGGGTGCGGGTGGCGAACGCGGCGGCGAAGTCGGCCCGCACCCGGTCCTGCACCTCGTCGTCCATCTGGTGGTCGGCCCACTGCTCGCACTCGAGGAGCCGGCACAGGTTGCGGTAGAAGGCCGCCTCGATGGCACCGACCGCGACCCACTTGTCGTCGGCGCAGCGGTAGGTGTCGTAGCACGCGTAGCGACCGGTGAGGATGTAGTGACCGGGACCCGGCTCGGTGCCCGTGGCCAGGTACTCGTCGATGTACAGGCCCATGAGCGACAGCACACCTTCGGCGATGGCGACGTCGAGGTAGGCACCCTCGCCGGTGTCGGCCCGCCCCACGAGCGCGGCCAGGATGCCCATGACCGCCTGCATGC
This sequence comes from Acidimicrobiales bacterium, assembly GCA_038235385.1. Lineage (GTDB taxonomy): Bacteria > Actinomycetota > Acidimicrobiia > Acidimicrobiales > Acidimicrobilacustridaceae > JBBSTY01. The sequence continues at coordinate 57,040 of JBBSTY010000002.1, read as the reverse complement.
CGCCGCCCGCCGCGTCGGCCACCGTGGCGCCCGGGAGCGGCGGCTTGTCGCCGGGGGCGCGCTCGGAGCAGTCGAGGTAGCCGCCGACGGCCAGGTAGTCGATGTCGTGGCCGGCCCACTGCGAGGCGGGCCCGGTCTGGCCGTAGCCCGAGGTGGCGCAGTAGACGATGGCCGGGTTCACCGCTCGCACGGCGTCGTAGTCGATGCCCAGACGGGTGACCACGCCCGGACGGAACGACTCGATGACGACGTCGGCGGTGGCCGCGAGCGCGAGGAACGCCGACCGCCCGGCGTCGTCCTTCAGGTCGATCTGCACCCGCCGCATGCCGCGGTGGCCGCTGTAGGCGTAGAACGGCGGCTGGATCTGCACGCCTGCCTGGCGGGGGACAGGCGCGACCTTGATCACCGTGGCGCCGTAGTCGGCGAGCATCCGTCCGGCGCGGGCGGCGGGCCCGACCGACGACAGGTCGAGTACGACGGTGCCCCGGAGCGGGCCGTCGAGTGGGCCGTCGAGCGCGGCGGGATCGGGATCGGGATCGGGTCGGGGCATGGGAGCGGCGGTCAGAACGTCTTGGGGAGACCGAGACCGCGCCGGGCGATGATGTTCTTCTGGATCTCCGACGAGCCGCCACCGATCGTGTCGATCACGGTGTAGCGGTACGTGGACTCGGCGCGGCCGCCCATGGGGGCGCTCTCGGTCTTCACCCGGGTCTGGGTGCCGGGCCCGCCGATGTCCATGGAGGCGTCGGCGAGCCGGCGGGAGAACTCGGTGGCGAAGAGCTTGTACTCCGACGATTCGATGGTGGGCGGCGGAACCGGGGTTCCGCCCGACTTGGTGGCGTGCTCGCCCTTCATCGATTCGGCCACCACCTTGAGCCCCATGACGCGGGACACCTCGGCATCGGTGACGAGTCGGGCGATCTCGGCCCGGACGACCGGATCGTCCTTGAGCGGCGCACCGTCGCGGGTGGTGGTGCGTACGTACTCGCAGAGCAGGTCGAGGCGCTCCTCGATCGGGGCGAAGGTGAACATGGTGAAGCGTTCGAGGTCGAGCGCCTGGCTGATGTACTGGAACCCCTTGTTGACCTCGCCCACCACGTACTCGTCGGGCACGAACACGTTGTCGATGAAGACCTCGTTGGTGCGCTCGTCGCCCATGGGCACGCCACCCATGGTCCAGATGCCGTTGATCGTGACGCCCTCCTGATCGAGGGGCACGAGCATCAACGTGATGCCGTGGTGCTTGTTCGACGGGTCGGTGCGGGTGCCCAACCAGTACCACTCGGCGAAGTGAGCCGAGGTGGTCCAGGTCTTCTGCCCGTTGAGCAGCCAACCCGTCGTGCCGTCCTGCTCGTGGCGTACGGCCTTGAGCTTCATCGACGCCGCGTCGCTCCCGGCGTTGGGCTCGCTGTAGCCCACGGCGAACTCGACCTCGTTGCGCAGGATCATGGGCAGGAACTTCTCCTTGAGGAAGTCGCTGCCGTGGGCGATGAGCGTCTTGCCGATGATGCCGACGCCCTTGCCGATCTGCGGTCCGCCTCGCCCGGCGAGCGCTTCGTTGAGGAGGAACTCGTAGATGCCCTCGCTGTCGGAGCCGCCGTACTCGGCGGGCCAGGTGAGCCCGAGCCACCCCTTCTCGCCGAGCGTGGCCATGAACGCCCGCCGCTTCGGCGTGTCGACGATCTGCGCCATGTTCTCGCGCGTGACATCGAAGACGTCGATGTCGTCGTTCTCGTCCAAGAAGGTCTCGACCTCGTCGAGGAAGGCCAACTGCTCGGGGGAGAACTCGAAGTCCATGCGACGCTCCTGGTGATCTGACGGGGCGTCAGAAATCTAGCGGTCGGGGCATCGCTCGGCCACCCGTAGCCGTGATGGAGGCGCCCACCTGGTCGACGAGCTCCTGCACGGCGTCGTCGAACGCCGAGGCCAGCGCGTCGAGATCGGTGACCACGTCGGCGTCCACGGTGATGCCCACGCCGAGGCGGTCCTGGTAGGAGAGGGCACCGATGATCACGGCGATGTTGCCCGTGAGCGAGACGAACGGGTAGGCCTCGTTCATGCGGGCGCCGAGGAGGTACATCGGTTCGGGCGTGCCCGGGAGGTTGGTCACGGCCAGGTTGACCAGCGGTTGGTGGCGGAGCAGGACCGGAGCGATCGCGTGCAGCAGCGCGGCCGGCACCACGTCGCTGATCTCGAAGAGGAGCGGGACGAGCGGCCGGGTCGCGGAGGACTTGAGCCGCGCCGTGTCCCGATGGGTGAACCGGACCCGATCGATCGGGTCGGGCAGGTGGACGGGGAGCTCGGTGACCATCAGGGAGAAGCGGTTCTCGATCTCCTGCCCGGGAGCGGCGCCGTGGATCGAGACCGGGACGAGGACCCGGGGTCGGATCGAGTCGACGTCGGCACCGTCGCCGCCGAGGTAGCGGCGCAGTGCGCCGGCCACGATCGCCAGGATCACGTCGTTCAACGTGACATCGAGGACGCCGGCTACCTCACGCAGCTCGGTCATGGAGGCCGACCGCCACGCGACATCGCGACGTTGGCCGATCGGGCGGTTGATCGACAGGGGCGGAGCGAGGACCGACGTCGTCCGCGCGGCCGCCGACCGGACGAGCTCGATGGTGGTGCCGAGGACCGGGCGTGGGTCGCGCAGCGCGGACAGGGAGCGCCCGACCAGGCCGAGGCGCCGGCGGGTGCGGGCCACGAGCGAGCCGACGAGCAGGGAGATGGGCGCCGGTGGCGCGGTCGGCTCGGCCGGCGGCCCGGCCGGGGGCGCCGGGGCGGGCTCGGGCGACAGGTCGAGCATCGAGAGCGCGAGGTCCAGCAGCGCCATGCCGTCGGTCATGACGTGGCTGCACTTGAGGACCACGGCGACCCGGTCGCCTGCCAAGCCGTCGACGGCCCACAGCTCCCACAGCGGGTGAGCTGGATCGAGGGGCTCCTCGACGATGCGCGAGACGCACTCGCGCACCTGGTCGTCGTCGCCGGGATCGGCCAGCGCGGTGTGCCGCACGTGGTTGGCGATGTCGAAGTGCTCGTCGTCGACCCAGACCGGCGGCACGAGGCCGAGAGGGACCGGCGCCAGCCGTCGCCGGAAGCGGGCCAGGAACGTCAACCGGTCCTCGACGTGGCGGGTGAGCTCGTCGATGCGCAGCCGTCCGTCGCCATCGCGCAGCGGGGCACCGTCGAAGAGGCAGAGCGCGCCGATCTGGAGCGGCGCCAGGTCGTCCTGGGAGCTCAGCAGCGTTGCGTCCTGAGGACGCAGGTGCTCGTGGTCCACGTTCAGTTCGCGACGCGGGTGGCACTACCCACTGCCGGGCGGCGTCCCCGCCGTTCCGGCTGGCTCGGCGACGTGTCCGACCATGCGGTCTCGACGAAGTCGGCGATGGCGTCGGTGAGCCGATCGGGGTGCAGGCGCAGCTCGATCGGTGATCGGGCGTGCACGAGCGTGGCGTGGGGCAGTTCGCGCGACACGTTCTCGGCATCGTCGAACGGGTGGATCAGGTCGTTGCGGTGGGCGAGGATGAGCGTGGGAGCTTCGATGCCCTCTCGCTGCTCCTGGGTCGGGGCCACGGGTCCGACGAGGACGCCGTGCAGGACCGCGGCGATGACGTCGGGAGGGGCGCAGGCCGCGTGCAGGAGGCTGTTCAACGGATCGAAGGGCGTGTCGGGGACGCGTCGCAGCACCGCGGATGCCAGCCGGGCCACCCCACCGCCGTAGTGCGCGAGCAGCAGCAGCGGCACGAAGAGCATCGCCGCGCTGGGCACGGCCCACTCGAGCACGGGCATCTCGAGCACCAGGCCGCGAACGCGCTCGGGTTGCTGGGTCGCCGCGAACAGGCTCACGTTGGCGCCGAGCGACACGCCACCGAGCACGGCCTGATCGACGCCGAGCTCGTCCATGAGCGCGAACACCTGGTCGGCGTAGGCGTCGATCCGGTACTCGGTGGCATGTGCGGGCTTGTCGCTGCGCCCGTGGCCGAGGAGGTCGATGAGCACCACGCGATGGCCGCGGTCGGCCAGCGCCGCGGCGATCCCCCGGTTGACGTCCGAGTCGATCAGGAGTCCGTGGATGTAGATGAGCACCTGCTCACCCTCGCCGTAGACGTCGTAGACGATCTGGTGGCCTCGGAACGTGAACGACGAGCTGTCTGGCGGCATGACGGGAGCACCTCGCTGCCGACCCGACGGACGGCTTCGCTCCCATTCTCGCGGCAGCCGTGGTCGCCTTCCACGGCCGAAGGTCCTCTTGTGCTCGCGGACCTTCGGCTCTGTCGAGGACCCCGGCGCCGTGCGAGCGTCGTTGCGTGACCCGTCTGCTGCCCGATCACCTTGCCGCCGAACGCCACCGGGGCGGACGAGCCGCATGGCTGCGCGCCGCCGTCCTGGGCGCCAACGACGGCCTCATCTCGACGGCAGCGCTGATGGTCGGCGTCGCCGCCGCCGACGGCGAGCGTTCCACGGTTCTGGTCGCAGGCGTGGCCGGGCTGACCGCCGGCGCGCTGTCGATGGCGGCGGGCGAGTACGTCTCGGTCAGCTCGCAGCGAGACACCGAGCGAGCCGATCTCGAACGGGAGCGGAACGAGCTGCTCGTCTCGCCCGACCTGGAGCAGGCCGAGCTCGAGCAGATCTATGAGCAGCGGGGACTCAGCCCGGCGTTGGCCCAGCAGGTCGCTGCCGAGCTGTCGCTGCATGATCCGTTGGCCATCCACGCACGCGACGAGCTCGGGCTGGATCCGAACGCACTCGCCAAGCCGGTGCAGGCTTCGGTGGTGTCCGCCGTGAGCTTCACCGCCGGTGCGATCGTGCCCGTCGTGGTGGTGGCGCTCGCCCCAGCGTCGCTGCGGGTGCCGCTCACCATGGCGATCACCCTGATCGGCCTGGTGGTGCTGGGATCGATCGGGGCTCGCCTCGGTGGCGCTCCGCAGTGGCGAGCAGCCGTCCGGGTCTTCATCGGTGGTTCGTTGGCGCTTGCCATCTCGCTCGGCATCGGTCGGATCACCGGCAGCGTCGTCTGACGCGACCAACCGGGCGGCGCGTCGATCAGGTGAGGCGGACGTTCGCCTTCGCCCGCTGGCGGCGGCCGCCGGCGACGAGGGCCTTGTGCAGCACGCCGCCCGGGAGCCGGGCGATGAGATCGAGGGCCTTGGCGTCGGGGCCGATGAGGGCCCGGCGCTTGTTCTTCTCGATCGCGGCGAGGATCTGGCGCGCCGCCTTCTCCGGTGTCGTCATGGCGATCTTGTCGAAGTCGCGACCGATCTCGGCGGCCGATGCGTCGGCGTGGTCGGCGCGGGCGTTGCGGCCGATGTTGGTCTTGATGCCGCCCGGGTGGACGGTGGTGGCCGACACGCACGACCCGGCGATCTCGAGCTCCATGCGCAGGGCGTCGGTGAACCCCCGCACCGCGAACTTGGCGGCGTTGTACGCCGCCTGGGAGGGCACGCTGAACAGGCCGAAGATGCTCGAGATGTTGACGATGTGGCCGTCACCCGATGCCTCGAGGTGGGGGAGGAACGCCCGGGTGCCGTGCACGACCCCCCAGAAGTCGATGCCCATCAACCACTCGAGGTCCTCCGACGTCATCGCCGCGACATCGGCGATCAGGGCGACGCCCGCGTTGTTGACGATCAGGTTGACCGAGCCGTGCTCGTCCACCACCTGATCGGCCCACGCGAACACCGCGTCGCGGTCGGCGACGTCGACGATGGTGGAGGTGACCTTCACGCCCCGGCCTTCGCAGAGGGTGACGGTCTCGGCCAGGCCGATCGCGTCGACATCGCTGAGCGCCAGGTGCGCGCCGCGGCGTGCCAGCACGATCGCGAGTGCCCGCCCGATGCCCGAGCCGGCTCCCGTGATGGCGGCGACCTTCCCGTTGACGTCCTTCATGGTGGAACTGCTCCCCCTGCGTTGCGGCGTCGTGCTGCCCGATCGAGCGCCGGGCATCGGACCGGAGATCTCCAGCGTGCCATCTTCGATGTCGCCGAGCTTCAGCGAGCGGTAGTCGCGCAGGTAGCTCTGGTGGACCTGCCACGGCGGACGGACACCCTGCCTGGGCAGCTTGTCCTTCGCCCGCTCGATGTAGCCCGACGCCAGGTCGAGGAGCGGCGTGTCCGACGCGGCGGCCGGATCGTCGTTGCGGGGCACGGCCCGGGTGCGGCCGGTGCGGCGCATCAGGTTCAACAGCCGGCACACGTAGTCGCTGGTGAGGTCGGCCTTGAGGGTCCAGGAGGCGTTCGTGTACCCGAGGGCGACGGCCAGGTTGGGCACGCCCTCGAGCATCATGCCCTTGTAGCTGAGGGTGTCGGCGATGACGACCGGCGTGCCGTCGACCACGAGGTCCATCCCGCCGATGAAGAGCAGGTCGAGTCCGGTCGCCGTCACGATGAGGTCGGCCGGGAGCTCCCGGCCCGACGCCAGGCGCACCCCGGCTTCGGTGAACGTGTCGACGTGGTCGGTGACGACGGCGGCGCTCCCCTCGCGGATGGCCCGGAACAGGTCGCCGTCGGGCACGACGCACAGGCGCTGGTCCCAGGGGTCGTAGCGAGGGGTGAAGTGGGTGTCGATGTCGTACCCCGCCGGGAGGTCGCGCTCGAGGCCGGCCCGCAGCGCTCGCTTCACGACCTGGGGGCGGCGCCGGCTGAGCTGGAACATCGCCTGGGTCAGCAGCGCGTGGCTCCAACGGATGGCGGGGCCGGACCAGCGGTGGGGGAGCGCCGCCTGGGCGACGAGCGCGATGGGGCTGCGCCGGGGGACCGACGCGATGTAGGTGGGGGAGCGCTGGAGCATGGTGACGTGCGCACCCTGCGCGGCGAGCGCCGGGACGAGCGTCACCGCGGTGGCGCCGCTGCCGATGACCACGACGTCGCGGCCGGCGACGTCGAGATCCTCGGGCCACTGCTGGGGGTGCACGATGCTGCCCTCGAAGCGGTCCCGGCCCTCGAAGTCCGGGAGGTAGCCGTGGTCGTAGCGGTAGTAGCCGGTGCACGACACGAGGAACCCGCAGGTGACCGTGACCGTCTCGCCCGTGTCGGTGCGTTCGGCGGTGACCGTCCACCTCGCCACGTCCGAGGACCACTCGGCGCGGAGGATGCGGTGGTGGAAGCGGATGTGGCGGTCGATGCCGGCCTCGGTGGCGGTGTCGCGGATGTACTGGAGGATCGACGCGCCGTCGCCGATCGCCTGCTCGCTGGTCCACGGTCGGAAGGGGTACCCGAGCGTGTACATGTCCGAGTCGGAGCGGATGCCGGGGTAGCGGAACAGGTCCCAGGTGCCGCCGATGGCGTGGCGCGCCTCGAAGATCGCGTAGCTCGCCCACGGGCAATCGGTCTGGACGTGGTGGGCGGCGCCGATGCCCGACAGGCCGGCACCGACGATGAGCACGTCGAGGTGCTCGTGGTTCTCGGCCCCGTCGTCGGCGCTCACGCTGCGGGTCTGGTCGTGAGCAGATCGGTCAGCGTGCCCTCGTCGCCGAACAGCGTCGCTCGCCACTGCGCCACGAGCTCGGTGGTGTCCTGGTCGTCGGGGTGGAAGTCGGGGCGGTTGTAGTCGCGGAGCTGGTTCCAGACCTCGCGGCGCAAGAACGGCGACCGACGGAGGCGCCTGACGCTGCGGGCCAGCGTGCGAGGCCGGTAGGTCGAGCGGTCGCCGAGCAGCGAGACGATGGCCTGGAGGGTCATGCCGCCGATGAACCCCACGCAGACGGCGTTCATGGTGAACGTGCGGGTGCGCTCGCTCCCGCCGCTGATCCGGTACACGTCGAAGGCGACGGCCTTGTGCTCGGACTCCTCGAGCGCGTGCCAGAGCAACATGTTGGTGATCGCCGGGCTCCCGAAGATCTGGCGGGCCTCGGGATCGCGCAGGACGACCTCGGCGAGGGTGGCGGTGAAGTGCTCGAGCGCCGCGGTGGCCGCCAGGTTGGAGGTCGGTGACATGAGCTGCTCACGTTTGGCCAGGCCCCACTTCGTGAGCCGCTCCATGCGCGCGGTCGGGTAGCCGAGCTCGTCGAGGCGGCGGTTGAGCGCACGGTGCTCACGTCCGTGGATCGCCTCCTGGCCGATGAAGCCCGACACCTGCCGGCGCAGCTCGGGGTCGGTGACCTGGTCCCGGAACGCGCGCACCGACCGGACGAAGAAGTCCTCGCCGTCGGGGAACACCGACGACAGGGTGGCCACGACGTGACTCATGATCAGATCGCCGTCGTCGGCGAAGTGCTTGGGCAACTCGCGCAGCGACTCGTCGAAGGAGATGCGTCGGGTGGGGATGGTGCGAGCGGGTGCGCTCGTCGAGGTCATGGCTGGGCTCCGCTCCGCTGGGTCGAGGTCGGTCGCACGGGCGACGGGGTCAAGGGTAGACGATTTGAGTGAACTACTCAATCACTCAATTTGCTAGGGTTGTCCCATGGCGGACCCCCACCCCAGCGCACCTACCGTGTCGACCTCCCCCGACTCGCTGCCGGCGAAGGGGGAGCAGACCCGGCGGGCCATCCTCGACGCCGCCATCGAGCGGTTCGGTCGGGACGGCTTCCGCTCGACGTCGGTGGCCACCATCGCCCGCGACGCCGGCGTGGGCGGGACCATCACCTACGCGTACTTCCCGAACAAGGAGGCGCTGTTCTTCGCCGCGCTCGACGAGGACGCGGCGGGGGTGATCGAGGAGGGGACGGCGTGCGTGTTCGACGACTCCGACCCCGACGAGTGGCGCCAGATCCTGATCGTCACGTTGCTCGAGGCGGTCGAGCACCACCCGCTGGCCCGCCGGGTGCTCAGTGGCCTCGAGCCGCACGTCACCGGCCGGGTGCTCGACATGCCCGCGCTCAGCGAGTTGCGCAAGGCGGTGGCCGAGCGGCTGCGGTCGGAGCAGGCGTCCGGCTCGGTGCGGACCGACATCGATCCCGTGGTGGTCGGCAGCGGGGTGGTCGTGATCGTGATCTCGCTGCTCACCTCGATCCTGCAGTTCGGGCGCGACGGCCTCGACCTCTACGGTCCCGATGTCATCGCCGTGTTCTCCGCCGCGCTCGACACGACGACTCACCCGTCGCCCTGATCGAGCCCGTCAGGTGATGATGCCGGCCTCGCGCAACGAGCCGAGCTGGGTGTCGTCGAGGTCGAGCTCGGCCTTCAGCACCTCGCCGGTGTGCTCGCCCACCCACGGCATGCGGTGCTCGGGCCCCTCGGCGACCTTCGACATCTTGACCGGGTTGCCGGGGACGAGGATGGGCTCGGTGACGCCGTCGGTGCGGGGCACCTCGACGAGCATGTTGCGGGCGGCGACGTGCGGATCGGCGATGACGTCGGCGGCGCTGTTGGACGGACCGGCGACGATGCCGGCCTCGGTGAGCACCTGGGCGGCCTCGAGCTTGGTGCGGCCGACCAGCCAGGCCTCGATGGCCGGACGGATGTCGGAGTCGAGGTGGGGCATCCAGCCCTCGCGGGTGGCGAACCGCGGATCGTCGGCCCACTCGGGCTTGCCGATGAGCTCGGCGAGCTTCACGAACTGGTGCTCCCGCCCGATCTGCACGACCACGTAGCCGTCATCTGCGTGGAACCCCTCGCAGATCACGGGCAGCACCTTGCCCGGCTCGGGCCGCACGCCCATCGACCAGAAGTTGGTGACGATGTCGGTCATGGCCACCATGGCGTCGAGCATGGCGATGTCGACGTGCTGGCCCTCGCCGGTCGTGTCGCGGTGGCGCAGCGCGGCGAGCACACCGATGACGCCGAAGAGCGCGGACGAGATGTCGCCGAGTGCGCCGGCCGGGATCGTGGTGGGTGGGCGGTCGGGGCCGCTCTTGTACTCGTAGATGCCCGACATCGCCTCGACGACCGAGGCATAGGCGGGCCACGAGGAGTAGGGCGATGGGTCGGCGCCGGGGATCCCGTTGCCGAAGCCCGAGATCGACAGGTAGATGGCCCGGGGGTGCACGACGGCGATGTCGCGGTACCCGAGCCCCATGCGGTCCATGGTGCCGGGCTTGAAGTTCTCGGCGATCACATCGAACCTCGGGACCAGGGACAGGAACAGGTCGCGCCCCTCGGGCTGCTTGAGGTCGATGCCGACGCTCTCCTTGTCGAGGTTGTTGCGCAGGTAGGTGGCGCCGACGGGTCGGCCCTCCGGATCGCGCATCGCCGGCGCCGAACCCCGGCCGCTCTCCCCGTGGGTGGGGTGTTCCACCTTGACCACCTCGGCGCCCAACCGGGCGAGGAGCTGGGTGGCGTACGGAAGCGCCTGCATCTGTTCGGCCGCCAGCACCCGGATCCCGTCGAGGGGCTTGCCGTAGCGGGCGGCGTCGGCGTTGGCGATGTCTCCGAGTCTCATCGCCCAACCTTGGCGAGTCGGCGGCGCCGACGCCAGTCCCGAGATCCGGTCAGGACCGGGCGCTGACCGTGTCGGTGTCGGTGCCCGAGCGCAGGAGGGTGCCGGGAAGCGCGCCGGTGGCGACGTTGTCGCGGACGGTCTCGATGCCATTGACCAGCACCCGCACGACGCCGCTGGCGTCGGCGACGAGGCGGGGGGTCTCGCCCGGCAGGTCGTGGACGAGCGTGGCGTGGCCGGCGCCGATGGTGTCGGGGTCGAACACGACGATGTCGGCGTGGAACCCCTCCGCGATCACGCCACGCTCGCGCAGCCCGAAGAGCTCCGCCGGCTGCCGGGTGATCATCTCGACCGCTCGTTCCACGGTGGCCAGCTTGCGTCCCCGCAGGCAGTCGCCGATGAACCGAGTCGTGTAGGACGAACCGCACATGCGGTCGAGGTGGGCCCCGGCGTCGGACCCGCCGATCATGGCCCGACCGTCGGTCCACAGCTCGGCCCGCATGCGCCACGACTCGTCGTCGCCGTCGGTGGGGATGGGCCACAGCACGGTGCGGAGGTCGTCGTTGACCACGATCTCGACCAGCGTGTCGAACGGGTCCTGGCCGCGCTCGGCGGCGATGTCGGCCACGACGCGGCCCTTCAGCCCCTCGTTGGTGTCGGAGTAGGTGTCGCCGAGGACGTAGTTGCCGAAGTCGGTGAGCCGGGCGAACACCCCCGCCTCGTCGCTGTGGGCGCGGTCCTCCAGGAACCGGCGGGTCTCGGGGTCGCGCAGCGCATCGATGCGCTCGGAGATCGGCAGACCCAGGATCGGGCCCCAGTCCGGCAGCATGTTGAGCGCGCAGTAGGTGAGGAAGCTCATGTTCATGGGCACGAGCACGGGCATGGTGAGCGCGACGATGCGTCCGCCCGCGGCAGCCGCCTTCGACCCGGCCTCGAGCTGGTGGGCGACCTGATCGGGGCGCTTCGAGTCGACGGTGAGCACGTTCCAGTTGATGGGCCGATCGGCGGCCACGCTCATGGCCGTGAGCAGCTCCACCTCGTCGTCGCTGAAGTACTCCAGGCAGCCGTCGACGATCCCCTCGAGCGTGGTGCCCTCGTGCTCGCCGACCGCGGCGCACAGGGCGATGAGCTCGTCCTTGCTGGCCCAGCGAGAGGCGACCGGCTGGCCGTCGCCGTCGGAGTGGGTCTTGGAGAGCGTGGTGGAGAAGCCGAGGCCACCGGCCTCGAGGGCGCCGTGGAGCACCTGGACCATGGCCTCGATCTGGTCGGGCGTCGCCTCGCTGCCGATGGCGTCGGTGCCCATCACGTAGCGGCGCAGCGCGCAGTGGCCGACGAGGAACCCGGCGTTGACGCCGAGGTTGCCGTCGAGCAGGCCCAGGTACTCGGCGAAGGACTCCCAGCTCCAGTCGATGCCGTTCTCGAGCGCCGCGAGCGGCATGCCCTCGACCTTGGCCATCATGCGGCGCAGGTAGTCGGCGTCGTGGGTCTTCACCGGAGCCAGCGTGAACCCGCAGTTGCCACCGATGATCGAGGTCACGCCGTGGATGTTGGACGGGGTGGCCAACGGGTCCCAGAAGAGCTGGGCGTCGTAGTGGGTGTGGGGATCGACGAAGCCCGGGCACACCACGAGGCCGGAGGCGTCGAAGGTCGTGCTCGCGGACTCGGTGATGGTCCCGGGTTCGCCGATCGCCGCGATGCGCCCGTCGCGGACACCGATGTCTGCCGCGCGAGCGGGCGCACCGGTGCCGTCGACGAGCTGTCCACCTGCGATCACGTAGTCCAGCACGGGGTGCCCTCCTCGGCGACGTCGGAATCTGACGAACTGTCAGATTACCGCAACCGCAGACGGCGTGGATCGGTGCCGGCTGCCCGGGATCAGTTGCCGGGGAAGCTGTAGCTCCCGCCCCAGCTGCCGTACTCCGTGGTGGTCACCCCGTTGGCGGTCGAGGAGCCGTACTCCTCGAGGCCGGGGCTGATCTCGATGACGACCCGACCGCCGTCGGCGAAGTCGATGAGCCCGGCGTGGACCGCGGCCACGCACACCGAGGAGTCGTCGGTGTAGACGCCGTCGCCCCACACCGTGGACGTCTCGCCGTCGGGCGAGCAGTCGTAGGCGACCATCCAGCCGTCCCGGCCGCGGTACTCGCCGGCGTCGAGGCTCCACGTGACGTCGACGGCATCCTCGTCGGCCAGGATGTCCGCGTTGGCGAGGTCGACCGTGGAGCCCTTCGGTGCGGTGCTGTTGGTCTTGGCGGTGCCGGGCGTCGTGCCCCCGGTCTTGGCGGTCGTGGAGGTCTCGGGCGCCTTGGTGCCCGACGACGCCGACGCGGCGGTCGTGGTCGTCGTGGTCGTGTCGCTCGAGCTGCAGCCAGCCGTGAGCAGGACGGCGGTGGTGGCCGTCGCGGCTGCCATCACGGCCACTCGTCGTCCCGTCCGACGGGTACCCACCTGGTGCGATCGCATCTCGACTCCTCGTCGTCGTGTCCCACCGCTCGGCGCGCTGGGTGAGGTCGCAGAATCTAGCCCGACGGTGGGAGGTGGGCCGCAACGCCGTCCGAGCGGGCCACCGTGCGTTCCTGACGGTGCGTCAGGTACGGTGATCCGATGCGAGGAATCATCACCGCGGCAGGCTACGTGCCCCATCACCGGCTCGAACGAGCGGCCATCGCGGCCGCCCACGGCGGAGGCGCCGCCAAGGGCAGCCGGTCGGTGGCGTCCTACGACGAGGACTCCACCACCATGGGCGTCGAAGCTGCCCGCCTCGCGCTCCGGTCGTCGGCGACCGCCCCGTCGGCGGTGGACCAGCTCTGGTTCTCCACGACCTCGCCCGCCTACACCGACAAGACCAACGCCACGGTCGTGCACGCCGCGCTCCGTCTCGATCGCGACACGCCGGTCTTCGACGCCAACGGCTCGGTGCGTTCGGCGGCGGGTGCCCTGCGCGCCGCCCTGACCGGAACCGGAACCACGCTCGTGGTCACCGCCGATCAGCGCACCGGCCTGCCGAACAGCGCGGATGAGCGCGACGGCGGCGACGCCGGCGCGGCGGTGCTCGTCGGCGACGGCAGCGACGGTAGCTACGGCGGTGGGGCGGTCATCGCCGAGTACCTCGGTGGCGCGTCCACGAGCGAGGAGTTCCTCGATCGTTGGCGGGTGCCGGGTGAGCCACGGTCGCGCCAGTGGGAGGAGCGATTCGGCGAGATGCGCTACGTGCCCCTCGGTTCGGAGGCGTTCGCGCTGGCGCTCGACGCGACCGGGATCGCCGCCGACGACATCGCCTCGGTGGTGGTCACCGGCACCCACGGGCGTGCCGTCCGCCAGCTCGGCGGCAAGGTCGGCACCGGAACCGGTGGCGTGGCCGACAACCTCGCCCTCACCGTGGGCAACACCGGCGCCGCCCATCCGCTGCTCCAGCTCACCGCCGCGCTCGAGACCGCGGAGGCCGGGCAGGTCATCGTGCTGGTTGTGCTGTCGGACGGCTGCGACGTGTTCGTGTTCCGCGCCACCGATGCCATCTCGTCCTGGCAGCCACGCCGCACGGTCGCCCGTCAGATCGAGACCGGCGACGCATCGCTGCCGTACCTCAAGTTCCTCGCGTGGAACGACATGGTGGCCATCCAACCGCCCAACCGTCCCGAGCCCGCTCGCGCCAGTTCCAGTGCGGCGGTTCGCAACGAGGACTGGAAGTTCGGGTTCGTCGGATCCCGCGACCGCTCGTCCGGAGCGGTGCACCTGCCCCCGGCCCGGGTCTCCTACGACGGCGGCCAGGTCGACGACATGGACGCGCTGCCGATGGCCGACGTCGAGGGCACCGTCGCCACGTTCACCGTCGACCGGCTCGCGTACTCACCGAGCCCCCCGATCGTGTTCGCCGTCGTCGACTTCGACGGCGGCGGTCGCCTGCCGGTCGAGCTCACCGATGTGGCCGCCGACGACGTCACGATCGGCGGTCGGGTGCAGATGAGCTTCCGGCGGCTCAACCAGTCCGACGGCATCCAGAACTACTTCTGGAAGGCCAAGCCGGTCCGCTGACCGGCCCGGTTCGAACCCACCGCACGGCACGGCACGGCACACGCAGCACGAGATGGACAGGACGACACACATGAGCTCGCACGGCATCAAGGACAAGGTCGCCATCGTGGGGATGGGTTGCACCCCCTTCAAGGAGCACTGGGACAAGGGGCTCGACGACCTGCTGATCGACGCCGCCGACGAGGCGTTCGCCGACGCCGGCATCACCAAGGCCGACGTCGACGCCTACTGGCTCGGCACCGCCCAGTCGGGCATGAGCGGGATCACCCTGGCGGCGCCGCTCAAGCTCGAGAACCGGCCGGTCACCCGCGTCGAGAACTTCTGTGCGTCCGGCAGCGAGGCGCTGCGCCAGGCGGCGTACGCCGTCGCCTCGGGTGCCTACGACGTCGCCATGGCGATCGGGGGCGAGAAGGTGAAGGACTCCGGCTACCAGGGACTCAACGCCTTCCCCATCCCGAACGACGGCACCGCCCGCAGCCTCACGGCGGCCGCCATGTTCAGCCTCATCGTCCCGGCGTACGCGGCGAAGTTCGGCGTCGACGAGGACACGCTCAAGGGCGTGCTCGCCCGCATCGCGTCGAAGAACCACTACAACGGCGCCCGCAACCCTCGAGCCCAGTTCCGCAAGGAGATGAGCGTCGAGGCCATCTGCGCCTCGCCCACGGTGGCTGGTCGCCTGGGCGTGTTCGACTGCGCCGGTGTCGCCGACGGGGGCGCGGCGGCGATCGTCGTGCGCGCCGAGGATGCGCACCGCTACACCGACAAACCGCTCTACATCAAGGCGTTGTCGTTGGTCGCCGGCAACGGCTCGGGCCTCATCGACCCCGGGTACGACTACACCACGTTCCCCGAGGTGGCCGCCGCGGCGAGGGACGCGTACGCCCAGGCCGGGGTCACCGATCCGCGGCGCGAGATCACCATGGCCGAGGTGCACGACTGCTTCACCCCGACCGAGCTGGTGCTCATGGAGGACCTCGGGTTCTCCGCACGCGGCGAGGCGTGGAAGGACGTCGAGGCCGGGGTCTTCGACCTCGGCGGCGAGCTCCCCGTCAACCCCGACGGGGGCCTGAAGTCGTTCGGCCACCCGGTGGGTGCGTCCGGGCTGCGCATGCACTTCGAGAACTGGCTCCAGCTCCGCGGCGAGGCACCCGAGGAGCGTCACCTCGCGTCGATGGACGGCGACGGCGCCAAGCTCGGCCTCGTCCACAACCTCGGGGGCTACCCGGGCGAGATGGTCAGCTTCGTGTCGATCCTCGGTCCCGAGCTCGGCTGACCCGCCGACGGCTCCGGCCGAGCGTCGAGGAACCGGGTGGCGAGCTCGTAGGCCTCGTCCATGAGGCGTCGGCTGGCCCGGAAGGTGACCGGGTTGGCGTCGGGACGCGGCGCCGGGAGCCGGTGCACGACGACACCCACCGGGTCGCCGCCGGCATCGGCCACCGGTTGGCCGAAGAGGTGGTCGAGCAGCTGCCAGAGGTGTCCGGGTGGCGCGGCGTCGTCGGGTGCGGTGGGCAGCACGTACAGGGTCGTGGCGCCGAGGCCGACCGCGGGTGCGATCGGTGTGTCGGCGGACGAACCGCCGTCGATGAGCGCGGTCCCCCCGATCGAGATCGGCGGGAAGATGCCGGGGATGGCGCTGGTGGCGAGGAGCGACTGCACGGTGTCGCCTCGCGAGAGGACGACGGGGCGGCGGGTGCGGGCGTCGGTGGCGACCGCGTGGAGGGGGATGGAGAAGTCCTCGAGCCGTGCCACCGAGGTGTTGGTGCGGATCCAATCGCGGAGCCCGTCGTTGTCGAGGACGTAGCCCTTGCGGCTGCGGACGTTGCGGGCGATCGACCGTGCCGACAGCGAGAAGATGTGGGAGCGCGGCGGCGTCTCCCAGAGACCCGCCAGTCGGTCGAGTGCCTCGACGGTCGGGGACTCCGCGTAGCAGGCACCGTTGAGCGCGCCGATCGAGGTGCCGACCACGAGGTCGGCTCGGATGCCGCGTTCGATCAGCGCCCGCAGCATCCCCACCTGCGACGCGCCCCGGGTGGCGCCGCCGGCGAGCACGAAGGCCGTGCGGGTGGCAGGTTCCGGGGTCCGGAGATCGATCGTCGGTTCGGCGTTCGTCATGCCCCTCCAGCCATGTCGCTCGCGTCCGACTCCATTGTGCCCGAGGTCACCGAGAAAAGGGGAGAGATTCTGCGATGCGGTGCGATGCTCGCCGTGCCGGACGGTCGCTCGCTGGTGCCCCGGTCGCGGTGGCGCCATGCGGTACAACGTTCTCGACCAGATCTCCGAAGGATCCCCACCGATGCGCACCCGCTCCCCGCTCCTGCTCCAGGCCACACCCGTCGTCGCCGTGCGAGGTGAGGGGGTGTGGCTCGTCGACGCCGGCGGGCGGCGCTACCTCGACTTCACCGCCGGGATCGGGGTCACGAGCACCGGTCACTGCCATCCGGCGGTCGTGGCGGCGATCGCCGAGCAGGCCGCCACGCTCATCCACGGTCAGGTCACCACGGTGATGCACCCGCGCCTCGACGAGCTCACCGATGCGCTGTGCGCCACGCTGCCGGGCTTCGGGAGCGTCCATGTGGCGAACTCGGGGTCCGAGGCGGTCGAGGCGGCCATTCGCCTCGCCCGCCACGCGACGGGTCGACCCAACCTCATCGCCTTCCAGGGTGGCTTCCACGGTCGCACCATGGGGGCGGCCTCGCTCACCACGTCGAAGCTCGCCGTCCGCGCCGGTCTGGCGCCCCTCATGGGTGGCGTGGTGCTGGCACCGTTCCCGTACGCGCACCGCTACGGATGGACCGAGGACGACACCGTGGCGTTCTGCCTCCGTGAGCTCGATCACCTCTTCGCCACCACCACCGCGCCCGCCGAGACCGCGGCCATGTTCATCGAGCCCGTGCTCGGCGAGGGCGGCTACGTGCCCGCTCCGGACGCGTTCCTCGTCGGGCTGCGCGAGCGCTGCGACCTCCACGGCATCGTGTTGGTGGCCGACGAGGTGCAGACCGGTGTCGGTCGCACCGGTCGCATGTGGGCGATGGAGCACGCCGGTGTGCGTCCCGACATCGTGGTGACCGCCAAGGGCCTGGCCAGCGGGATGCCGCTGTCGGCGATCGTCACCACGCCCGAGCTGATGGCCGGCGGCTTCCCGGGCTCGCAGGGCGGCACCTACGGCGGCAACCCCGTGGCCTGCGCCGCCGCAGTCGCCACGCTCGGCGTGGTGCGCGACGAGGGGCTGGTGGCCAACGCGGCAGCGATGGGCGAGCGTCTCGTCGCCGGCTGCCACCGGCTCGCCGGTCGGTACGAGATGATCGCCGACGTGCGTGGGCGGGGTCTCATGATCGGCCTGGAGATCGCCGGCCGCGACGAGGTGCGCGGGGGCGACCGCGCCAGGGCGGTGCTCGCCGCCGCCGCCGACGCAGGTCTGTTGCTGCTGTCGTGCGGGGCCGACGGTCAGGTGGTGCGGCTCATCCCGCCGCTGGTGGTGGACGCCGTCCAGATCGACCGGGGACTCGAGCTCCTGGAGGGAGCGCTCGAGACGGTCAGGGCTGGAAGCTGACGAAGCGCAGCGACGTGAGCTCCTCGACGGCGTAGGCGGGGCCCTCGCGCGTGTTGCCGGCGTCGCGAACGCCGCCGTAGGGCTGCTGGTCGGCCCGCCAGGTGGGGACCTCGTTGACGAGGACGCCGCCGAAGTCGAGCTCGCGGGCCGCACGCAGGGCGATGGCGAGGTCGTTGGTGAAGATGCCGACGTGGAGCCCGAAATCGGTGTCGTTGGCCAGGGCGAACGCCTCGTCGATGTCGTCGTAGGCGCGCACGCCGACGGCCGGGCCGAACACCTCGCGCCGCCACAGGTCGCACGCCGGGTCGACGTCGTCGACGACGGTGGGCCGGAGGAGCCCGTCCTCGAGGGTGCCACCGGCGACGACGCGCCCGCCGGCCGCGACGGCCGACTCGATCCACCCTCGCACGCGCTCGATCGCGGCCGGCGCGATGAGCGGACCGACGTCGGTGGCATCGTCGAGCGGGTCGCCCACCACCAGCCCGTCCGCCACCGCCGCGAGCGATTCGACGAGCTCGTCGTGGATGCTGCGGTGCACGAGCACCCGCTGCACCGAGATGCAGCTCTGCCCGGCGAACCCGAACGCGGCGGGTCCGCACCGCCTCGCCACGTCGGCGACGGATGCGCCCGGTTCGACGATGAGCGGGGAGTTGGACCCCAACTCGAGCAGCACCCGCTTGCGCGGCGCTGCCGCGGCGATGCCCCACCCGACGGGCACCGACCCGGTGAAGGTGACGACCGCGGGGACCGGATGCTCCACGAGGGGCGCCGCGGCCTCGGCGCTGCGGTCGGTGACCACCGAGATCCAATCCTCGGGCAGGCCGGCGTCGACGAGCAGGTCCACCAGCGCGAGCGCGCTCAGCGGGGTCTGGGGCGCCGGCTTGAGCACCACGGGACATCCCGCGGCGATCGCCGGGGCGAGCTTGTGGGCCACCAGGTTCAACGGGAAGTTGAACGGCGAGATGGCGGCGACGACGCCGGCGGGGACCCGCAGCGCGAACCCGAGCTTGCCGTCTCCGTTGCTCGTGGCCCCGAGTGGTACGACCTCACCGGAGAGCCGGCGAGCCTCGAGCGCGGCGAAGGTGAAGGTGTCGACCGCCCGAGCGGCCTCGCCGCGTGCGGTCGCGATGGGTTTGCCCGATTCGGTCGCGATGGTCCGGGCGAGCGACTCGGATCGCTCGGCCACGAGGCGGGAGGCCCGATCGAGGATGGCGGCCCGCTCGTGCTGGGGCAGGTCCCCGCGTGCCAGCACCGACGCGGCGTGGGTGCACGCTCGGTCGACGTGGGACGCATCGCACAGCGGCACCTCGGCGATGACGTCGCCGGTGTAGGGGTTGTGCACGGCGACGCCCGACTCGGTGGTCTCGGGCATGCCGGCGATGCGAACCGGGGTCTGGTCCATCTCGGATCTCCTCGTCGTGGCGAACGGGTCCTCGCACCCATGGTGCACCCGCGAACGCCCGTTGCCACCTCCAGCCGGCGACCGACGTCCGGCGACGGACCTCGACGCTGGCTTCCGACGACCGGCGGGGATCAGAGACGGCTGAGCCAGCGATCGGCGTGACCGAGGCGGCGCTCGAGCTGCTCGACGGTGGCCTCGGACACCCTCGACACGCTGGACAGCCGGTTGAGCTCGCCGTTGACCTGGGCGTGGGTGAGCCCCGACACGCGCACGATGTCGCGGGCCCGATCGGCGTTGTCGGTGCGGAGCCTCGCCTTGTGCTCGCGCCGGGTGAGGCCGAGCGTCGTGGCACCGCCGCCGCCCGGCCGGGGTGGGGGAGCGAGGTCGATGGTGAGGTGGTCGGTGGCGGGGTCGTCGAGGCTGAGGTCGGTGTCGTCGAGCTCGTCGGTGATCCACTCGGGTTCGTGCGGCGATCCGAGCGCGACCGCCGAGATGGCCGAGAACAGCGACAGCTGCTCGTCCTCCGGGACCTCCCGACCACCCAGGTCGTCGAGGTCGGCGTCGTCGGCGAACCCGTCGTCGTCGGTGTCGCGCCGGCGCAGGCTGTGACGGCGCTGCTCGGCGATCTGGGCGGCGTAGGTGCGCAGCCGCAGGTCGTCGGGGATGAAGAAGAACGCCTTCTGGTGGCGCATCCCCCGGGTCCAGCGCACCAGGCGCCCGGCGGCCTGGCGGAAGAACAGCTCGGTGGTGGTGTTGGTGGCGAACACGCCGACCCGCAGCCGGGGGATGTCGACGCCCTCCGACACCATGCGGACGGCGACGATCCAGGGCATCGATCCCTCGGCGAAGTGCTCGATGCGCGCCGACGCGGTGGGGTCGTCGCTCAGCGCCAGGGTGGCGGTGACGCCGTAGCGGCGACGCATCAGGTCCACGATGCCGCGGGCGTGCTCGTGGTCCATGGCGATCACCAGGCCGCCGGCGTGGGCCTGGACCTCGCGGATGGCCAGGAGCTGCTGGTGCGCCTGGTCGAGCACGGCCGGCAACCACTCGCCACCGACGGACAGGGCGGTGCGCAGACGCTGACCCGCCCGCGCCGGGTCGAGGGCGTCGTCGAAGGTGGCCGAGTACTGCTCGCCGTCGGGGCCGACCCACTCCATGTGCCCGTCGATGCGGGGGAAGTAGACGGGTCGCACCACGCCGCCGTCGTTCAGGGCCTCGCCGTAGCCGTATTCGAAGTCGGCGTGGGCCTCACCGAAGTCGTCGTAGGCGACGAAGGGGATGGCCGCGGTGTCGGAACGGAACGGTGTCCCCGAGATGGCGAGCCGTTGGGCGGCGCCGTCGAACGCCACGCGGATGCCGTCGCCCCACGCCCGGTCGTCGCCGGCGTGGTGGAGCTCGTCGAAGATCACGAAGGCGTCGCGCGCGATGCCGCGCAACGCGTGCGGCTGCATCGCCACCTGCTGGTAGGTGACGACGATGCCGTGCATGTCGGCGGGCAGCCGACCGTCGCGGGTGGACCACTGCGGTTCGAGGTGCAGGTCGAGGCGCCCGGCGGCGCGCGACCACTGCAACTTCAGGTGCTGGGTGGGTGCCACCACGATGACCCGGCGATCCGGGTGCCGGGCCAGGTGCTGGACGGCGGCGGTGAGCGCGAAGGTCGTCTTGCCGGCCCCCGGGGTCGCCACCGCGAGGAAATCGGGCCGACCGCTGGCCTCGAAGCGTTCGAGGGCCTCTTTCTGCCAGGGCCGGAGGCGAACGGAACGCGGCATCACTCCTGCGCAAGCGGCTGCGCGACGACGTGGACGGACGGGACCGCTGATCTTCGCGCGGTTCCCGCCTGGTGCCGTGTACCGCCTCTGAGCTGCACTGACGCGCCGCGATCCGCCGAACGCCCGTCGGTCCTCACGAGGTCGCCGAACGGTCGGGACGCCGCTCGGGTGCACCGGTTCCCCCCGCCTTCCCCGACGCCGGCTGGGTCGTCGTTGACCGGACCGGCGTCGGGGGAAGCGCTGGCGGGCCAGCGTGGCGGGAGATCAGGGGTGGGACGCTCTAGAGCTGCACGAAGACCTGGGTTTCGAAGACCACCCACGAGTTGGGCCCGGTCGAGATCATCGACAGGCCGATGCCGGCGTAGTTGTACCGGGGGTTCGTGAGGTTGGCCCGATGGCCGCTCGAGCCCATGAACTGCGCGTGGAGCTGGGGCACGGAACCGGACCAGGGACCCGTCCCGGACGCGCAGGCGATGTTCTCGGCGAGGGCCCGCCAGCCGGCGGGGGCGCCGTCGGTCAGGTTCGAGTGGATGAGCTTCGAGCTGTTGCAGACGCCGCCCGAGTTCAGCGCCAGGTGGGTGGCCCAGTTCTGCGCCTTGGTCACGGCGGCTTGGTTGGCCGACAGGGGAGCGGAGCCGACGGCCGCCCGATCCCGGTTCACGAGGTTGAAGGCCGTCGACTCCTCCGGGATCATGCAGGCGGTCAGGAGGAGCGCCACGGCCGTCAGGGCCACCACGGCGGCGATCCGGTTGGTTCGGGCGTGTCGGGGGAGCGTTGTCGAGGGCACGTCGGGAGTATCGGCAGTCCCGCGGTCGGTTCTTGAGCGACGATGCCGATTTGCGCACCGCAGGCCAGGTCCGGAGACTTCGGTCGGGGCGTCCCCGTCCCTTCGGTGTGCCCTCCGGGGCCCCGGTGGGTCCCCGTCCCCAGGTCGCGCAGCTGTCACACTTTCCAGTCGAGCCAAGGGAGAACCACCTCGTGAGCACCATCGAGCACATCGCCGGACGAGAGGTCCTCGATTCGCGCGGGAACCCCACCGTCGAGGTCGAGGTCTTCCTCGACTCCGGTGCTCGGGGTCGTGCGATCGTGCCGTCGGGTGCGTCCACCGGCGCGTTCGAGGCGGTCGAGTTGCGCGACGGCGGCGACCGCTTCGGCGGGAAGGGCGTGCTCGACGCCGTCTCGTACGTCGACGGCGAGATCTACGACGCGCTGATCGGCTTCGACGCGTTCCAGCAGCGCGACATCGACCGGCTGCTCCTCGACCTCGACGGCACCGACAACCTGGCGCGCCTCGGTGCCAACTCGGTGCTCGGCGTCTCCCTGGCCGTGGCCAAGGCGGCGGCCGACGAGCTCGAGCTGCCGCTCTACCGCTACGTGGGCGGCGCCAACGCCCACGTCCTCCCCGTCCCGATGATGAACGTCCTCAACGGAGGGGCGCACGCCGACAACAACGTCGACCTGCAGGAGTTCATGATCATGCCCGTGGGCGCCGCTTCGTTCGGCGAAGCGCTCCGCTGGGGCACCGAGACCTACCACGTGCTGCGCACGATCCTGCACGATCGCAACCTGGCCACCGCCGTGGGCGACGAGGGCGGGTTCGCCCCGGACCTGGCGTCGAACGAGGAGGCCATCACGCTGCTCGTCCAGGCCATCGAGACCGCCGGCTTCACCCCCGGAGCCGACATCGCCATCGCGCTCGACCCCGCCTCCACCGAGTTCTTCGTCGACGGCAACTACGTGCTCGCCGGCGAGGGTCGCACGTTGTCGCCGGCGGAGATGGTCGGCTTCTGGGAGGACCTCGCGGCGCGGTACCCGATCGTCTCCATCGAGGACGGCATGGCCGAGGAGGACTGGGACGGCTGGAAGCAGCTCACCGACGCGGTCGGATCCAAGATCCAGCTCGTCGGCGACGACCTCTTCGTCACCAACACCGAGCGGCTCGCACGCGGGATCGGGTCGGCCACGGCCAACTCGATCCTCATCAAGGTCAACCAGATCGGGTCGCTCACCCAGACCCTCGAGGCGGTGGAGCTGGCGATGCGCAACGGGTACACGTCGGTCATGTCGCACCGGTCCGGCGAGACCGAGGACACCACGATCGCGGATCTCGCCGTGGCCACGAACTGCGGCCAGATCAAGACCGGCGCCCCGGCCCGCTCGGATCGCGTCGCCAAGTACAACCAGCTCCTGCGCATCGAGGACGATCTCGGCGAGGCCGCCGCCTACCGCGGCCGCAGCGCGCTGAAGAACGGTGACGCAACCGGGTGAGGACCGAGCGCGGCGGCGGGCGCGCGGGGTCGCGGGGCGACGACCTCACCGATGCGCCGCGTGCGCATCGGCGCGTGGTTCGGCGGGTGGTGTGGCCCCTCGCCCTCACCGCGCTGGTCGTCGTCACCCTCGCCCTCGGCGTGTTCCCCACCCGGACCTACCTCGAGAAGAAGCAGCAGGTGGCGCTCACCCAGCACCAGGTCGACGATCTGATCCGGGAGAACGACGAGAAGCAGGCCCGCATCGACGAACTGCAGACCGACGCCGAGATCGAGGCCATCGCCCGCGGCGAGTACAACCTGGTGAAGCCGGGTGAGGAGAGCTACGTGGTGCGGCCCCTCCCGAAGGAGCCGGTCGAGCTGCCCGAGTCCTGGCCGTTCGACCAGCTCAGCTCCGACCTCGAGCCGATGCATCGCTGAACGGCGACCACTCGTCGGTCCTGTCGGTGACAGACTCGGGCTCGGCGTGCGGTCGAGCGCCCCGCACCACCACCGGCGAACCGCCGGCGCACCCCAGCGAGAGGACATCGCCTTGGAGATCAGCCTGCGGGTGAACGGCGCGGCCAGCACCCACGACGTCGAGCCGCGGACGCTGCTCGTCCACCACCTCCGTGAGACGCTGGGCCTCACCGGCACCAACGTGGGATGCGACACGTCGTCGTGCGGTGCGTGCACGGTGCTCCTCGACGGCCTCTCGGTGAAGAGCTGCACCGTGCTCGCGGCGCAGGCCGACGGCAGCGAGGTCACCACCATCGAAGGTCTCGCCCACCCCGACGGCACCCTGCACACCGTGCAGGAGGCGTTCCGAGAGCACCACGGCCTGCAGTGCGGCTACTGCACGCCGGGCATGGTCATGGCGGCGGTCTCGTTCCTCGACGATCACCCGGCCCCCACCGAGCGCGAGGTGCGCGAGGGGATCGAGGGCAACCTCTGTCGGTGCACCGGCTACCACAACATCGTCAAGTCGGTGCTGGCGGCGGCCGGGGTGCTCGACGACACGCCGGGACCCATCTCGCGGCCCACCCCGATCGCAGGGGCGACGCCGTGATCCCGGCGCCGTTCGAGCTCGTCCGGGCGTCCAGCGCGGCGGAGGCGGTGGCCCTGCTCACCGAGCACGGCGACGACGCCAAGCTGCTCGCCGGGGGCCACTCGCTGTTGCCGCTCATGAAGCTCCGCCTGGCCACGCCGGCGGTGCTCGTCGATGTCGGCCGGATCGACGACCTGTCCTACGTCCGCGACGAGGGCGCCGAGATCGCCATCGGCGCGCTGACCCGGCACCACCTCGTGGAGCACGATCCCCTCCTGATCGAGCACGTGACGCTCCTGGCCCACGCCACCTCGCAGGTGGGTGATCGCCAGGTGCGTCACCGTGGCACCGTGGGCGGCGCGCTGGCGCACGGCGACCCGGCCTCGGACCTCCCTGCGGTGGCGCTCGCGCTCGGTGCCACCCTCGTGGCCGAAGGTCCCGAGGGCCGGCGTCAGATCGCCGCGGACGACTTCTTCACCGGGTTCCTCGACACGGCACTGGCCGACGACGAGCTGCTGGTCGAGATCCGGTTCCCGAAGGCCACCGGAGCGGGTTGGTCGTTCCAGAAGTTCACCCGCCGATCGATGGACTGGGCCATCGTCGGTGTCGCCGCGGTGCACGCACCGGGCGGCGACACCGGGGTCGGCCTGGTCAACATGGACAGCCGCCCGGTTCGCGCCGCCGCCGTCGAGGCCGCCGTGACCTCCGGGGCCGGAGCTGCCGCGGCCGCCGATCAGGCAGCGGACGGTGTCGAGCCACCCGAGGATGCCAACGCCAGCGTCGAGTTCCGCCAGCACCTGGCCCGGGTGCTGGTCCGCCGGGCCCTCGACGAGGCCGGCGTCGGTGCCTGACCTGTCCCGCTCGCAGGAGGAACCCATGTCCACGGTGTCCAAGATCGTCCTCGCGGTGGTGGTGGTGCTGGTCATCGCCGGGGCCGGCGTGTGGTTCGTCGTCCTGCGCGACACCGCCCCCGAGGTGGCGAGCATCGACGCCATCGATGTCCCGACGACCACCGGTGCGCCGGGCGGGTCTGCGGCGAGCCCGACCAGCGATGGGGCCACGCCCGACGGCACCTGGACGGTCGTGACCGGCGACGACGTCTTCGTGGGGTACCGCATCGACGAGCAGTTCGTGGGCGAGACGATCACCAAGACAGCCGCCGGGCGCACCACCGCCGTCGAGGGCTCGATGGACATCACCGATGGCGTCGTCACCGACGTGAGCATCACCGCCGACGTCACCGGGTTGGCGAGCGACGAGACCCGGCGCGACGACGCGATCGGCTCCCGGGGTCTGCAGACCGATCAGTTCCCGGAGGCGACCTTCACCCTCACCTCACCCGTCGTCCTGCCCTCCCCGCTGGAGGAGGGCCGGGAGGTCACCGTCGCCGCCACCGGCGACCTCACCCTTCACGGGGTCACCCGTCCGGTGACGCTCGACCTGATCGCCAAGTGGGCGGGCGGGGCCATCACGGTGGCCGGGAGCACCCCCGTCGTGCTCGCCGACCACGGCATGGAGGTCGTCGAGATCCCGGGGTTCGTCAAGACGGCCGACCACGGTGTGCTCGAGCTCCAGCTCGCCCTCCGGCGGGCGTGAACCGCCCCGCGGCCGGCGTTCCCGGGCGGCGAGCGGCGCGGCGTTCGGCGCGGCAGGGACCGTACGCTCATCTGGTGAGCAACGCGTGGGGGGACACCACCTGATGGGCGAGGTCCAGGTCGCCGCGCTCGACTCGGTCGAGGCCGTGGCCGCGGCGCTCGACGCGCACGACTACCTGCCCGACGAGGGCCTGGCCACCGTGGTCTTCCTCGCCCTGCGGATGCGGCGGCCGCTGCTCCTGGAGGGAGCGGCTGGCGTCGGCAAGACCGAGGTGGCCAAGGCGCTGGCCGCCATCACCGGTGGCGAGCTGCTGCGCGTGCAGTGCTACGAGGGGATCGATCGTGGTCAGGTCCTCTACGAGTGGGATCACGCCCGACAGCTGCTGCACCTCCGCACGGCCGAAGCGGCCGGTCGGGTGGTGGCCGACGGGGTCGACCACGTCGAATCCGAGCTGTACACCGAGCGGTTCCTCCTCCGGCGGCCGCTGCTGCTCGCCCTCGAATCGCCCGACGGGCCACCGCCCGTCCTGCTGATCGACGAGATCGACCGGGCCGACGACGAGTTCGAGGCCTTCCTCCTCGAGATCCTGTCGGACTGGTCGGTGACCATCCCCGAGCTGGGAACCCGCCGGGCGACGGTTCCGCCGATCGTCATTCTCACCTCCAACCGCACCCGCGACGTGCACGACGCGCTCAAGCGCCGCTGCCTCTACCACTGGGTCGATCACCCCGAGCCGGCCCGGGAGCTGGCCATCCTGCGCCGACGCGTGCCGGGCACGTCCGAGCGCCTCGCCCGCCAGGTTGCGGCGGCCACCCACGAGCTGCGACGGATCGGTCTGTACAAGCCCCCGGGTGTGGCCGAGGCGATCGACTGGACGAGCGCGCTCGCCGCCCTCGAGCGGACCGAGCTCGACGCCGCCACCGTCGAGGCCACGTTGGGCGCGGTGGTCAAGTACCACGAGGACGCGGAGCGGGTGCGCCGCCACGGCATCGACGCCCTCCTGACATCGCGGGACGACACGTCGTGACATCGACGCGCTCGCCCGAGGAGGTGGGCCTGGGTCTCGCCGCCGGCCTCCGCGGCTCGGGGTGGGAGGTGCCCGTCGGTCGCGTCCTGCACCTCGTCGCCGCGCTCGCGGAGGTGGGGGTCGACCGCCGTGCCGGGGTGTACTGGGCGGCGAGGGCGACCCTCGTGTCGGACCCGGCGCAGCTCGACGCGTTCGACCGAGCGTTCGCGTCGTTCTGGGACGGCCCCGCCACCGCGCCGGCCAGCCACGGGTCCGTTGCCGTTGCGGTGGTCGTGGCCGTGGCCGGCGAGGCCGAACCACCGATCGACCCGTCCGCCGACGACCAGGGCGCGGACGACGAGGCTCCTGGCGCCGTCATCGCTCGGTGGAGCGATCTCGAGGTCCTGCGCCACAAGGACCTCGCCCGGTGCACCGGCGACGAGCTGGCCGAGGCGCATCGGCTCATCGGGCGGCTCCGTCTGACCGGCGCGCCGCAACGGTCGCGTCGCCGGCGACCGTCCCGGCGGACGGGAGGACGACTCGATCTCGCCCGCACCGTGCACGACGCCCTCGGCACCGGGGGCGAGGTGGTGCACCGCCGCACGGCCGTGCGCACCACGCGGCCGCGGCGGGTCGTGATCCTGGCCGACGTGAGCGGATCGATGGACCCCTATGCACGGGCGGTGCTTCGCTTCGCCCAGGCGGCGGTCGCCGGGCGGCGCCGGGTCGAGGCCTTCACCCTCGGCACCCAGCTCACCCGGGTCACCCGCGAGCTCGACGCCCACGACCCCGACATCGGGCTGGCTCGTGCGATGGCCGCGGTCGAGGACTGGTCCGGTGGCACCCGGCTCGGTGACAACCTCCGGCGGTTCAACGACGAGTGGGGCGTGGCCGGCCTCGCCCGTGGAGCGGTCGTCGTCATCGTCTCCGACGGGTGGGACCGGGGCGACCCCGACGCCCTCGGCGCCGAGATGGCTCGACTGGCCCGGGTGGCGTTCCGGGTGGTGTGGGTCAACCCGCTCAAGGCATCCGACGGCTACGAGCCCCTCGCTCGGGGGATGGCTGCCGCCCTGCCCCACGTCGACCGCTTCGTCGAGGGTCACAGCCTGGCCGCGCTCGACGTCCTCGTGGAGGTGATCGCATCGTGAGGGACCTCTTCGCCGACATCGATCGCTGGCGGGGACAGGGCCGCCGGGTGGCGCTCGCCCGAGTCGTCGACATCGACGGCTCGGGTCCACGGCTGCCCGGTGCCGCGATGGTCGTGGCCGACGACGGGGAGGTCGCCGGGTCGGTGTCGGGCGGCTGCGTGGAGGGGGCGGTGGTGACCGAAGCCCTCGCCGTCCTCGAGTCGGGTGAGCGGCGGACCGTGACGTTCGGGTTCAGCGACGACGATGCCTTCGCGGTCGGCCTCACCTGCGGGGGAACCGTGCACCTGTTCATCGAGCCGCTGGACTGGTAGCGATGCCCGAGCCCCCGTTCGACGCCGACTTCTCGGCCCTGGTGAAGGTCCCCACCGACACCGTGTACGGCGCGCTCCGCGCCGCCGTGATCGTCGGCGATCCCTGCGCGCTGGTCACGGTGATCGAGGGTCCGCACACCGGAGCCAAGCTCCTCATCCGATCCGGGAGCGCGCCGATGGGTTCGCTCGGTGACACCGATCTCGATCGGGTGGCGGCGCGGGACGCCGTCGGCGAGCTGGGGGCGGGCACCAACGCCGTGCGCCACTACGGCGAGCACGGCGAAGCGCGCGAGTCGGCGGTCTCGGTGTTCATCGAATCGTTCGCACCGCTCCCGCGGATGCTCATCTTCGGGGCCGTCGACTTCACCGCCGCGCTGGTGCGGGTGGCCAAGGTGCTCGGCTACCACGTGACCGTCTGCGACGCGCGGGAGGTCTTCGCCACGGCCCGGCGGTTCCCCGAGGCGGACGAGGTCGTGGTCGACTGGCCGCACCGGCTGCTGGAGCGTGACGGCGCGAGCCTCGGTCCGCGCGACGCGGTGTGCGTGCTGACCCACGACCACAAGTTCGATGTGCCCGCCATCCTCGCGGCGGTGCGGACCGACGTCGGCTACCTCGGTGCCATGGGCAGCCGCCGGACGCATGCCGACCGCGCCGAGCGGTTGCGGGCCGAGGGCGCGACGGAGGCCGAGCTCGCCCGGGTCATGGGCCCCATCGGCCTCGACCTGGGTGCCCGGACGCCCGAGGAGACCGCGGTGTCGATCTGCGCCGAGATCATCGCGCTGCGCACCGGTCGGATCGGCCTCTCGCTCCGCGATGCCGATGGCCCGATCCATCGTCGAGGGTCGACCACCGATGCATGACGTTCGTCCGTCCGGATAGGTAGCACGACCGGTGTTGGTCGTGGACGGACTCCGCTGGCGCTTCGGGGAGGTGGCGGCGCTCGACGAGACTGGCGCTGCTCGAGGTGGCCGGCAAGGACTACGTCGGCGGGCGATTGTCGTCGGTTGAGCGCGACGCCGGAGGGTCAGGCGTTCGGTGGCGCCGCCGCGGCGACCGGCCGCACCCGGAAGGGCAGCGACCACTCCGGCTCGGCCGTGCCGTTGACGGCGAGGCGCCACTCGTAGCGCTGACCGGGAGTGATCGGGAGCGCACCGAAGTTGATGGCCATCGGCACCGAGATCGGGGTGCCTGCGGGGAGCCCGGCGGGACGGCCGGCCTCGAAGTTGCCGGTGACGCTGATCGGCGTGTCGTCGTAGAGGACGGGACCACCGTCCTCGTCGAGCAGCTCGAAGCGCCACTCGTGGGAGATGTTGGCCCGGTCCCACGGGACATCGACGAGCACGGCGATGGCGATGGGCTGGGCGCCCGGACCGATCTCGCTGACCCCGCCGCCGAGGATGAACAGGCGACCGTCGGCGACCTGGGCGGAGTCGGCCAACATCATCGTGACGCCCACCAGGGGCTCGTCGAAACCGTCGTTTGTGCTCACCCGGCAGACCCTAGCGGTCGCCGCCCGAGCGCTGGTCGGGTTGACTGGGGGCCGTGACCGGGCAGCGAGCGCGATGAGCGAGGCGGCGGTGATCCTCGCCGGTGGCGAGGGCGTGCGGTTCGAGGGCGCGACGCACAAGTTGCTGGCGCCGTTGCGGGGCCGACCCGTCGTGCGATGGGCGCTGGATGCGGCGATCGCCGCCGAGCTGGACGAGACCATCGTCGTCACCGGTGCCGTGGCCCTCGACCACGTGGTGCCACCCGGCGTGACCGTGGTGCGGAACGAGCGGTGGGTGGACGGCCAGGCCGCGTCGCTGGCGGCCGCCATCGACGCCGTCGGCGCCCGCCACGACGCCCTCGTCGTGGGCCTCGGCGACCAACCGTTCCTCGAACCCGCTGCCTGGCGGGCCATCGCCGCGACCCGATCGGCGGGCATCGCCGTGGCCACCTACGGAGGTCGGCGCGGCCACCCCGTCCGCCTCGACCGATCGATCTGGGACCAGCTGGCGCGCACCGGAGATGTCGGGGCGCGGGATCTGATGCTCGGACGACCCGACCTCGTGTGCGAGGTACCGTGCGACGGGCAGCCCGCCGACATCGACACGAGGGAGGACCTGGCCAGATGGAGCTGAGCAACGAGTTCGAGGTGGCCGTACCCGTCGATCAGGCCTGGGCGCTGCTCACCGACCTCGAACGCATCGCTCCGTGCCTCCCCGGGGCGCAGCTGAACGAGGTCGACGGCGACGACTTCCGGGGCACCGTGAAGGTCAAGGTCGGGCCGATCACCGCGCAGTACAAGGGCACGGCCACGTTCGTCGAGAAGGACGACGGCGCCCATCGCGTCATCCTCACCGCCACCGGTCGCGACACGCGCGGGCAGGGGAACGCGAGCGCCACGATCGTCGCCGAGCTCGAACCCCGCGGCGACGGCGTCACCCACGTGTCGATCCTCACCGACCTCGCGGTGACCGGCAAGGTCGCGCAGTTCGGTCGAGGCGTCATGGCCGACGTCAGCGCCAAGCTCCTCGATCAGTTCGTCGACAACCTCGAGACCACGGTGCTGGCGGACCTCGTCGAGGCCGATGCATCCGACTCGGCACCGGCGCCGTCGGCACCGGGCGAGGTGGCCCGGAGGGCCAGGAACACCACCGAGATGCTGGCTTCCGAGCTCGCCAAGGCGTGGGAGGAGGCCAAGGAGGGGATCGACGGGTCCTCCGACGATGCGCCGCGCGTCGAGCGCGAGCCGCTCGAGCCCAGGCCCGACCTCCTGGTTCCCGAGCCCGAGCCCGAGCCCGAGCCGGTGGCCGCTCGGCGGGTGATCGACAGCCCCGAGGTCGAGCCGATCGACCTGTTGGGCACCGCCGGGGCCCCGGTGCTCCAGCGGGCGGCGCCACTGCTCGGGCTCGCCGCCGCGGTGCTGGTGCTGGTGGCCATCGTGCGCCGGCGGCGCCGACGCCGTTCGTGACCGCGGGCGCGTCGGCGGCCGACATCGCCGCCGTCACCGAGCTGTTGGGCCGCGTGCCCCAGAGCGACTTCGAGGTGGCGGTGCGCGACGGCGACGGCGCACCGGTGGTGATCCGCAACGCTCCGTTCCTGGCGGACGGCACGCCGATGCCCACCCGGTACTGGCTGGTCGATCGCCGCCTGCTCCGGGTCATCGGCACCCTCGAATCCACCGGCGGGGTCCGCCAGGCCGAAGCCGACGTCGATCCGATGGAGCTGGCGCAGGCGCACGAGCGCTACGCCGCCGAGCGCGAGGCCGCCATCCCCGCCCACCACACCGGACCCCGACCGTCCGGCGGGGTCGGTGGAACCCGAACGGGCGTGAAGTGCCTGCACACCCACTACGCCTGGTTCCTGGCGGGTGGCGACGATCCGGTCGGGCGGTGGGTCGCCGAGCGGTTGGCCCCCGGCCGCGACGACGGGTCAGAGTAGGACCATGGACGACCTCGTCGTCGCGGCGATCGACTGCGGCACCAACTCCACCCGTCTGCTCGTCGCCGACCGTGGACCCGATGCCACGCTGCGGACCCTCGACCGCCAGATGCGCATCACCCGCCTGGGTCGCGATGTCGACGCCTCCGGCCGGCTCGACGCCGCGGCGATCGCCCGCACCGTCGACGTGCTGCGCGAGTACCGCGAGATCCTCGACCGCCACGGGGCCTCGGAGATCCGCATGACCGCGACCTCCGCCGCCCGTGACGCAGCGAACCGCGACGAGTTCCTCGACGCGGCCGAGGCCGCCGTGGGCGTGCGGCCCGAGTTGATCTCCGGTACCGAGGAGGCGGCGCTGTCGTTCCGCGGCGCGACCGCCGAGCTCGATCCCGCCGCCGGGCCGTTCCTCGTGGTCGACATCGGCGGAGGATCGACGGAGTTCTCCTACGGCGCCTCCGACGCCGACGCGGAGGCTTCGATCTCCCTCGACATCGGCTGCGTCCGCCTCACGGAGAAGTTCCTGGCGCACGACCCGGTGCTGCCCGAGGAGCTCAGCAACTGCCTCTCGGTCGTCGAAGCCCACCTCGACGACGTGCGGGGTGCGATCCCCGAGCTCCACCGGGCGCGCACGTTCGTGGGGTTGGCGGGCACGGTGAGCACGACCGCGGCGGTCGAGATCGGTCTCGCCACCTACGAGCGCGACCGGATCCACCACTTCGTCCTCACCAAGCACGCGGTCGAGGACGTGTTCCGGACGCTCGCCACCGAGACCCTCGCCGAGCGCACCGACAACCCGGGCCTCGAGCCGCAGCGGGCCGACGTGATCGTGGGCGGCCTGTGCGTGCTCGTGCAGGTCATGCGCCGCTTCGGGTTCGACGAGTGCCTCGTCAGCGAAGCCGACATCCTCGACGGGCTGGCCATGAGCCTCCTCGACCGGTCGACGCCGCGACCGCTCACCTAGCATGTGGATCGTGTCCCTCCGTCGCCCCTCGAGGCGAGCATCCCTCGCGTCCGGCTGACATGACCACCCTCTTCGGGCGCCGCGTGGTGCTCCGGGCGCTGCAGCCCCAGGACTTCGCGCCGTGGCGGGAGGTGCGGAGCCGCAACGTCGACTGGCTCACCAAGTGGGAGCCAGCCCGCCTCCCCGGTCAACCCGACGTGGTGCAGGATCCCGACGCCTTCGCGGTGCGGTGCAGCGCCCGCCACCGCGAGCGCCAGCTCGGCACCGGGTACGGGTTCGGCATCTTCGTCGACGGCTACTTCGCCGGCGAGATCAACATCTCGTCGGTGCAGCGGGGACCGTTCCAGAGCGCGTACGTCGGCTACTGGATCGACGAGGCGCGCGCCGGCAACGCCTACGTGGCCGAGGCGTTGGTGGTCGTCATCCGCCACTGCTTCGAGGACCTGCGGCTGCACCGCCTGCAGATCGCCATCATCCCGCGCAACACCGCCAGCCGCCGGGTCGTCGAGAAGCTGGCCATCCGCGAGGAGGGCACCGCCGAGCGCTACCTCGAGATCAACGGGGTCTGGGAGGACCACGTGCGCTACGCCATCACCGCCGAGGACTGGCACGTCCGCGCCGAAGAGCTCCTGTCGGCGTGGGTGGACTAGGACACGCCCCCACCGGGGTCGTGCTCGGTCCGGTCAGCTGATCTCCCAATCCCAGTCGGCGTCGCGGTACACGCGGAAGGCGACGAGCGTGTGGGTGCGGGTCACCCCGTCGAGCTTGGCGATCCCGTGGGTGACGATGTCGGCCAGCATGTCGTGCTCGGCGGCGCGGACCATGGCGACGAGGTCGTACTCACCGGTGACCGAGTACGCCTCCGACACGCCGTCGAGGTTCACGAGTGCTTCGGCGAGGTCGGCCACCTTCGCCGGCTCGGCTTCGATGAGGATCACGGCGGAGATCATGGGTCGACCCTAGCGATCGCCGGCGGTGGCCGAGATCTGGGCGTGGAGATCGGCCAGGCGCTGGCGGAAGACCGGGTCGGTCATCGACCAGAGCTGGGCCTCGAGCTCGACCTGCATGGCGTCGTCGTGGTCGTCGATGGCGGCCACCTCGGCCAGGGTCCGCTTCGCCCGCTGCACCAGTTCGGGAGGAGCGCCGGCCGCCACCGACGCGAGCGAGCGGCAGCGGTCGAGCAGCTCGTCGTCGGCGACGCACGCCCACGCCAACCCGGTCCGCACCGCCTCCTCGCCGCGCACGACCTCGCCGAACAGGACGGTCGCCGCCGCGGTCTGGGGGCCGGCGAGGCGGCGCAACATCCACGTGTGGCCGCCGCCGGGGTGGATTCCGAGCTTGGTGAAGCGGGTGTCGAACCGACCGGATTCGCCCATGACCCGGACGTCGCAGGCGAGCGCGAGGTTCATGCCGGCGCCGACCGCCGGCCCGTTGACCGCGGCGATGGGGGGGAGCGGCGACCGGGCCACGCGCAGGAACCCCTCGTAGATCTGGCGCAGGCCGTCCTCGCCGACCCGGCCGAGGTCACCCAGGTCGGCGCCCGCGCAGAAGGCAGAACCTGCGCCGGTGACGATCGCGACCGCGCAGTTCTCGCTCGTCTCGAGCTGATCGAACGCATCGACGAGACCCGTGACGAGATCGGCGTTCAGCGCGTTGCGCCGGTCGGGGTCGTTCAGGGTGACGACGGCGACGCCGTCCACCAGCTCTGTGTCGACAGCCATTCGTGCTCCCGGGGGGTCGGTGAGCGCCCAGTCTCGCCCATCCGGGTTTCAGGTGTCGTCGTGGATCACGGCGGGGGAGTGGCGGAAGAACTGCTCGACATCGCGCTCGTAGGTGTATGCGGGTTCGGTGGCGCCCACCGTGGCCCGGAGCCGGAGCGCCTCGGTGAACGCCTGCACGGCACCGGCCGAGGTGTACCGGTACTGGAAGCCGGCCTGCTTGAGTCGCCGGTTGTCGATGCCCCGCCCGTAGCGGAGCAGGGCGAGGATCTCCGCCGGCAGCTCGACGCCGAGCGCCCGCAACGGCTGGGTGATGAGGCTGTGCCCGAACGGGATGATCGGGAACGTGCGCTTGCCGCAGATCGCCGCCACCTCGCTCCAGGGGAGCAGACCGTCGCCGGCCACGTTGTAGATGCCGGGCAGTCGCTGGTCGAGCACGAAGAGGATCGACCGGATGACGTCGTCCTCGTGCACGAACTGGAAGCGCGGGTCGTAGCCGAGCAGCGAGGGCACCATGGGGAGCTCGAGGGCCTTGGAGATGGGGGTGACGATGTCGGGGCCGAGGACGTTCGAGAAGCGGAGCAGGGTGACGTTGACGTGGGGGTTGTCCTCGGCGAAGTCGCGGACGTAGCCCTCCACCGCCTCGATGCTGCGCTCCATGCGGTTGGCCGGCGGGTGGATCCGTTGGGAGTCCTCGCGGAACCAGGTGGGGTCCTCGCGGGAGGCGCCGTAGACGTAGGCGGACGACTTCACGACGACATCGCGGACGGTGGAGCCCGGCGCCGATGCGGCGGCGAAGAGGTTCATGGTGCCGATGACGTTGATCTCGTGCATGCGCTTGGCGCGCGTGGAGGTCGAATCGATGATGAGGAACGTGTGGGCGATGGTGTCGATCCGCGCCGCCTGCACGATCCGCGACAGGATCGAGTAGTTCTCGTCGGTGCGGACGTACTCGGTGCGCTCGAGCTCGATGCTGGGCTCGCGGGTGTCGAGACCGATCAGGACCTCGACGTCGGGGTCACGTTCGAGCGCCTGGGCGACGAGTCCGCCCCAGAAGCTCGCCAGACCGGTGATGAGGACGCGCTTTCCCATGCCGCCCCCTACCCGAACCAGACCGACTGGCGCTCGCGCAACATCTCGTAGAGCGCCGCCTGGATGCGCTCGCGGATGTTCTCGGACTCGTCCATGATGCGGCTGCGCGAGTAGCGCTCCTGGCCCGGGTTCACGTCGAACTCGACCGGGTCGAGCACCTTGAGCTTGAACTTGGCCGGGAAGTAGGCGAGCGCGCCCAGCGGACCGAACGCCAACATGTTGGCGGTCACCGGCATGTACGGGAGGCCCGTGAGCTTGGCGATGGTGGCCGACTTGAACACCACCGGCATCGACTCCTCGGCACCCACGACGGCGATGGGGATGATCGGCACACCCGCCCGCATGGCGATCTCGACGAACCCGCCACGACCGAACCGCCGGAGCTGGTAGCGCTCCCGGTAGTGCTTGCCCGGCCCCTTGCTGCCTTCGGGGAAAACGAGGACGAGCTGGTTCTGCTCGCGCAGCAACCGGTACGCGTTGTCGGGGTGCGCCACGACGCCGCCGACGCGCGACCACAGCGTGCCGACGACCGGGATCGACTTGAACATCTGATCGGCGAGCCCGTAGACGGGCCGGCCCAGCTCGGTCTCGATGCCGTGCATGATCGCCGGGGCGTCGCTCGGGATGGCGCCGGCGTGGTTGGCCACGAGCAGGGCGCCGCCGTCGGTGGGGATCTTCTCGAGTCCCTCCCACTCGGCGCGGAACCAGTTGTCGTACACCGGGCCGTAGACCTTGCGGGCGAACGCCCGCATGCGCTCCGAACGCCCCCACTCGTCGACGTCGGACCGTCGGGGGTCGGGGAGCGGGCGGGGCGGAGGGGGCTCGGTGGCGACGGGCAGGTAGGCCGGTGTCGTCGACGCGGCGGTGGTGGCGAGCGGGACGTCCTGCTCGGCCACGGCGGTCGGGGGTCGATCCCGGTCGCGGGCGGACTCTTCGGGCGTCGGGTCCGAGGGAGTCGAGGAGGCCGGGAGATCGGGCGTGCCCATGGGGCCAGCGTACGCGCCCGCACCACGGGCGGGGACGGGACCGCCGATAGGTTGGCCGTCATGTCCGAACAGGAACCGGTTGCGCCGTCGTCGAGCGGCCGCGACGGGCAGGAGCGGGCGCCTCGGCCGACCTTGCGGGATTCGCTCACCGCGTTCCGCTACCGGAACTTCACCCTCTTCTGGTTCGGGGCGTTGGTGTCCAACACCGGGAGCTGGGTGCAGAACATCACCGTGCCCTTCGTGATCTACCAGATCACCGGGGAGGCGGGGTGGTTGGGGGCGTCGACCTTCCTGCAGTTCCTCCCCTTCGCCATCGCCGGGCCGATCGGCGGCGCCCTGGCCGATCGCTACCACCGGCGCACGGTGCTGCTCATCACCCAGTCCGGGATGGCGCTGGTGGCCCTCGCCCTCTGGGGCATGTGGATCGGCGGGGTGCGCTCACCGCTCGCCATCCTGGCC
Organism: Acidimicrobiales bacterium; assembly: GCA_038235385.1. GTDB lineage: Bacteria > Actinomycetota > Acidimicrobiia > Acidimicrobiales > Acidimicrobilacustridaceae > JBBSTY01. Next base: position 19,982 of record JBBSTY010000002.1, on the reverse strand, counting down.
GTGGTGTTCGCCGGTGGCCTGGTGGCCGGGCTCAACATCCCGTCGTGGCAGGCGTTCGTGAGCGAGCTCGTGCCCCGCGAGACGCTGCTCAACGCCGTCACCCTCAACTCGGCCCAGTTCAACGCGGCTCGGGCGTTCGGTCCGGCCATCGGTGGGTTGGTGCTCGGCCTCATCGGGATCAGCTGGGCGTTCCTGCTCAACGCCGTCTCGTTCGCGGCGGTCATCGCCGCGCTCGTGCTCATCACGGTTCCCCGCCTGGTGAAGGAGTCGCGAGCTGAGCGGCCGAGCGTGATCGGCGGGTTCGTGGAGTCCTACCGCTACAGCCGGGCGCGACCAGGCATCTGGGTGTGCCTCGTCGTGGTCCTGGCGCTCGGGGGGCTCGGGAGCCCGCTCAACCAGCTCTTCGCCGTGTTCGCCGACCAGGTGTACGACGTGGGCGATGTGGCCTACGGGTTCCTCGGTGCGGCCGCCGGCTTCGGCGCCATCCTCGGGACGCCGCTGATCGTCGGGCGTGGTTCCCAGCTCTCGCGGAGCCGGCTCACCGATCTGGCCATGCTGGTCTACGGGCTCGCGGTGGTGGCCTTCGGCCTGTCGCCGGTGTACGTGCTCGGCCTGCTCACCCTCGTCGTCACCGGCGGTGGCTACCTGGCCATCGCGTCGACCCTCAACACCACCGTCCAGCTCCACGTCGACGAGAAGATGCGCGGCAAGGTGCTGGCCTTGTACGTCATGTGCCTGACGCTGGCCCTGCCGTTCGGCGGTCTGCTGCAAGGGTTGCTGGCCCAGGCCATCGGCCCGCAGCTGGCCGTGGCGATCTTCGGCTGCGGGTTCCTCGGGGTGTGGGCGTGGCTGCGGTTCCGCACCGACCTCCTCGCGGCGATGGACACCGATCCCGTGCGGGCGCCGATCGCCGACCCCTGATCTCCACGGCCATCAGTCGTCGAGGTCGAGATCGCTGACGTCGTCGAGGTCGTCGGCGCGACGGATCCACGCCTGCCCGTCGGCGCAGGTGGCGAGCAGCGGGCACCAGCGACACGAGGATCCGGAGCGGCGGACAGGGGCGACATCGCCGTGGAGCAGGTGGGCCATGCGGGTGGCGCCGTCGATGGTGCGGTGCAGGGCGGCGTCGAGCACCCCTTCGGTGACCGCCTCGGGGAAGGGGCGGCCGGTGTCGAGGTAGTAGGTGGCGAGCATGCGGGGCGGGGTGCCGATGCGGACCGCCTCGAGCAGGGCGTAGAACCGCAGGTCGTCCACGTGGGCGGGCGCGAAGCCGCCGGACTTGAAGTCGATGAGCACCTTGTTCGCCGTGGTGCCCCGGGCGTGGCCGAGGGTGAGATCGACGCGGCCTTGGAGCACGATGCGGCGGTCGAACAGCTCCACCTTGACCGCGCTCTCGGTCACGGGGCGCCACGAGGGCTTGAGCGGTGGGAAGCACTCGAGGAACTTGCTGACCCGCTCGTTGGCCTGGGCGCGCACCTCGGCGCGGTCGACCGCGGCTGAGGTCTGGAGCCAGTCGGCCAGCGATCCCGACCCCTCGGTGAGCCGGGCGACCGCCTCGTCGACCAGCTCGAGCGGCACCGGATCGGTGTCCCAGTGGAGCGAGAGCTCGACCGCCTTGTGCGAGACCGAGCCGCGCACGATCGAGGGGTTCCAGGCGAACGGAGCCGCTCGATCGGCCAGGAACTTGTCCTCGCACCCGTGGATCTGGCTGAGCGGGTACTTGCTGACGAAGAGCTGCTCGTCGCCGGGGAGCAGCTCGACCAGGGGAGCGAGGCCGTCCTCGAGGGCGCCGCGGAGGTGGTGGCGCAGCTCGGCGTCGAACTCGGGCCGCTCCGACGCCTTGGCGCCCAGCAGGGCGAGGACCTCCTGCTGGGCGGGGTTCAAGAGGGTCTGGCCGAACCCGGCCGACGCGACGGGTGGGGGCTCCTCGTGAGGCTCGACGTGGGGAGCCGCAGCGGCGTCCTCATCGATGTCCGCATCGAGCTCCTCATCCACGTCCTCATCGAGATCCTCCGGACCGTCGAGGAGGAGAAGCACGGCGCCCGGACCGATCTCGCCGGTGCGCGCGTCGACCACCTGGACCGCGCCGGCTTCGCCGGCGTCGTCGACCACGTGGGTGTCGGCGACGACATCGGCGGCGGGGGTGGGCGCGACGGGGCTCGGTTCGCCGGGGACGGCGGAGGCGTCGGTCCAGGGTTCGGGTTCCACGACCCCGATGGTACGGACCCCCACCGACACCGCCGGGCGACGGCGTCGTCCGGCGACGCTGTCGTACCCCCTGCCTAGGGTTGTCGGTGATGGAAGCCACCTCGCTCCGCTTCGCCGCCGCAGCTCGTGCCCTCGGGCGCGGTGCCCGCGCGGCCGAGCTCGTGGTACCCGGGTTCCGGAGCCCGCCCCGTCTCGATCAGGTCGATCGCTCGCTGCGCCGTCAGGGCGATCACGCCACCGTCGCCATCCGTCTGCGGGGCCGCCCGTGGATGGCGGTGGTGAGCGACATGGTCGAGGGCGTGATCGCCGCCAACCGGCTCGAGGGCCCACCCGCCGATCGGGCCCGGTCCCAGTTGTGGTCGTCGCTCGAATCCGACGGCCTGCTCCCGCCCCCACCGCCCGCTCCGCCCGTTCGGCCCACGGTCGTGCCGGCTCCCGCCCAGTCGTCGCGCCCCACCCCCCGCCCCCACCACGACCGCCAGCAGCACAGTCGTTCGGTGGCCGCGCGTCGTCGAGCCGCGTGACGGCCGTCGCGGCCGACCGAGCCCCACGTAAGCTCCGCCCGACCACACCCCGCCCGGGTGGCGAAACTGGCAGACGCAGGGGGCTTAAACCCCCCAGATCTTCGGGTCATGTGGGTTCGAATCCCACCCCGGGCACGCTCTGAACTGCTCTTTTATGTTGGAAACGAGAGCAACGCTCTCGCTTTCGACCGAAATGCTCACAGAATGCTCACAAGCGTTTCGTGTAGTCTCATCCCATGCGTGGTCGAGTCCACCGCCGAGGCACGGGTTGGGCGTTCGTCGTCGACGTCGGCACCGACCCGGTCACGGGCAAGCGCCGGCAGCGGACCAAGGGCGGGTTCCCGACGCGCAAGGCGGCCGAGGCCGGGATGCGCGAGGTCCTCAACTCCGTCGATGAGGGCAGCTACGTCTCGCGCTCGACCCTCAAGGTCGGTGAGTACCTGCGCCAGTGGCTCGAAACGATGCGGGCCCAGGTGCGCGAGTCCACCTGGTACGGCTACCGCATCGCCGTCGACCGCCTGGTCGAGCAGCTCGGCGAGGTTCGGCTCCAGTCGCTCACCCCGCTGCAGGTCGAGACCGCCTACGCCAAGCTCCGCAAGGACGGCGGCCGTTACGGCGGACCGCTCGCACCGAAGACCGTGCGCAACTGCCACATCGTCCTGCACCGCGCCCTGGTCGATGCCGTACGCCTCGACCTGGTGAACCGCAACGTCGCCGGCATCGCCCGCCCGCCGTCGGTCCCTCGCCACGAGTCGGTGACGTGGACGGCCGAGGAGCTCGAAGCGTTCCTCGAGCACGTCAGCGACGACCGCCTGTTCCCGGCCTACATCGTGCTGGCCACCACCGGCATGCGCCGCGGCGAGGTGTTCGGCCTGCGCTGGTCCGACCTCGACCTCGACAACGGCCGCCTCTCCGTCGTCCAGACCCTCCAGTGCATCGACGCCAAGCTCGTGTTCTCCACCACCAAGACCAACCGCAGCCGCCGCACCGTCTCCCTCGACCCGGTGACGGTCGACGTCCTCCGCCAGCTGCGCAAGGACCAAGCCGAGGAGCGGTTGGCGCTGGGCCCGGCGTACGACACCAGCCGCAACCTCGTCTTCGCCAAGCAGGACGGTTCACCCGTGCACCCCGACGTCTTCAGCCGCGTGTTCAAGAAGAAGGTCGCCGAAGCCGGCCTGCCGATGCTCCGGGGCCCGCACAACCTCCGCCACACCTGGGCGACGCTCGCGCTGAAGGCCGGCGTCCACCCCAAGGTCGTCAGCGACCGCCTCGGCCACGCCACCATCGCCGTCACCATCGACACCTACAGCCACGTCGCCCCCAGCCTCGACGCCGACGCGGCGAACACCGTGGCGGCCGCCATCTTCAGCAAGCGGGGCGGTGAAGGCAAGTGAGTCCGTTGGTCATTCTCGGGGCTGAGCCGTCAAGCAATGGCCCTAGCGACTTCGAGGGGCCTTGGCCGATCGGTGTCGACTCGAACGCTCGACGGTCGTCAGACGCCGGCGCAGTGGTCAACATCGAGTCGAACGAGCTGCCCCCTCTCCCCTTGGGAGTACGATCAGCCGCCCCGGGACCGGATCGACCACGATCGTGAGAAATGTGTCGGCGCAGGAGAAGGCGGACCTCCGTCGGAAGGTGAAGGCTCATCTTCTCGACCGCGGATTCGTGATCCGGTCTGGGCGCCTGGAGTTCGTAGGACCCAGGGACAAGGAGTCGATTCGCGCCGCCCACAGTGAGTCTGTGAGTGATGCCCGCAAACGGGCCGAGCCGGCTCTCCACCGACGTGAGGCCCGCCTTGTCGGGCACCTGCTGCCTGGGGATCAACTCGACCCGATCTCCATCAGGCCGAAGCTTCTCCTCGTCGACGACTGGCGGTCAGAAGAAGGGGCCTTATGGCGATGGGCAAGTTTGCATTGGTCCGTACCAGTGAGTTCAGGGTACGGGCGGAGACTCCGCTTCCTTGTTGTCGATGAGGCGCACGATGATGCGCTCATCGGGGTAATTGGATTGAGTGATCCAGTAATTGCGATGAAGGCACGCGATTCCTGGATTGGTTGGGATGCAGCTCGCCGGAAGGAGAAGCTCGTCAACGTTCTTGACGCGTTCTGTCTCGGTGCAGTTCCGCCATATCAGCACATACTCGGTGGCAAGCTAGTGGCGCTGTGTGCCACTAGTACGGAAGTTCGAATCGCCTTTGAGAAGAAGTACCGACATCGGACCTCGGAGATCTCCGGACGCGATCCGGACGCACGGCTCGCAGCTATAACCACCATGTCCGCACTGGGCCGCTCTTCTATGTACAACAGACTCAAGGCTCCGTCCGGCCGAGCCGCATGGCTCCCAGTCGGCTACACACAGGGTACGGGCGACTTTCACTTGTCTGGAGGTCTTTACGACCAGCTGGCTTCGTACGCGTCAACCGTTGAACTTGGGAGCCGGAAGCCTGCGCGAAACGCCAAGTGGGGCGGCGCGGGGTTTCGCAACCGAAGGGAGGCCATCCAGATCGCATTAAACGATCTCGGGATGGGTGGGGACGCTCTGCGCGCTCACGGGATCCAGAGACAGGTGTACGTGGGGCCATTGGCTCGAAACGCCCAAAAATGGCTCACCGGCGATCACTCGCGCTTGCTCTGGGACACATCATCTATAGACGAGATCGGATCGTTCTGGCTCAAGCGATGGGGGCTAGGGCGATCTGAGAGAGACTTGGACTGGAAGAAGTTCGATCCCGACACGTGGAAGCTATGGACCTAGTGGTATCGAACTCAGGAAAGACTACTGCCAGACTCGCTCGGTACCGGAGAGCAACACTTGATCCGAGTCTGTATCGATGACTTCGAGAGAATCGACCGATTCGACCGTCGTTCGTAGCGACTGCGTACTCTCAAAATCGAGTTGCCAGAGCCGACGGATCCCGAATGAGTACGCCTTAGTTGAGTACGACTTTGGCAACGAGAAGACCACCCGTACGTCAGATCGCGAGTGGCAAAATAGAGCACTTCCAATCGCCTGCAATTTGGACCCCATTGGCGACAATGTGAAACGATCGTCACTCTTGCGATCTTGGTAGATCGCTTCCAATGTCCGCCAACTCTCCAAATAGTCAAATGTGGAGCAGAGCGTGACATTGTGCCACGGTGAGTTATCACCGAGCTCGTGGATTGCCCGGAGCTCGTCCACCCGCCATCGATCCTTCTTCAGGTGTGGAACGCCCAAGACCCATGTCACCTGGTCATAGGCTGAAGTCAACAGGACCGGGTCGACCCAGTTCAGCACTTTGCGGGCTCTATCCTTGTCGAACCCTGGAACCAGAATCACGCTATCGCGAGAGTATCCGGACTGCAGGCCCGGATGTTCGACGCTGACGTCTAGGCCACTCATGCCTCGAGCCGTGGGTCGCTTCGTTGCTGGCTCAAGTGGGAAGTACTGCTTTGCCTCTCCGAAACCGAGCGTCAGACTCACGTCGCGTTCGAGAAAGGCCCAAACCAGTCGCATCGTCAAACTATTAGACGAACCGCTCGTATCTACAATCACTCGAGAACCCGACTCGCCCAGGTGTGAGTCATTCAACACCCACGAACGCATGTCTTGAACCGAGACTCGCTCCACACCGTTACCCGGGATCTTTCCCAGACTCTCACTGAGCTGTGGCCAGTTCGTCTCGTTGTCCTTAGCGTTGCCAGGATATATGACCACCACCTTTCGATCGATGGTGACGTTGTCCTTGACGCAACGATCGGCCAGCGCTAGGCATCGATCCTCGAAACCCAAAGGAAATATGCCGACATCGTAGTGGGCGCCTCGAATACTGAGAGGCTTCAGCGTGGGCAGACCAAGCGCCGCGGACTCTAGGTCGATCTTTCGCAGCTGGTAACGCATTCAATCTATCCCATCAAGTGTAAGCTCCTCGACCTCGTTTGAACGAGATCGCTTCCGGCCGGCTTTGGAAGACAGTAGTTCGAAACCCTGCTTCGGCGATCGCAGGAGATATTCAAATTCATCCGGCTTAATCGCGATCGGTCGATTCTTACCAAGTGGCGCATTGAACATCGGAAGAAACACCCGCCTAAAGTGCAAACGCAGCGATGTGTCGTATCCGTGTCGGGCATTGCCAGCGTCCATGTCAATCAAGACAGCTCGCCGAAGGAGATCGTCATACAGCTCCCGAAGGTCTTCGTCTGCTTCGACGGTCTCAAGTGCGGCCGCCTGGCCATCGACTTCGATTCGTGGACTCTCTACGGGAACGCGACGGGTCTGAGGGCCAGTCGACTGTAGGGGTGCGGTGCGGAGTGTATGCGAAATGTATCTCCCGAACTCAGTGGCAAATCGATGCATGCGTGGACCGGTGGGATAGTACGTTCGGAGCTGGCTTACAAGTTCTCTTGACACGTCTCGAATAGCGGTCTGTTGTGTCTTCCGCGAGACTGCGGACGTCGTACCTGGTGTCACTCCACCCTTGCGAAGAATTCTCTCAAAGACGAGCAAGAGCGCAGCTACGTCTCCCGAGCACAGCTTGGCGATCGTCGGAATTCCGAAGTAGACGGGGTTCTTTGCGCCCTTCGACAGCGCTTGTGATCGGAGTGCTTCTGCCAGGGAGGTTCGTGTTCCATCTAGATTGAGGCCGAGGTCAGAATCACCGAGCAAGTCCATCGCCCTCCCGGTGTACTCACAAGCCGCAAGACGGTTGTCAAGAAGCTCGATGGCGAACGCCTCCAACTGTGCGTCGGACGTTTCGAGCATCATTGCACCGCAGTCGAGCTCCTTGAGCTCTCTCGCAATCTCCGCAGTCAAGCCACGGTCCGAATCAAGCACAACGCCGTTCTTCTCGCCCGAGAGCTTGAAGGTATGGGCGGGGTGCCTCTGCCAGATAATGGTGTTCAAGACCTTTTGGACGTCTACTGGCACCCGATGAACTGTGAAGTCATCGACAAGAAATACGATATGGCGGTCGTTGAAGTAGGGAAACAGTTTGACCAGATAGGTTGTAAAGTCGCCGAGGCTTGATTCGTCGAGGAGATTGGAGATCGGGCTCTCGTTGCGGTCGCGGATTCTGCGGTAGGAAGCCATGACGGCCGCCTGCACGGCCGTTGATAGCTGTCGCATGCGGCTTACGCCCGAATAGAGGGGGGGTTTGTCGTGAAGTACGGCATCGCACACATAGTTGAAGAGTTGCAGAGAAGTTGAATCGTTCAGGTCGAAGAGATGTGCGTAGCCGTTCGGGTCCTCGGGGGCGCTGTACTCGTCGATGGCAGCAAGGGTCCGAAGGACCTCGCGCATGAGGAGCAGCGTAAAGTAGTGGATGAGTTCGGCCCGCATAGAATCCGTGAGGTGGTCCTTTCGAATCCACCCGACCCGGTTTTGGAGCTCTACTGCACAGGGAAGGTAGAAGCCCGAGATCTCCGGTTGTGGTTCCTTTCGATTCGGCTCTCTGTGGCCCAGTTCCACATGAGTTCGCAGAGCTAGCCAGCGGAACATCGTCGACTTCCCACATCCACGCGGCCCCGTTACGACATGGGGCGTCGTCGAATTGACATCTTGGAGCCAGGGCAATGAGTCGGCGAAAATGTTTCGCAGGACGGCGTCGTCGGCCATCTGTTCAGCGGATATGTAGTCGAATGGGTGCTGCACCCGCCTTGCTTGTCCGCTTTGCGTTCGCCTCCACGCGGACTCAACCTGCTGGGCCAGCATCGCTGGGTCCCGAAGGCGAAGGACCGGGTCGCTCTCCAAAAGTCGGGAGATAATGATCGTGAGTTCATCTAAGAATCGGGCATCACGAAGCGTCAGTCCCTCGTTGCGTCGGCAGACGTTGTGCATGGCGGTGAGGTGGAGCGCAGTCCACCTGTAGTCGTCTACCGCCCCCTTCTTCTCGGTGTTGTGATCTGCTGCGACCTTCAAGCTGCCAAGGTCAATTACCTTAAAGGTCCGGTCGGGGTTCTTTCTCGCTAGGGCTGGAGGCGGGTTGGCTGCAATAACATTTCCGAAGTTGAGATCATCGTGGCACAACCCTTCTGCGTCTAGCGCCATGAGGGCATCGGTAACACCGCTAACGTAGGAGCGAATGAAGGCGGGGTTGATCTCCTCCGGGTCCTGAGTTAGAAGGTGCTCTAGCGTCGGTCCATCGATCCACTCCGAGACGAGCGCCGCAACGACGGGGGACCCGTCCAAGCCGGGCAGTGGAATGCGCGCTCCCCTTTCCAGACGCGCGAAGCATTCGTAGACATCAAGCTTTGCAGCGAGAGCGATCTCTTGGAGGGGGGGTCGATCCTTGTAATCGACGGGGGTTGCCAGCTTGATCGCCCGCACGCGGCCAAGGCGGTCGACTCCCTTCCAGACGACGCCTTTCTTGCCCGACGCAAGAAGGTGAGTGAGTTGAAAGTCCTCACCATCGATGTGAAGCGGCCCATCGATGAGTGACGCCCCACTGAGCATGGCTCGCAGTTCATCGCTCAGGTCGGCACTGTTCGTGTTCTTATCGGTACCCACAGCACGTGAGCCTAGGGACTCCGGACGAGACGTGCTGGCGAGGGCGGCAGTGGTTGATTGCAGCAGGACCCTCTTCGTGACCGCCCCCGCAAGTCGGTCGTGCGGAGTGGGGATGCGCGGCCCCGGTGTCGTCGCTAAGAATTTGGCGCAGGAGGAGTCTTGCGAGGCGGCGACGGTAGGCCGAGGCGCCGACGCCAGGGTCGTCCTGTTTCGGTGACTGGTCGGTGCTGTTCCTAGTCGCCAATTCCGAATACCTCGACGTGACGTTCGGCCGCCGCAGTTCGATCGGAGTTCACGACGGCCTGATCTCGCGTCAGCTGCTCGAGTGCGCTGAGGCGTGCCCGGGTGGGCTCATGCTGAGCCTCCCAGGCTCGACGTCGGTTCAGTTCGGTGCTGTACGTGGTCGCCACGGCCGACCGCTCAGCGATCCTCGCTGTCGTGGCGTCGATGAAGGAGTCAGTCCGAACGATCTGATCCTCGAGCCGTGTCCGATCCTTGCGGTGGATGCGGCGACCGACTGGACCCATGTCCTCGAGCTGCGCCGCCGCGTCGTCGCGGCGGGAGGTCGCGTCGGCGATCGAGCGACGAAGGCCGTGGATCTCAGCGGTGATCTGTTTCAGGTCGTAGGTCCGGTCCTGGGGGCCGCCGGCGAGGACGTTCAGCAGGTGGGTGTGTTCCGCCCGAAGTACGTCCGTGGGGATCAGGCTGGCGTCGGACTCGACGGCCAGCTCTTGTGAGGCGTCTCGTCTCGCCGCGTTGCGGACGCCGTCGAGTGGGTCGGTCTCGTGTTCGGGGGCGTGGCGGATCTCGTCTCGCCAGTCGGACACGGTGGCGTAGAGGTCGTTGCTGACCCGGCCTCGGGAGAGGGCGGTGTAGAGGTGGGGGCGGCTGACGGTGTCGTCGGCGAGGACGAAGGTGCGGTCGACGGTGGCGCCCTGGGCCTTGTGGATGGTGGTGGCGTACCCGTGGGTCAGCCATTGTTCGGCGTAGGCGAACGGGATACGCATGGGCCCGAGCTCGTTGACGACGGTGAGCTCCTGTCGCTCGCGGTCGATGCCCGTGACGCAGCCGTCGTCCCCGTTGAGGAGGCCGACGGAGTAGTCGTTGCGCAGGGCGAGGACCGTGTCGCCTATGGCGTAGTGGCGGTCGCCGATCCAGTGGCCGTTGCCAAGGAGCATCTCGGCGTCGGCCATGCGGAGGCGTGCGAGGTGGTTGAGCTCGTCGACCTGGCGGCGGGTCGCGGCGCACATGAGCACGTGCTCCCGATTGTCGAAGGCGGTCCACCAGTCGTCGACGAGTTGGCGGTGGAGGTCGCGGGGTTGGTCGGCGAGGTGGATCCGGTCGTGGTCGAGGAACGCCTCGATGCCACGGTCCGAGTCGCCGTTGCGGAGCTGACCGAGGGCGGCCCGCTCCCAGGCTTCGTGTTGGCGGCGGTTGTCGGTGAGCTCAACGGCACCGAGGCGACGGGTGAGCCCGACGAACGCGCCGCCGGCTTCGATCTCGGGGAGCTGGCACGGGTCGCCGATGAGCACGACCTTGGCGCTGCCCGCTTCGGCGTGGGCGAGGAGGCGTTCGAGCTTGCGGGTCCCCACCATCGCGGCTTCGTCCACCACGACCACGTCGGTCGGACCCAGTCGCTCGCGCTCGAGGCGGAGCAGCAGCGCGTCGAGCGTCGTCGCCGGGATGCCGGCGTCGTTCTGGAGCCGGCGGGCAGTCTTGGCGGCGAGGCAGGCTCCGGACACGGTGAACCCGGACGCGGTCCACCCCTCGTTCGCTGCGGCGAGGGCGAAGGTCTTGCCCGACCCGGCGACTCCCTCGACCAGGTCGACGCCGGCGCCGCTCGAGCACACCCGCCGCACCATCGCCGCCTGCTCATCGGTGATCGTCGGCCGGGCGTCGAGGGCCTGGCCGACGGCGACCGGGTCCGCGATGCCCGCCCGGTCGTCTTGGCGGCGGGCGGCCGATGCGAGGAGTCGTTGCTCGACGGCGATCATCTCCGGGGTGCTGTAGCGGTCGACGTCCTGGCCGGACGGGACGAGGTGGCCATTGCGACGGTGGAGCGGTGCGTCCCCGTGCTCGCCGAGGGCGACGATCTGGTCCGACACGAGGAAGGCGTCGGCCAGCTCGAGGATGTCGTCGATGCGGCCGCCGGCGGGGAGCGAGTCGCAGATGGCCTCGATCACGTCCCGGCGTCCGAACATCGAGGACAAGGCGGTCAGCCCTTCCGGGCCGGCTATCCGGGCGAACAGGTCGTCAGCCTCGATGCTGCCGGCGAGCGGAACGGGTCGGGGTCGAGCCCGGCCGAAGGTGTCGGCCAGCGCGTCGGTGTCGAAGCCGAGGGCTTCGGCCTCGTTCCGCCACCGGGTGATGAGGCCGGCGGGGCTGACGTCGTAGGTCTTGGCGGATCGAGTGAAGTAGACGGCGTCCTGGGCGGCCTTGGCGCCGGAGAGCCCGTGCTCGGCGAGGTCGGCTTCGATCTCGGCGCTGCGGGTGGAGAAGGCATCGATGATGGGGCGGGGGATGCCGGTGATGTCGGCGAGGCCGTCCTCGACCGGGTGCCACTCGACGCCGAGGCGGCGGGTGAGCTCGTGGCGCAGCTCGGCGTTGTAGAGGTGCCCGATGGTGCGGCACCACTGGTAGAGCGGCCGGCCGTCGAGGGCGGACCGGCGGTCGTCCTCGGCGGCGTGGACGAGGTTGGCGACTACGACGTGGGTGTGCAGGTGCGGGTCGAGGTTGCGCGACGTCCGGTGCCGGAACGCCGCACCGACGAACCCCTCGCCCTCGACGATCTGGTGCCCGCCGGCGCCTCGCCGACCCTGGGTGATCGTCTCGTAGATCTCGAGCGCCCGGGCGACGGCAGCGTCGTGGGCGTTGCGGACCGCGTTGGAGACCTCGGGATCACCAAGTCCGAACAACAGGGACACGGATTTCGGTGCGCAGAACGTGGTGTCGAAACCCACGACCCTCGGCACCGCGTGGCCACGCGTGAGTCGCTCGCCGGTCGTCGGGTCCTTGAAGTCGAGGACCCGATGGAGCTGGTCGGCGTCGACCTCGCCCGACAGCCCGAGGCGATCGGCACTCCTGCCGATCCACTGGCCGGGCGCCTCGCCGGCGCCGGTGTAGTAGTCCTCGACGCCGTTGGCGACGGTGCCGAGGTAGTACTCGGCCCGACCCGGCAGGAGCTTGCCGATGCTCAGCACGGGACGCTCCCGGGAGCCCAACCGTGACGCCCGACCGACCCGGGCACTTCAAGTGCAAGTGTGTCGACCTCTTGCGGTGTGTTGCTCACGGCGTTGTCCTTCATCGTCAGCCTCAGAAGAGCTGGAGCTGATCGGTGTCAGCGAGCGTCGCCTTCGGGCGTCTCGCGACCGATCGCTTCTCGGCTTCGGTGCTGGAGCACTTCGGCGGGGGAGTGAGCTCGATCGACCGAGGCGGGCCCGGGGCGACGTCGTCGTTCGACCCCGAAGCTGTCGTCGTATCCGAGGCGACCTCGAGCCCGGCGGCGACCAGCTCGACCCGGTAGGCGACCGTGCCGAACTGACCGGTGCCCAAACCCCGGTACTCGGTCCGCTCGACGAGCCCGGCGGCGATGAGCCGCTGCAGAGCGCGAGCGACCGTGTCCTTCGACATGCCGAGCTCGGCCGCCAACAGGCGGACGTTCGTGGTGGCGGTGCCCTCGCCGTCGAACGAGAGAGCGAGCTCCTCGAGCACGAGCCACGCCGACGGTGCCAGGGCGCGCCGAACGGAGCTAGCAGCGGGAAGGACGGTGAGTCGTTGCTCAGGCGGCATCGAAGGGCAGTTGGGTGGTGTCGCCGAGCTGCTCGATCCACCGGATCAGCAGCCGCTTCGGGACCCGCAGGATCCGCCCGATCCGCATGCACGGGATCCCGTAGCGACCGTTCGTGGCCTCAAACTGCGCCACTCCGGCGTAGGCCGCTGACCGGCCGATACGCAGCACCTTGGCTGCTTCCTCGACGGTGAGCATCTCGGGCAACTCGTCAAAGCTCATCAGCACGACCTCCGAGCCGTTGGCTGCGAGGGTGCGACGAGACCCTCTACCCATCTAACCCACCTCGAAGTGGGGTGGATGTCGCGAAAGTTTTTGAAATGGGCCGCTGAGCAGGGCCGACGATCGCGAGAGATCGCGAGCCTGAACTCTGGCCGCACCTGACAACGCCACCGAGAAGCCCGAATCCGGACACCTCGCGAAGAAAAAACTCCGGATCGGGCCTGTGGGACGCCGGCGCACGGTGGGTCTCGCCGTCGATGGTGAAGCGACCGGCTACACCCCGCGCCCAGGTACCTGGGGATCGTGCGGGTTCGAGTCCCACCCCGGGCACGTTGGCTACGTCGCTCGGACCTCGACTCCGGGCACCAGAAGAATGATCTCGGTAGGCAGCGGTGCCGGACTGTCCCGTACCTGTGTCCCGGTTCTCGGTCCGCTCGACGGGCCCACCGGCGATGAGCCGCTGCAGCGCCCGGGCGATGGTGTCCTTCGAAGTCCCCAGCGCGACCGCCAGCCGGCAGAGGCTCGTCGTCGCCACGCTGCTGTCGCCGGCGATGCGGGCCAGTTCCTCGAGCACCAACCACGCCGACGGCGCGAGGACGCGCCGCACCACCCTGGCGGCAGGGTGCACGATGAGTCGGCTCTCAGGCCGCATCGATCGGGATGGCCACGCTTTCGCCGACCTGCTGCTCGATCAAGCGCAGCAGCGCCCGCTTCGGCACCCGGAGGGTCCGGCCGATCCGCACGCAGGGGATGCCGTAGCGGCCACCTGTGGCCTCGAACCGGGCCACCTCGGCGTAGGCGGCCGACCGGCCGATCCGTAGCACGGCGGCCGCCTCCTCCACCGTGAGCATCTCAGGCAACTCGTCAAAGCTCATCAGCACGACCTCCGAGTCGTAGGACTGGCGAGGGCGCGACGAGACCCTCGCTCTTCTAACCCACCCCGAAGTGGGCGGGCGTCGCGTGATTCCCCGGCTCGCGGCTGTCAAGGGCTGATCGGATACCATCGTCGGATGTACTGGGTACAGGCGCTGCCAGGCGAAGCTCGCCGCTCATCTAGCTGGACCCACGTCTTGCGGGACCGGCTTGTTTCAAGGTTCGACAGGATCGACCCAACTGATAACACTCGGGAGGCGGAGGATGGCCTAGACCTTGGGCGTTGTGCCTATTGGTATGTGCTTCGCTGCGACGATGCGTTTACGCGATGCATAGTTGTAAGTCACCCACCAGCGGATCCAAGTTCGCTCGAAGGTGGGGCCCTGCCGTTCGACTCCGGCGGGTTATGGCATGGCCACCTCGTCGCCGATCCGGTCTTTGACGACGCTGCCGACCGATCAGCGTTCGCGAAGAAGAGTCACGTGCCCATCGACTCCGTTCCGGCAGAGTTCCCATCGTGGATCGCTACGTCGTATGACCCTCCACAGGGTTACGTTGACGGAGTAGCCCCGGCAAAGTCCGAGCGCATCATCGCTGGTGATCCAAACGAGCCGCGAGCTTGGACGTGGGAGGTACACGTTCGTGCTCTGCCGTACGTCAACCCTCCATCGGTGCCACACCAGTTGTTCATGCATGTTGACGACGCAGACTGGTTCCGAACGTTCCTGCGCGACGAGGATTCTGAACTGAGACCCGATGAGTACGAGGGCCTTATCGCGTGGCTAGAATCGTCGGTGCGCGAGACGTCCGACCCGATGGCTGATGCTGCCGCAATACTGCGAGGTGCCATATGAGCGATGACTTCGAACTCTGGGGCATTGCCGGCATGCCCGGTGGAAACGAAGGTCGAGTTTCGGCGTTTCGGCCTGTTGTGGTGAGGTCGGACATGCTTGCCGCTCCATCAGTTGATGAATGGACGTCCGACAACCTCATTTGGTTCCCGCTCGACGAGGCTCCGCCATCGTTTTTCCGGCTTGATCTAGATACCAGTATTGAGGTTCCGGCGGGATCTCTTGTCTTCCTTGCGGGACGCCGCTGGAGCGACGATGTGTCGGTTGTTCGACAGTCCTTCCTGAAGCTGGCCGACAACGATGTAGCGGACAAGCTGGGATTTCTGGACCATTGGCATCCGGCTCACGCCGTGGGCGAAGACTGGCTCATCGGTCTCGGCGCTCAAATAAGGCTTGACGCAGTCCTCCGGGGGTTGGCCGACATTGCCCCCCGAGCTCTGAATCGTGAGCTGTGTGAGAATCGCACCGAATCGGCGGTTGGGCAGGCGGCCTACCGCCTGACGCAAGCCAACCATATGATCTCGCGGGCAGAGCGGCTAATCGCCGCTGGTATTTGGCACACGAGGCGAAGCGATTTGTCTCGCCTGCAGCGTGCCGTCCGCGAGGCAGAATTGATCGACCTCGACTTGCTGAAGCAGATTGATGAGAGAAACTCGCTTCTTGCCACGCTGTCGATGGGCTCGGCTTCGGAGGAGTGGTTTGGGAGAGGCTCTGATACAGACAACCGACTCGACCGTCTCGAATTGTTGACGGATCGGCATGGCCGCGGCCTCCGGGATGTCAACGTCGCCTTGGCCGAGATCGATGACCGGTTCATTCTCTTGGACACGCGTCTATATAGCGATGGAGTTCGTGAGCAGGTTCACGCCTTGAGGAAGAAGCACGATCATGCCTAGATCAGTCCCGCCTAAGCCTGCGCCAGATGATCTGACCCGGTTCATGGAGGAGCAAGAAGCAAAGACTAAATCGCGGCAAGAACTGTACGAGCGTCGTGCCGGGGAGGACAATTATCCGGATGAACTCCGTAGCGCCTTCGAGATGTTTTCCCAGGTTGGGGAGTTCGAACCCGGCGAGTTGGTGCGATGGAAGCCCGGCATGAGAAACCGACGGCGTCCGGCTTACGGAACGCCAGCGGTTGTCGTCTTGAAGCTCGCAGAAGCGGTCGCGCCGGATCTGGCCGAACCCGCATCGGCCTACTTCGCTGAGCCACTCGACTTGGTCCTCGGGTTGTTGGACGAAGAGGGCGACTTCATCACGTTCTACTTCGACTCCCGACGGTTCGAGCGCTGGGAGTCGGTCGTTGAGGCGACAGGGCGCTGAGGGGCGGGCGCGCCTCCAGCGCGCTCACATTTTGCTCACGAACTCGACGCGACCGGTCAACACGAGCCAACATTGCCCGGACCAGGTGGTCGAGAACATGCTGACCAGAAGGTACGCGACAACACGGAGTAGCACAGCATGGACGTGAAGCTACCGGCTTAAACCCCCCAGACTTTCGGGTCATGTGGGTTCGAATCCCACCCCGGGCACGTACCGAACTGCGCCTTCGCGATCATCACGAGACGATGCCCTCGCGGCGCCCGGCCCGCGGTTCACGGAGTTTGCCGTCGGGGGCCATCGGGGTCCGGTTCCACTACGGTCCGGGGGCCGCACGGCGGCAGAGTTGAGGGGAGCCCACCATGTACCAGATCTTGTCGAGCGCACCGTTGAGCCCGATCGATGGTCACGTCGACGTCGCCTTCACGGAGCGGAGCACCTGGTCCGACCAGATGGGGGCGACGGTGCTACCGATCCTGCTCGGCGACGAGGCGTGTGGCCCCTTCGTGGTGCTCAGCCACGTCGAACCCACCGACGAGCAGATGCCGCTGTCGTTCGCCCATGCGCACGCGAGCGACAACTGGCGGATCTCGGTGCGGGGCACCACCAACATGGGCCGGGACACCTACGAGCAGGGTCAGTTCCGGTTCCACGACGGCGGCGTGCCCTATGCGAGCGACAACTTCGCCTGGGGTCCCGATGGAGGATTCGGCATCATCATGTTCGCCGACCGTCGGGGCTTCGCCATCTTGCCGGTGAAGGCCGAGATCGCCGAGCGGCTCGGACCAGAGCAGGAGGTCGCCGGCGCGTTCCTGGGCATCGACATGCAGGACCCGTGTCCGGGCGCCCCTGCCATCGCCACGACGATGGGGTCGACGACGCGCGCCCACCTCGACGGCGGCTTCGACAAGACCGAGCAGTGGGACGAGATCGCCCCCGGCGTCCGCATGGCTGCGGGCCTCGCCGGCGAGCCGACCTGTGGGCCGGTGCTCGTGTTCCTCGACGCCGACGCCGGCACCGAGGTCGTCCCGGTCCGGTCGATCGGCGCGGAGGTGATCGTGGCACCCGTGTCCGGCTCGGTCACCGCCGCCGGCGTGACCTTGGCCCAAGGCGACGTGCGCATGGAGGTGGCCGGCGTCGACCACCCGGCCATGGTCGCCGGCCCCGACGGCGCGCAGGTCGTGCTCATCGTCGGCGATCGGCGTGCACTGCGCTCGGCCGTCGCCGACGGGTCGATGGCCGGGGGGTTGGGTGCGGCGCTGTCGATGGCGCTCGACGACCTCCAGGGCCAGTTGCTGCTCGGCGGCGCCGCGATCTGATCACGTCGCCGCGACCTGATCACGGTGGCGGGGCCGGACGGTCTCCGCCAGCGGCGGCGAACCCGCCCGAAGACGCCACCTCGTCACCAGTCCGGCCAGGTGTCCTCGAACCAGGAGTCCTCCTGCCGTCCGCTCGTCGACATGGTGTAACTTTCACTACGCTGCCGGTTCGGGGACGGACCACCGCCCGTTCCGGGAGCGTTGGGACCAGCGGCCGAGCCACGGATTCGTTGGCAGGGAATGTTGATGGAGGAGCCATGACGATGACCACCCACGGCGATCGACGCGAGGGCCGGGAGCGCCGTGGATCGAGGCGTCGCTCGGTCGGCGCCGCGACCGTCGCCATGGGGATGGCTGGGCTGCTGGTCGCTTCGGCATGCACGTCGACCAACGACGGTGCCGCTGGCGTCGCGCCAGGTTCCAGTGCGCCAGGTTCCACCGCTCCCGGTGGGCTGGCCGAGGCGCCGCCCGCCGGCGTGGCGCCGCAGCTCGACCGCGCGGATGTCGACGCCGCCGTCGGTCAGCTCGACGGCTTCGTCGACGACACGATGGCCCGCACCGGAGTACCCGGGGTCGCGGTCGCTGTCGTGTACCAGGACGAGGTCCTCTACGCCAAGGGCTTCGGGGTGCGGAAGGCGGGCGAGCCGGCTGCGGTCGACACCAGCACCATGTTCCAGCTGGCGTCGGTGTCGAAGTCGCTGGGGTCGAGCGTCGTGGCCTCCCAGGTCGGCCAGGGCATCGCCTGGGACGACCCGGTCCGGACCTACGAGCCGAACTTCGCCGTGGCCGACCCCTACGTCACCGAGCACGCCACGTTCACCGACCTGATGTCGCACCGATCGGGACTGCCCGACCACGGCGGCGACCTCCTCGAGGACCTCGGCTACGACTACGACGACATCGTCGCCAAGCTCGACCAGTACCCGCTGGCCCGCTTCCGCGACAACTACGCGTACAGCAACTACGGGTTCTCGATCGCCGGCGTGGCCGCCGCCAAGGCTGTCGGGCTGACCTGGGCCGAGCTGTCCGAGCAGGCCATCTACGAGCCGCTCGGCATGGCCGACACCACCTCGTCGGTCGACGAGTGGCGCAACGCACCGAACCACGCGTCCACCCACGTGCTCGCCGAACCGAACACCACGAACTGGCGAGCGGACGACACGAGCAACCCCGAGGCGCAGTCGCCTGCGGGCGGTGCCAGCTCGTCGGTCGACGACATGGCCCGATGGATGCGCATGGAGCTGAACGGCGGGCAGTTCGAGGGGCGCCAGATCGTCGAGCCGGCGGCCCTGCAGTTCACCCACCAGGCCCATGCCTTCGCTCATCCGGCCACGACCCCGGGCGCCCGAGACTCCTTCTACGGTGTCGGCTTCACCATCAACACGGACGACGCGGGTCGGGTGCAGGTCGCGCACGCCGGCGCCTTCGCCCTCGGTGCCAGCACCGACGTGACCCTGTTGCCCAGCGAAGGCCTCGGCATCGTCGTGCTCGCCAACTCCGCACCCGTCGGCGTGGCCGAGACCATCAGCGCCCAGTTCCTCGACGAGGTCAAGCACGGCGAGCAGACGGTCGACTGGGGGCCCTTCCTGACCGAGCAGTTCCAGATGCTCGTCGAGCACGGACGGTCCGAGATCGACTACGCCGCCCCACCGGCCGGCGCCGCAGCGGCCCAGCCGGCCGCCGCCTACACCGGGACCTACACCAGCCCGCTGTACGGCCCGGCCGAGGTCGTCGCCGACGGCGACGGCCTCGTGCTGAAGCTGGGCAAGGAGCTGCAGCTGCGCTACCCGATGACCCACTTCGACGGTGACACGTTCTGGTTCGAGACGTCCGGCGAGAACGCCGTCGGCCCCACCGGCGTCAGCTTCACCGTCACCGAGGGCATGGCGACCGCCTTCACCGTCGAGTACCTGGACACGCTGGGTCTCGGCACGTTCACCCGAAGCTGACCCATCGGGGACGCGCCGCGACGCGCACCCGATCCGACCACCCGATCCACCACCGGAACCGACCACCCGCTCGTTCGAACGCCCGGACACCGCAAAGGAAACGACACGCCCATGCGATCAGAAGATCACGCCACGACCCCGACCTCGACCCCGACGTCGGGCCACCAGCGCCCCGACCCACGGGCCCAGCCGCGCCCGCGCCGCGGCCGCCGGCCCCGACGGACCGCGGCGGTGGCCCTGGTTATGGCGTCCGCCACGCTCGCGGCAGCGTGCTCGTCGAGCACGGACACGACGGCGACGAGCACCGCGCCGGGAGCGACGAACGCCCCGGGCTCGACCACGGCCGGCTCGACCCCGTCGGGCACCGCGCCCGACGGAGCGCTCGTGCCGCTCGACGCCGACGCGATGGACGCCATCGTCGACGAGCACACAACCGAGCTCCACGAGGT
>JBBSTY010000001.1:0-152271 GCA_038235385.1 Acidimicrobiales bacterium | reverse complement strand
GGTCGGGTCACGCCCGTGGCCCGCGCCGCCGCGCTGACCTGCGCACGAACGAGCCACGCACCGAAGCGGCGGGATCGAGCCGAGCCGTAGAAGGGGAGGGGGATGGGCGTGACCACCCGGAACCGCGGCGTGGAGGGGTCGGGCCGGCGGACGAGGCGACCGATGCTCGACGCCTTCCGCAGGATCCGTCGACCCGACTTCGAGCTCCGTCCGGGCATCGGCATGCGAAGCCCGATGCTGTTGACGAGGAGCACGTCCCGGTCGCGCGCGATGCGGCGGAGCAGCTGGAAGTCGGAGTGCGCCCGGTTGTGGTACCACCAGTCCTGGGCCGAGAAGCAGATCCAGCCCGGCGACGCGGGCTGCATCGGTGGTGGTCGGCGAGCGATCACACCGGGCCCACGGCGTGCCAGCTCGACGAACGCGGCCCGACTGGTGGGGCGCCCGGCGGCGCGCCCGCCCTCAGCGACGAGCGAGGCGGCGAGGAAGCCGGCGGTCGCCCATCGCCCGGTGCGACGCCGCTGCAGTTGCAGGCGGTTGATGGTGCGCATCGACCACAATCGGGGAGACGTCTCGAGGTCGCCGCCCAGGTGGACGGTGGTCGCCGACGGCTCGTAGCGGACGGCGAAGCCCTCGTCACCGGCCCGCAGCATGTAGTCGGTCTCCTCGGAGTACAGGAAGAAGCTCTCGTCGAACGGGCCGACGGCATCCAGGCAACGCCGACCGATCAGCAGGACGGCGCCGGTCGCCCAGTCGACATCCTGTGGGTGGGCGTAGTCGTCGCCGACCGCCACGACCTCGCTCCAGGTACCCACACGACCGGCTCGGCGACCACCCAGGAGGCCGTCCGACCAGGCTCGGGCTGCGGTCGGTCGGCGCCGCAGCGACGGCTGGATCCCGCCGTCCGCATCGAAGATCCGGGGAACCGCGATCCCCACCTCGTCCTCGACGAGCACGTCGGCGAGGCGCGCGATCGCTCCGGGAGCGACGCGGACGTCCGGGTTGAGCACCAGGACGTCGGTGCCGGGCGCCGCCGCGGCGATCCCGGCGTTGATCGCCGCGGCATACCCGGCGTTGCGCCCGACTTCGATGATGTGCGCCGGGACGACGCTTCGGCGGACCTCGTCGAGGGTGTCGTCGGTCGAGGCGTTGTCGACGACGACGATCTCCCAGTCGCCCGCACCGAGGAGCGCGTCGGGCAGGCTCTGCAGGCAGTCGCCGATCACGTCGGCGCTCTGGTGGGTCACGATGATCACGGTCGTGCCCGCGGCGGTCGCCGTCGTAGCCGCCGGCGGTGCGGCGATGCTCGGTCCGGCGTCGGGTCGGACCTGCGGACCGACCGGTGCGACGACGTCGGCGCTCGAGGCACCCCGCCCCGGAGCGCCGATGGTGTCCGGTGGGAGGTCGGGTCGGTGATCCACGCTCATCGAGGGACTCCGTCGGCGGCTCGACGGCGAGGGCGATCAGCTTCCACGACGCGGCTGGCGTCGGCGCTCGTGCGCAGATCGATGGTCTCGTCGACCTGCCAGGGACGCAGGGTGGGGGCGGTCGGTGCCACACCGAGGAGGTCGCGGTAGACCCCTGCGTAGTGCGGGGCCTGGTCGGGCCATCCCAGTCCGTTCTCGATGCGTGCCCGTCCGAGGAGGCCCATGCGCTCACGATCGAGCGGATCGTCGAGCAGGTCGACGATCGTCCGAGCGAACGATTCCACGTCGTCGCCCGGTGCGTACCGCGCCGCACCGGCGGCCGAGACGCGGGTCTCGCGCAGGTCGAAGGCGACCACCGGCAACCCGCAGGCCATGTACTCGAGGGTCTTGTTCATGGTCGATCGTTCGTTGAAGGGAGATCGTGGATCCGGTGACAGACCGATCGAGGCCGTGCGCAGGTACCGGCTGATCTCGGGGAGATCGACCCGGCCGGTGACGTGCACGTGGTCGTCGAGGCCCAACTCGGTCGTGAGGGCCTGGAGATCATCGAGGCAGTCACCGAAGCCGAGCAGCGCGAACTCGACATCCGTGCGTCCCCAACGGTGCACGATGAGGTCGGCAGCTCGGATCACCACATCGACGCCGTCCTGGTGGCCCATGACGCCGAGGTAGCAGCACAGGTGCGCGTGGCCGCCGAGGAGCGCCTCGTCCGCCGGCCCGGGGCGCAGGCGCTCCGGATCGGGGCCGCTGCGGACCACCGTCGTCGATGCGAGGTCCTTGCCCCCACGTTCGATGGCCACGTCGCGGTAGGACTCGTTGGTGACGATGACGTGGTCGGCGGCGGCGTAGGTCGCACGCTCGAGCAGGAGGAGGAGCCGCAGGGCGAGCCCGTCGTCGCGCGCGAACCGGGACCGGTAGATCTCCGGACACAGGTCGTGGTGGTCGAAGACGAACCGTGCACCCCGGCTCCGGAACAGCGCACCGATGGTCCAGTAGATGTCCGGAGGGTTGCACGCCTGCCAGGCCGAGACCGGATGGCGACGGTGGATGCGGATCGCGAGAGCGAGGGTCCGGACCCAGCTGTAGACGGACTCGACGACGAAGCCCACGGTGCCGTCGGCGGGGGGCGGTGGACGGTACGTGTTGATGTCGACGCCATCGAGGTACTGGTGAGCGGGTTGCTGCGGTCCGCGGGGACAGATCACCGAGACCCGGTGGCCCTCGGCGACGAGGGTCTGGCACTCGTTCCACACGCGCCGGTCGAGCGGAACCGGCAGGTTCTGCACGATGATGGCGATGTGGTGGCGACCGTCGGTCGGGTGTCGGCGTGCGATCGTCACGTTGCCTCCGCGGTGACCGGAGCGCCGGCGACGGTCCGGTCACGGTCACGGTCACAGTCACGGGAGCGATCGCGGTGACGGGCGGCGAGGAGGCCGGCCGCGTCCGTGACCACCGTCTTGCAGGTGGCCGCCAGGATCGCCAGGTCGAGGCCGAGCGTCCAGTTCTCCACGTAGAAGAGGTCGAGGTGCCGGTAGGCGTCGAAGGACGGGTTGTGCCGAGCTTCGACCTGCCAGAGACCGGTGACGCCCGGCAGCACGCGGTGGCGGTCGAGGAGGGCTTCGTCGAAGGCGGCCACCTCGTTCGGGAGCGCAGGACGAGGTCCGACGAGGCTGAGCCGACCGGCCAGGACGTCGATGAGCTGAGGGAGCTCGTCGATGCTGGTGGCGCGGAGTATCCGGCCGACGGGGGTGACCCGCGGGTCGATGTCGATCTTGAACAGCGGGCCCGAGCGCTCGTTGTGCTGGGCCAGGTCGGCCAGCTGGCTCTCGGCATCGACCGTCATGGTGCGGAACTTGTGGAGCTCGAACGGCTCACCGCCGAGGCCGATGCGCACCTGGCGGAACAGGACGGGACCGCCGTCGTGCAACTTCACGAGCAGCGCGGCGACAGCCGTCACGGGTGCGGTGACGATCAGCAGCAGCGAAGCGATGAGCACGTCGACGATGCGCTTCATGCGTCGCCGGCCCGAACCCTGGTGGAGGGGTTCGAGGTAGAAGAACGGTTCGTGCGCCAGCGCCACCGCCCGGAGCCGGCACGGGTCGATGCCCCAGAGACCGCTCGACAGCTGCACGTGGATCCCATGGGCGTGGAGGTCCCTCGCCAGCTCGTTGAACCCGGGGTCGCTGGTTGCGGTGGGGGTGACCACGACCCCGGTCACCCCGGTGAGCGCCGTCGCCTCCACGATGCGGCTCGCGTCGCCCATCCACGGGACCAGGGCGAGGTCGGGATCGCTCGGGGCATCCGGTCGCGGGCCAACCCGCGCCACGGCACGACACCCGACCTCGGGATGCGCGTCGAGCAGGCGGACGATCTGGGCGACCTCGTCGCGTCCACCGCTCACGAGGACGGGCCTGACGTGGTGGCCACGCGCTCGTGCACCTCGGAGCCACTGCTCGAAGACCTCACGGCCCGTCGCCAACCCGACGAACGCGGCCACGCATCCGGCGATCAGGTGGGCCGACCAGAGGTCGAGCCCGCCGGGAGCGACGCCGACGACGACGAGCACCGCCGGAGCGACGAAGCTGGCCACCGCGAGGCGGCGGCGGGTGGTGCGTCGATCAGCGCAGAAGCGAGACCGGTAGAGCTGGAGCATGGCGAGTGCGAGGAGGCTGAGCGCGGTGGCGGCGACGATCCCGACGAGCGAGCGGAGGACGGGCGCCGATCGCGGTCCCGGCACCAGGAGCACCAGGCCCCACACGACGGTGACGACGGCGGCGTCCATCCGGACGAGGCGGTTGCGCAGCGCGTTCGGCGCCGACGCCGACGCGTCGGGATGGCGGAACAGGTCGACGGTGAGCGCCGGGACCGCCGAGGCCGGTGAGTCGGCGATCGTCGATGGCGTCGGCGTCGGCGTGCGAATGGGCGTGACGTTCGTCGTCGGCCGTCCACCGTCCCGTGGGGCTCCCACGCGGGCAGGCGCCGCGACCGGGGCCATCTGGAGTGGCTCGTTGATCATCGTTGCTCCGCCCCTTCCACTGCATCGCACGGCCAGAGCTTCGTGAACCGGGTTGAACCATCCCTGAACCCAACCTGTGGCGCTGCTGAAAGTGGTGGAGACACCGCGTCAGCGGTCCGCATCGGCCACCCTCGGATGATCGTGGCGTCGGTCGCCATCGACCGACGCCTCATCCGTGCGCGCATCTCGGTCGCGGGTGGCGGAACCGAGGATGACATCGAAGCGCTGGCCGGGGCTCGAGCGTGCCGCCCGCATGGCCTCGATCGATCGATCGAACAGCGGACGGCCGCCCGACTCGTCGGCCAGCGGGAACGCGATGCCGAACCTCGCGTCGAGCTGCGTGACCTCCCCGTGCACGACCATCGGTCGGTCGAGCTCGTCGAGCAGTCGGACCGCGACGCCGATCGCGTGGTCGTAGGAACGCAGGTCCTCGCAGAGCACGGCGAACGAGACGTCGCCGCCCCGCGCGGCGACGTCGCCGGGGCGGATCGCCGCACGGAGACGCTGGGCGGCTTCGAGCAGCTGCGATCGCTCCCGGCCGGTTCGCCGACCGGGTCGGCGGGGCATCAGCTCGTCCGCTCGGGTGCTCAGAACCGCCAATGTCAACGGACTGCGGCTGAGCCGCCGCATGGCGTGGTCGAGATGCTCCAAGAACGCAGAAAGGTTCGTCATGCCGGTCTCGTCGTCGTACGCTTCGTGCCAGATCCCGGCAGCCATGTCTGTGCTCCGTCCGAGTGATCGCCATCGCGTGATCGTCGGTCGATCGGTCCCGACTCGCGGGGGTCCACGCACGTCGGCCCGGTTGCCCCCGCAGCGGCCTTGCGTGCGTCGCAGACGATCGGCGTCGAGGCTGAAGTTCCTGTATCTCCTTGCTGAAAGATTCCTGAAATCGGGTCACAAACGAAGGGGCAGACCTCATTGTTCGTGTCGGGAGCGAACCCGAAAGAGGTACCGGCGATGTCGAGATCCGCGACTCGGATCCTGCTGATCGAAGACGACATGTTCATGCGCGAGGCGCTCACCCTCGCGCTCAGCACCGATGGATTCGAGGTTCGCGCCCTCGAGCACGGGCTGGCGATGGAAGCGGTCATCAAGAACGAGCCCCCGCACCTGATCATCGTGGATCTGAACCTCGGGCTGGGCCCTGACGGTGTGGTCCTCACCCGCCGGCTCCGGACGGCGATCGACGTTCCGGTCATCGTCATCAGCGGGTCGGCCCACGTCGAGGACCGGTTGGCCGCGTTCGATGTCGGCGCCGACGACTTCCTCGTGAAGCCGTTCTCGATGGCCGAGCTCCGGGCCCGGGTCGGTGCGCTCCTGCGTCGGGCGAACCACCAGACCAAGCAGTTCATCGAGGTGGGCGACATCACCATCGACGAGTCGGCCCACATCGCAACCCGGTCAGGTGCCCAGCTCCAGCTCCGACACATCGAGTTCCAGGTCCTCGAGACGTTCTGCCGTCACGCCGGCCAGGTGCTCTCGAAGGTGCAGATCCTCGAGAAGGTCTGGGGCAACGCGTTCTCCGATGTGAACCTCGTCGAAGTGCACATCAGCCATCTACGCCGGGAGCTCGAACGTCATGGACCACGAGTCATCCACACCGTCCGCAGCGTCGGCTACGTCCTGCAGCCCGATCGCTACACCAAGGACCGGGACCGCCAGCGGACCACTCGCGAGGCGCTCGACACCGTCGACCTCTGGATCCGTGACGGGCAGGGCCAGGTCAGCATCGGCTGAACGCAGGACCTCCCCGTCATCGACGCACCGGGCCCGGAGCGCGGTGGGCTTCGTCGTGGTGTCGGTCGTGGCCGTCGTCATGGCTGCCACCGCCTCGCCGGCATCCGCCCGTCGCCCGTCGGCCCCGGCGCTGGTCTGCGGGGAGCTCCCCACCGTCGACGTCGTGCTGCAGAGCGACCTCACCTGTGACACGCCGTTCCACTTCGTGGGGGACGCCACCCCCGTCCAGATCGACCTGCGCGGCCACACCCTGACCGTTCCCGGCGACGCCGGGCAGTGTGTCGCGCCCGGACCGTGCGGAGCCATCGCCGGGGCGGCGGCGGTGCGCAACGGCACGGTGGTGGGCACGCTCAGCGACATCGGCGAGATCACCCGCGTCATGGTCCGGGGCGACGTCTACCTCGCGCTCGGCTTCTCGGGTTCGGGAGGCCCGGCGACCCTGGAGTGGAGCAAGGTGGACCACGGGATGGTGAAGGTCTGGGGTTCGTCGGTGACGATCAGCCACAACATGATCCGCGGCGGGATCGACCTCGTCAGCACGAACGCCGCCATCCGCGATCTCTCGGTCGAGTCCAACGTGGTCGTCGGGAGCCCCGGCGCCGGCATCGCGGCCGCGCCGCTCCCGGGCAACTTCCCCGACGACCTCAGCGGTGTCATGAGCGGGAACATCATCTGGGGATCGAACGGCGCAGGGATCGATCTCAGCGGCGGTCTCTGGAACATCGGCGACCTCCGGATCGAGCACAACGTCCTCGTCGGCAACGACGGGAGCGGCGTGCGAACAGGCACCACGGCGACCGGCCCACCGGTCGTCGCGGGTGGCCCCGTCACCATCGGGTCCAACGCGGCGATCTTCAACCGGGGCCACGGCATCGAAGCTGGGTGGATCGCGGCACTTCCGGGCACGGGGGTCGTCGACGGCGGGGGGAACCAGGCTGCGATGAACGGCCAGCAACCGGGCTGCGTCGGCGTGACCTGCCCCTGACCTGCAACTGACCTGCAACTGACACGCGCCCCCTGAAGCTGCGCCCCCTGAACCGGCGCTCCCTGAACCGGCGTCGTTCGGTGGTCGGTGCTCCATCGTCCGGTGAGCCGCAGAGCCGACCGGTCTCGTCCCGAACGTCCGCCCGCCCGAGATGATCGGCCCCGGGCGCTCGACGAGCGGGGCCGCCGCCGCGGTGGCGGCTACGGGAAGAGCAGCCGATCGACCGGAGCGAAGTCGTCGGTGAGGACCATGGCGTCGCCGATGAAGTCGTGCGCCTCGTCGCCGCGGAGCACCCGCCCGTCGGAGCGGACGTCGAACGCCGGCAACGGGGCCTGCGAGGCCACCAGGACCTGGTTGACGGCACGGTCCCCGGGCACGCCGTCGGTGGGGAGGACGATCGCCACGTGGGCGAACCGGTCGGCCAACGTCGCGAGCTCGGCTCGGGCGAACTCGCTGTCCGCCCCGTCGAGCACGTTCATCACGTAGATCCCGTCGGGCACCAGGATCCGATCGATCTCGGCGACCACCTCCGCGGTCGTGAGGTGCCACGGGACGCTGGTGCTGCCGAAGGCGTCCCCCACGACGAGCTGGCGACTGTCGCTGGGCTGGTCGGCCAGCGCGAGACGGGCGTCGCCCGTGCGCACCTCGAGCCCCGGGGACGTGACCAGTCCCAGCTCGTCGCGGTTCAGGCGCACCAGCTCCTCGTCGATCTCGAGGACCAGGCTCCGGCTGCCCGGTCGGGTCGCCCCGAGGTAACGCGGGAAGGTGAACCCCCCACCGCCGATGTGCAACGCCTCGAGGGGGCCGTCGGGCATGCCCGCAACGATGTCGCGGACCACGCGGACGTAACGGATGTCGAGGTCGGTCGGGTCGTCGAGATCGACGTAGGCATGACGGAGACGGTCGAGGTAGAGGTTCCGGCCCGACGGGTTGTCCGGGTCGTGCTCGATGCGAACGCAGAAGTACGCAGTTTCGTGCTGGCACGGAGACGTGGTGGACGCGACCAGGAGTCCGGACACGATCACGACGACGACCACAGCCGCCGAGGGGAGACGCCGCCGGAGGGCCCACGTCGCGACGGAACCGGCGACGACCAACGCCGCACCGACCACCAGCAGCACGGGTCGGGAGGGGAGCGCGGCGAGGGCCACGAACCCGGTGAGGAAGGTCCCGGCCAGCCCACCGATCGTGCCGGCGGCCGACAGCCCGCCCACCACCGAGCCGGTGTCGTCGAGCCGTTCGAGCCGCAGCTTCGCCACCATCGGGCTCACCGCGCTCAACGCGGCGGCCGGCAGGAAGAAGGCGGCCGTGGTCAGGGCGACGATCGCGAGGGGGCCGTCGGTGAGCAGCGGGCCGAGCACCGCCACGATCGGTACGGAGAGCCAGGTGAGCACGCCACCGACGATGAGCGCCGGCCCGAGCATGGTGCGCGGGTCACGCCGGTCGGCCAGGCGACCACCGACGGCTGCACCGACCGCGATGCCGGCCAGCACCGTGCCGATGATGCCGGTGAACGTCTCGAGCGAGATGCCGACGTAGGGGGCCAGGAGACGACTGGCGATGATCTCGAGGACCAGCACGGCCGCTGAGGTGCAGAAGACCGTGGTGGTGGCCCGCCAGGAAGTCACGCCGCCATGATGACAGGACCGGGGCGCACCACACGTCGCGGGACGCCGAGGTCGGTGGATCCGATCACCTGACCGCAGGTGCCGCCATCGGGATAGGGTCGCGGCGAACGGGGGCGTGACTGCGAGCCGGGGGCGCGCACCCCGAAGCTCGGTCCGTCACCCGGTGCTCGGAGGCGACATGTCCGGCCAGATCCCCATCGTCGACTACCTGGTGCTCGACGACGACCCCCACCTCGTCGCCACCACGTGCACGCGGTGCGGTGCCCGCTACTTCGATCGCCGCAACGCCTGCGCCTCGTGCGGCGGATCCGACTTCGCACCGGCTGTCGTCGACCGCGAGGGCGAGGTGCGGGCGTTCACGATCGTCTCGTTCGCGGCACCGGGTGTCCCCGTTCCGTTCGTGGCCGCCGTGGTCGACTGCGGCGGAACGTCAGTGCGCGCCAACATCATCAACGTCGAGGCCGATCCTGATCACGTCGCGCTCGGCATGGCGGTCCGGTTGACCACCTATTCGCTGGGCACCGACGACGAAGGCACCGAGGCCATCGGGTTCGGGTTCGAGCCAGCGACGAGGACCACCGCCGACGTCGGAGCCGATCCGGCGACCATCGCGACCGCTGCGACCGCTGCGACCACGGCGACCGCCGCGCCCGCCGCGACCAAGGAGGGCTGAGACATGGCATCCGACGACCTGTGGATCCTCGGGATCCACATGACCCGGTTCGGCAAGCACACCGACCTCGACCTGGTCGACCTCGCCGCCGAAGCGGCGCTCGGTGCGCTCGCGGACGGCGGGGTGACCATGGCGGACATGGGGGTGCTGGCGGCAGGCAACCTCGTGCATGCGGCGGCCGGCATCGGTCAGCAGCTCCAGAAGCAGATCGGTCAGACCGGCATCCCCGTCTACAACGTGGTCAACGCCTGCGCCACCGGAGCGACGGCGCTGCGCACGGCGGCCATGGCGGTCAAGGCCGGGGAGGCGGACTACGGCCTGGCCGTCGGCGTCGAGAAGCTGGCCGGAGCCGGCCTGCTCGCCGGCACGTCGCGCGGCGACGACGCGTCCACCTGGACCCCCCAGGGCCGCTTCGGCGCCGTGGCGCCGGTGGACGGCAGGATCGGCACCGAGACCATGCCCGGCGTCTTCGCCCAGATCGGGATGGAGTACGGGCACACCTACGGAGGCACCAGCTTCGAGCTGTTCGCCCGCATCTCCCAGAAGAACCACGCCCACTCGGCGCTCAACCCGCTGGCCGCGTACCAGAAGGTCTTCTCGCTCGAGGAGATCATGGGCGATCTGATGATCGCCTACCCGAACACCCGGCCGATGTGCTCGGCCAACACCGACGGTGCGGCCGCGGCGGTCGTGGTCAACGGATCGACGCTGAAGACCCTGTCGCTCGAACAGCAACGACGTGCGGTGAAGATCGCGGCGTCGGTCCTCACCTCGGACCCGTGGACCGAGTCGTGCCAGGTGCTGCCCGATGTCAACACCCTCACCCGGCGCGCCGCCACCCAGGCGTACGAGCAGGCGGGCGTGGGTCCCGAGGATCTCGACCTGGTGGAGCTGCACGACTGCTTCGCCACCGCCGAGTTGGTGCACTACGACAACCTGATGCTCTGTCCCGAGGGGGGAGCGGTCGACTTCTTCGAGTCCGGAGCACCGTTCCGTGACGGCGCCATGCCGGTCAACGTCAGTGGTGGCCTCGAGTCCAAGGGCCATCCCATCGCCGCGACGGGTATCGCCAACATCTGGGAGGTGGCCACACACCTGCGTGGCGAGGCCGGTGCACGTCAGATCGAGGGCGCGAGGGTCGGCCTCGCCCATGTGATCGGACTCGGCTCGGCCTGCGGGGTCCACATCCTCGAGAAGGCCGCCACATGAGCCCGGCGAGCGAGCCAGGGGGCCGGCTCGAGGGGAAGGTGGCGCTGATCACCGGCGGCGCCGCGGGCATCGGGCTCGCCACGGCTCGGCGGTACGTCGCCGAAGGGGCCCGGGTGGTGCTCGGCGACATCGCCACCGAGACCCTGGCCACGGCAACGGCCGACCTGGGCGATCGGTGCATCGGCCAGCGGTGCGACGTGACCGACGAGAACGATGTGGCCGCGCTGGTCGCCGCCGCGTTGGAGACCTACGGCCGGCTCGACATCGCCGTGGCCAACGCCGGCGGAGGAACCGCATCACTGTTGGTCGACCACCCCCTCGACGAGTGGCGACGGGTCATCGACCTGTGCCTGACCGGGGTCTTCCTCACCATCAAGCACGCAGGGCGGGCCATCACCGAGGCGGGCGGCGGGGCGCTCATCTGCATCGCCAGCCTCAACGCCGTGCAGGCCGGTCGTGGCATGGGTGCGTACTGCTCGGCCAAGGCCGGCGTGGCCATGCTGACCGAGGTCGCCGCCATCGAGCTGGGCCCTGCCGGCGTGCGGTGCAACGCCATCGCTCCCGGTCTCGTGCACACCCAGCTCACCGACCAGGTCGCCCTCGTCCCGGGGGTCATCGACGAGTACATCGAGAACACACCCCTCGGTCGCGGTGCGGAGCCGTCCGAGATCGCCGACGTCGCGCTGTTCCTGGCATCGGAGGAGAGCTCGTTCATGAACGGGGCGCTGGTGTCGGTCGACGGCGGGGCCCGCACCATGCGCTATCCCGACATCATCGCCGGGGTCGAACGACTCATGACCAGGAGCTGAACCACATGCCCACCGCAGGAACGGACCCGATAGACGTGCATGACGTCGCCGATCGCAACCGCTACGAGATCACGGTCGGGGACACCGTCGCCGGCCACGCGAGCTACCGCCTCGTCGAGGGTGGGCGCGTGTTCGACCACACGGTCATCGAGTCGGCCTTCGAGGGCCGGGGCATCGGCTCGGCGCTGGCGCGGGGCGCGCTCCAGGACGTCATCGATCGGGGAATCCCGATGGCCGCGACGTGCCCGTTCCTCGTCTCGTACCTCGAGCGCCACCCCGAGTTGGCCGGACAGGTGGACCCGAGCCTGCTCGACTGATCCCGCCGGCAGAGCAGGACCACGAACGACCACCGGACGGCCGGTGGAGGTGCGACACCGGTGGCTCGTGCACACCGGCTGGGCTCAGTGCCGCAGTGCCTCAGTGCCTCAGCCCTTCAGTCCTTCAGTCCTTCAGTGCCTCAGTGCGGCGGCGCAGGGGTGTTCGAGCGGTCGGCGACCGCCCGTGCGGGTGGGGACGAGGGCGCCTGATCGTGCGCCGACGAGGCCGAGCGGGGATCGTGCTCCCACAGCGGCATGGTGGCGGTCACGGGATCGAAGTAGCGCAACGAGGTCGTGAGCCAGACGGGATCGGTGAAGTCGGACGGGTGGTGGCCGGGCACGGCCGACACGGCCATGTCCGGCAGGACCTCGAACGCCAGGCTCACCGACCACCGGAGGAGCCGGAACCACGAGATCGGGTGGAAGATCCGGCGATCCGCCACCATCATCGTGAGCACCGATGCGGTGCAGAACAGGGCGAGCAGGCTGAACGACGTCACCATGGCCGCCAGGTAGCGCAGGCGTGAGCCGTCGACCGCCTCGTAGACGTCGAAGGCCACCGTCTTGTGCTCGACCTCTTCGGCGAGGTGCCACAGGTAGAGGTTGGCGGCCACGGGGTCGGCGTCGTCGAAGAACTCGCCGAGGTGATCTTCGGACCACCGCGCCAGGGCGTAGGCGATGGTCTCGGATCCGGCGGCGAACGCCAGGTTGAAGCGCAGGCTGCGCGTGCGGCCGAACCACGCGTAGGTGGCCCGGATGCGCCGTTCGATCCGCACCAGTCCCGGGTAGCGGCGGGTGAGCAGGTGGTTGAAGCGTCGGTGCTGGACGCTGTGCTCGAGCTCCTGGTGCAGGAAGTCCTCGGCGCGGCCACGCTGGGGCGGGTCGAGCTGGGGGAGAGCGCCGCGGACCGACTTCACGAAGTACGGCTCGGCGAAGGGCATGAGCAACGAGACGCTGTTGGCGCCGTAGGCGAACTCCGGGAACCGGTGGTTCCAGGCGGGGTCCAAGTCGTCGGGGTACTCGAAGCGAACTCGACGGATCGGTAGACGCTCGGTGATCACGCCGCCACGCTACCGGTGACCCGCACGGCGAGCATCGGTGCGGGGTGCGGCGATCCGGTCAGGGGTCGACCGCGGCGAGAGCGTCCTCGTGGTGGATCCTCGGTTCCGGCTTGCCCGTGTACTTGGGCGTGGTGGCCTTCAGGACCCGGTCCGAGATCATGTGACGCGAGACCCACCCCCGGTTGTCGGCCCACACGAGCAGCGGTGGGAGCACGATGAGCGCGCTCGCCAACGCCACGACCACGTTCATGGCGACGATGATGCCGAAGTCCCGCAGCAGTGGCAGGTTGGACGTGGCGATGACCCCGACGCCTGCGGCTGCGGTCATGGCCGACACGATGAACGCTCGGCCGGTGCGCGAGGCGGCGACGTCGGCCGCGGCGCGAGGGCCGAGGCCGCGGTGGCGCTCCTCGATGAAGCGCAACAGGATCAACGACGTGAACTCGGTGCAGATGGCGACCACGAGCGGTCCGCCCACCGCGGTCATCGGGCTCAACTTGCGGTTGAAGGTGAACGCGATGAGCGACACGGCGCCGACGGCGATGAGCACGGGGACGAGCGACAGCAGCGACCGGACGAGGCTGCGGAGCCGGATCGTGAGGAAGATGCCGACGAAGGCGATCGCCAGGTAGGTGAGCAGGATCCGGTTGGACTGGATGTTCTCGAGCAGCCCGACCCCGACGACCGCGAGTCCCGACGGCGTGGCGGTGATGCCCTCGGGTGGGTTGGTGCTGGCCTCGATCTGGTCGATCACCACGGCCCGGTCCTCGAGCGAGCCCTCGCCGTAGCGGAACACCATGTTGGCCGCACCCTGGTCGGGCGCCATGAACGACTGCTTGATGTCGTCGGGGGCGATGTCGTACGCCGCCTTGATGTCCTCGGAGCGGGGTGCGACGTGGCCGGCGTCGGGGATGTCGAGCAGGTACTGGACAGTCGTGACGACGCCCGACGCGGTGAGCAGCTCGGCCGGGTGATCGGTGAGCTGGCGGGCGGCGAAGTCGCTCATGAAGTCGACGTTCTGCTGAGAGAAGACGTCGTCGGTCTGGACGAACACGCCCAGCTCCGAGTTGGACCCGGTCTGGGCCGTGACGTAATCGATGTCCTTGATGGTCTGGGAGTCCTGGTTCACCCACTGGATGGGATCGGACTGGATGTTGAGGCTGTCCTCCACCAGGATCCCGCCGACGAAGACCGCCAGGCTGGCGGCCGCCAGGAAGGGTGCGAGCCAGACCGGCAGGCTGCCGAGCTTGACCACGAAGCGGCCGAGGAACCCCTCACGGAAGTCGCGACCCTTGGTGGGCGACTTGTACTCGCGGATGCCGAGCGTGGCGAGCGGCACGATGATGCTGGCGAAGCAGATGACGGCGATGCCCACCGCGAGCAGCAGGCCGAACTGGCGGATCATCGGGACCTTGGCGAAGTACAGCGCGCTGAACGCGAAGACGGCGTCGAAGGTCACGACCAACAACGCCGGGCACAGGTTGCGCGCCGTCTCCTGGATGGGATGGGGATTGCGGTCGATGATCACCTCCTCCTCCACGCGCGCGTGCATCTGGATGGCGTAGTCGATGCCCACCCCCAACATCACCGGCAGGCCGGCGATGGTGACGAGCGAGAGGGGGATGCCGAGGTACCCGGCAAGTCCGAACGCCCAGGTGACGCCGAGCAGGACGACACCGAGCGGGAGGAGGCGCCAGCGCACGTTGAAGAACAGAAGCAGGATGATCGCCATGATCACCACGGCGATCGCTCCGAGGGTGAGCATGCCGCCGCGCAGGTAGTTGTTGATGTCGTTGAGCAGGGCGGGAGCACCGGTGGCGACGACGGTGCCGTCGGTGATCTGCATCTCCCGGGCGACCTGCTGGGTGAGCTCGCTGCCCTGTCCACCGATCTCGATCGACGCGTTGCCCTTGAGGCGCACGACCATCTGGGCGTGGGTGTCGTCGGGGAAGATCGGCCGCAGCGACTTGCGGATCTCGCTCTTGCCGTCCGGGCCGGGGTTGTCGTAGAGGAGGAACTCGACCCATGCGCGGTTCTCGAGGGTGCGCTCCGCGGGGGGGATGGCGTTGATCCGGGTGATGGTGGCGAGCCCGTCGGCGGTGCGGGTCGCCTGGCCCTCGGGCGTGGGGTCGGCGGCGATGGCGGCCTGCAGCGCCTTGCCGGCGATGCTGTTGAGCGAGTTGCCGTCGTCGCTCTGGATCAGCCGGTTGCTCCAGTCGAGACCGGTGCGGGGGCTGACCACGCCCTCGATGATGGCGGGATCGGCCTTGAGCTCGGCGGCCGCCTTGTCGTAGGCCGCCAGGTTGCCCGGCGATGCGAGATCGACGACGGTCTTGCCGGGATCGGCGGTGACGAGGACGAGCATGGCCTCGCCGCCGAAGAGGTCCTGGTAGGCGACGTTGTCGATCGCCACCTGGTCGTCGGGGTTGAGGTAGCTGTCCTGACCGGTGGCGAAGGTGAGCTTGGTGGTGCCGGCACCCAGGATCAGCGTGATCAGCAGGCCCACGACGGCCACGAGACCGGCCCGCTTGCCAAGCTCGACCGCCAGCCACCCCCAGAACCGCTGCATGCGGGTGTTGCGGGTGTCGTGGTCGCTGACCACCTCGCTGTCGGGTGCCCCGGCCGTGTCGCTCATTTCCGAAAGGTAGCGCGTCGCGTGCGACCTCGGTCACTTCCTCCGGCGGGCCGGCCACCGGGCGACGGGCCCCACCGGACCGGGTGTCGGCGACGGGCCGCCGAGTCGCTCAGCGGTCGCGTCGCCGACCCGACCGGTCGCCACGAGGTGCACGGCCGGCTCGTCCCTCGAACTGGCGTCGCTCGTGCTCGTCCGCCTTGGCCATGGCGGCATCGGCCTCGAGGCGCATCACACCCCAGGC
Source organism: Acidimicrobiales bacterium (assembly GCA_038235385.1). GTDB lineage: Bacteria > Actinomycetota > Acidimicrobiia > Acidimicrobiales > Acidimicrobilacustridaceae > JBBSTY01. The sequence goes on along the minus strand of JBBSTY010000001.1, from coordinate 136,536 downwards.
GTCCACGCGCCGTTGCTCCAACGCGCCGTCGGCCACGGCCCGGCGCACCGCGCACCCGGGCTCGGAGACGTGGGAGCAGTCGCGGAACCGGCATCCCTCGGCCAGGTCCTCGATGTCGGTGAACGACGTGGCCACCGTCTCGGCGTCGGTCCACAGCCCGACCGAACGGATCCCGGGCGTGTCGATGAGCACGCCGCCGGTGGGCAGCAGGTGCAGGTTGCGGCTGGTGGTGGTGTGGCGACCCTTGGCATCGTGGTCACGCACCGCGCCGGTCGGGGCGAGGTCGGACCCGGCCAGGGCGTTCACCAGCGTGGACTTGCCAGCGCCCGACTCGCCGACCAGCACCACCGTGCGGTCGGCCACACGCTCGAGGAGCTTGGCGACGCCGGCCGCGTCGGCCTTCGCCGCGATCGTCATCACGTCGGCGCCGGGGACCGCCGCCCGCACCAGGGCCACGGCTGCGTCGGGATCAGCGACCACGTCGGCCTTGGAGAGCACGATGAGCACCTCGGCGCCGGCATCGGAGGCGAGGGCGACGAAGCGCTCCAACCGGCCGGTCTTCACCGGTCGATCGAGGCCGGCGACCACCGCCACCACATCGACGTTGGCCGCGAGGAGCTGCTCGGTTCCACCGTCGCCGATGCTGCGGCGCAGCAACGACGACCGGGGCAGCAGCGAGACGGCGGTGTCGTGCTCGACGACGATCCAGTCCCCGACGGCGAGCGGCTCGCCCAGGTTGCCCAGCGCCACGTGGCCGATCCGATCCGGCCGGGCCGTGAGCACGGCGACGCCGTCGTGGCGCAGCACCCGGCCGGGCGCCGACGTGTCGGTGGCGCGGTCCGCGTACTCGGCCGCCCATCGCTCGGACCAACCGTAGGGGACGAGCTCGGGGTGGGGCACAGACCCTGGATCGTACGGGGAGCGATGCATCGGACCAAGTGGCGGTGCGCGACGAGGCCCGGGCGTGGACCGCCCGGGCCTCGATGTCAGCGGCTTCGTCGGATCAGAAGGCCGAGTAGTACCCGGTGACGTCTCCGAGCACGTTCACGACGCCCGAGTTGTTGTAGATGTTGATCATCCCGCTGGGACTCAGCCCCACGGTCACCAGGTTCGGGATGATCTGCCCGGCGACGAAGTTGAGGTTCGACGCGTTGGTCGGCTTGGTCGCGTTCTGCGGGTACACCATCAGGTAGCTGGCCTGTGAGCCCTCGACGGCGGTGGTGTTCATCACCACCGCGCTCGCCCCGGCCGGCACGTCGCCGCGCCCGCTCACCTGGAGTGCTCGGATCTGGCCCTGCCCGAACGCACCGGACAGGCCGTTGGCGACGCGGGTGTCGAGGATCCGGTTCGGTGCCAACGGGTGGAAGAAGCTCCCGCTGTCGGTCAGGAAGTACCCGACGACGTCGACGATGACGTTCACCGATCCGCTGTTGTTGTACAGCGCGATCTTGCCCCCGGCGCCGATCTTGACGATCGCCAGGTTGGGGATGATCTGGCCGCCGACGAAGTTGACGTTCGACGCCGTCGGCTGGCTCGTACCCGCGGGGTAGGCGGTCAGGAACGACTGCTGGCTGCCCTCGACGGCGGTGATGTTCACGATCGCCGCCTTGGCGTTGGCCGGCACCCCACCGCGTCCGGTGATCTGCAGATCGCGCGACTGGTCGTTGTTCAACGGACCCTGGGGGCTCCAGTAGGTCTGCGTCCCCGTCTGGCGGGAGTCGAGCAGGCGATACGGCGTGACCGAGTTGTAGCGGTCGCCCAGACCGAGGTCGTAGAAGCCGACGAGGTCGGCGACGACGTTCACGCGTCCGGCGGCAGTGGCGAAGTTGACCCGTCCGTTGTCACCGACCTTCACCGTGACCAGGTTGGGGATGATCTGGCCGGCGTTGAAGTTGAGCGCCGATCCCGGGTTGGGGATCGGGGAACCGTTCGGGTACACGGTGATGAACGACTGCGCAGTGGACTCGATCGCGGTGACGTTGAGAACCACCGCGGTCGCCCCCGCCGGGGCGGCCAGACCGGCGCCGGCGACGGTCAACGAGCGGGGCTGGTTGGCGTTGAGGGTTCCGTTCCAACCGTTGCCGGTGCGGGAGTCCAGCACCCGGATCGGCGGGATGGACTGGTAGCGCGACCCGATCTCGCCGGTGTTGAACGACCGGGCGGCCGAGGTGGCGAGCACGTTGTTGCTCGCATCGAGGGTGCTCACCCGCCACCAGTAGACGCCGTCGGCGTAGGTGACGCGCGGGGCCCAGTTGTTGGTGACGGTGATGATGTCGTTCTCCGGGCGGGCTCCGCTGAAGTTCTGCTGGGTGTTCACCTCGACCTTGTAGCGGGTGGCCTGGTTCACGACGTTCCACTCGTAGAGGATCTCGTCGCCCAGCACGGTTGCGCCGTCGGCCGGCGACGTGAGGGTGATCGGTGAACCGGAGACGGTGAACCGGCGCAGGCCGATGCTGTCATCGGCGGTCCAGGCGCCCTGCAGGTTGTCGGCGTCCCAGCGGCGGACCCGCCAGCCGTACTGCTCGCCGGGAGCCAGCGGGGGGAGCGCGACCGTCGGGGTGGCCGCGGGGACCTTGGAGCGCTTGGTGAACACGCGGTTGCCGTTCGACAGCGCGGTCTGGCTCAGGTTCTTGTAGATCTCGAACTCCCACTCGGCCTCGAAGGGCTTGGGCTGGACGGTGAGGGTCGGCGCCTCGGTCACCTGGGCGTTCGGCGCCGGCAGGGACATGGTGACGAGCGGCGACTCCTTGGTGAGCGTCCGCACCTCGCTCCAGACCAGCCGGTTGTTCGAGCCGTCGATCGGCGCCACCCGCCAGAAGATCGGCCCCTCGGGGTACGTCTTCAGGTACGACGTGTAGGTGGTCTGGTCGACCACAGCGGCGTCGAGCACGCTCGAGAAGTCAGCCTTGGTGGACACCTCGATCCGGTACTGGCGGGCCTCCTGGGTCGGCGGTGCCGGAGGCGCCCCGAACGGCGACGGTTCCGGGGCGGACGCCTGGTTGGTCTGGAGGAACCCCTTCCACGAGAACGTGATCTGGTTCCCCACGATGGCGTTGTTCGCCGGGGCGAGGAGCGAGAGCGGGTGCGACTGCTTCTGGAACGCCCACACCGGCGAGTCCGGGAGGTTGGCCAGCGCAGCCGGCTCCGGTCCGCAGCGCTCGGGCGACTTGCTGTAGCACGGCCGGGCGTACCAGTAGTAGGCCTGACCGGTCTGGTTGTCGACGAGGGATACCTGGGGTGTCAGGGTCGAGTACTGGGTCTCGTACGGCAGGCCGGGCACGATGTTGGTGAAGTTCTTGTCGTAGGAGATGTACACCTTGTAGTGGGTCGCACCGACGACGGGCTCCCAATCGAGCGTCGGCGTGTCGTAGCGCGCGTCGCACTGCTCCTGGGCGGGGCAGTTCGGGGGGAAGACCGGCGCCGACCACTCGAGGTCCACCACCGTGAAGTCGGGCCTCGGGAAGGTGGTGGAGCTGGCGATGACCGCGCCGGAGCTGTTCTCGGCCTCCACGAACCAGTCGTAGGCTCCGGGGGAGACCGACGAGGTCTGGTGGGCGTAGGCGGTGCTGCGCCAGTCCGAGACGAGCGGGTAGTACAGGTTGGCCCCGGCGACCGAGTACCAGACGTTGTAACGGTCGGCGCCGGTGACCGGCTGCCAGGTGAGCGGCGGCACGCGCGTGCCGCGTGCGTGGTTGGGGCTGACCTGGTTGGGCGCGGGATAGGTGGAGGGCGGGTCGATCATCGTGAACGTCCTGCTCGTGCCGGGCAGCGGTCCGATGCGTCCGAAGACGTCGACGGTCTGCACCTTCCAGGTGTGCTGGCGATACGCCGGGTCGGTGCTCAACGCATCCGGCGCGTAGGAGGACACGCTCTGGTTCGAACCCGGCTTGAACGAGGTGTTGTACGTTTCCACCTGCTTCACCAGCGATCCCGCCCCGTTGTAGACGAGCACCCGGTAGCGGGCGATGAGCGGACTCGATACCGGATCCCAGGTGAGGACCGGTGCGCTGGTGAGGGTGCCGTTGCCGGGGCCGGTGAGCGTCACCAGCTCGGGACGGTAGATGAAGCTGCGCACCGCCGAGAACCGGCCATCGATGGGTCGGGGGTCATCGAGGGCCTGGACGCGCCAGTAGTACAGCGCGTTCGGTACCGGGTCGGTGCCACAGCCCGACTTGGGCGACAGCGTGGTGTGGTTGGTGATGCAGCTGCTCGTGAGGCCCGGGGAGAAGTTGGCGTCGGTGCTGATCTGGAGGTTGTAGCGACTCCCGAGGCGCTGGGGGGTCCAGGAGAAGACGGGTTCGGTGACGAGGTAGTCGGCGTTGTCCGGGCTCAGGAGCGCGATGGATCCGAGCTCGGCGGGGGTCGTCTCGGTGGCCGGCCACGCCCGGGTGAAGCGCGAGTCGGTGCTCCACCTGCCGGTTCCGTTGATGGGGGTGACGCCGCGCACGTGCCAGAAATAGCCGCTGTTGTCGAGCGTGGTGCCCGGTGAGAACCGGGTGGACTTGGTGCGGACGGTGGTGGGGTTGGTGAAGTTGGCGCTCAGCGACCACTCCACGTCGTACTGCTTGGCGCCGGGGATGGCGGTCCACTCGAAGACGACCTCCTCGATGGCGGGCACGTTCTGGTCCGGCGGGTACAGAGGCATCGGTGTGACCGGTGCGTCGCAGGAACCCCAGCAGAACCGGAACGTCCCGACGTCGGACGACGGCGACGGCGTGTTGTCGGTGGCGATGGCCTTCACCCTCCAGTAGAACGACTGCTCCATGGTGAGCGGATCGGTGAGGGTGAACGACGTGTTCGTCGTGGTGGTGGGGAAGCCCGAGACGTTCGGTCCGGTGAAGTTGCTGTTGTCCGACACGGTGACCTCGTAGCTCTTCGCGCCCGCCACGGGGTTCCAGGAGAAGGTCGGTGCCTCGGTCGGGTACACGAAGTCCTTCTGCGTCGAGGTGCTGGGGACCAGGCCGGTGGGTGCGGCGATCGAGCCCCGGGTGAACGACCAGGTCGGTCCGACCGCCCCGCCGACGTTCGACGGCGTGTCGTAGGCGGTGACCCGCCAGTAGAGCGGCACGTCCGACGGCAGTTCGGTGGGGAAGGTCAGCGTCGTGTTGGTGGTGGCGATGCTGCCGCCGCTGATGACCGGCGTGAACGAGTTGTTCTGCGAGATCTGGAACAGGTACCGGATCGCGCCGGTGCCGGGCTCCCAGGAGAACACCGGGTTGCCCGAGACGTTGGCGCCGTTGGTCGGCGCGACGTTGGTGGGTGGGCCGGCGGCGGCCTGGGCCGGGGTGGCGGGGAGGAGGGGGAGCACGGCGACCGCGAGCAGGACTCCGAGGACGACGGGAACGACTCTGCGCATGGATTGACCACCCTGTTGGCGAACGGACCGGCGCTGGCGCGACAGCCCGATGCCGGCGTGTGCAACGCCGAGGTCGAGAGGCCCCACCAGAGAACCGAACTGGACGCGACGTGACAACCGGCACGAGCGTCGCTGCGTGACCTTACCGCGCGGTTGGTGGTGGCGGCGCCCCGATCAGCGACGGCGGGACGGGCGGCCGCCGGGGATGGGCACGTAGGACGCCGAGGTCGAATGGCGCTGCGGTCGGTCGGTGCACATCCCGCCGCCGAGCGTGGTCAGCTGCGAAACGCCGGGGCGACGTCGGTGAGGATGGCGTCGAGGGCATCGAGCTTGCGACTGCCGCGGCCGAGGGCGAAGTCGGGGATGATGACCTCGTCGACGCCGGCGTCACGCCAGCCGGCGACGACCTCGGCGAGCTGCGCCACCGTGCCGGCGACGGCGGCGCGTCCGCCGACCTCGGCCACGAAGGCCTCGGCTCTCCCCGCGTCGTCGGTGAGCATCACCAGGGCCTGGGTCGAGTGGCGGATCTCGGCCGGGTCGCGTCCGATCTCCTCGCACCGCTGTGCCAACACGGCGGCCCGTTCGGTCTGGACCTCGGGGAGGCTCCACATGTTCCACTCGTCGGCGTGGCGGGCGACCACGCCGAGCATGCGGTCGCCCTTGCCGCCGATGAGCAGCGGCAGCGGCCGCTGGACCGGCTTGGGCTCGCTGATCGCGTCGCGCACGCGGTAGTGCGCGCCGTCGACGGTGGTGTTCGTCTGGCGGAGGAGCCCGTTCACCACCGAGCAGTGCTCGTCGAGCCGGGCGATGCGCTCGCCGGGCGTCCCCAGCTCGATCCCGTACTGGTCGTGCTCGTTCACCTGCCACCCGGCGCCGACGCCCAGCACGAGCCGGCCGTCGCTGATGTGGTCGACGGTGGCGGCCCAGTTGGCCACGACGGCCGGATGGCGGTACGTGGCGCCCAGCACGAGCGACCCCAGCCGGACGCGTGCGGTGCTGGCGGCCAGCCCGGCGATCAGCGCGGTGGACTCGAGGTTGGCGCCGTCGACCGGACCGAACCCGGCCCCGTCGCCCATGAAGTGGTCGGCGACGTACACGCCGTCCCACCCGCTGGCGTCGACGTGGCGAGCGGCGGCGACCAACTCCGACCACGGCTGCTGCTGGCTGAGCCACACCGAGAAGCGCATGGGTCGAACCTAGCGCCGCACCTCGACGAGCGGCCGTGGCCACGACCTCGCCGGCGACCTCGCCGGCGAGGCCGCGATGTCCGTTGCGATCCGGAACCGGCTCCCGATACCGTTCCAGCAATACCGAGACGGGTGCGTCGCGCAATGCGGAAGGAACCACTGATGGGACATGTCGAGGACCAGGCCTATGCCCGACGGTGGCTGATCCTGGCGGTGCTGTGCTTCAGCCTGCTGGTGATCGTCCTCGACAACTCGATCCTCAACGTGGCCATCCCCACGATCATCGACGAGCTCGGGGCCAACCTCAGCCAGATCCAGTGGATGGTGGACTCGTACACGCTCGTGTTCGCCGGTCTGCTCCTCACGGCCGGCAGCCTGGGTGACCGGTTCGGCCGGCGGGGTGCGCTGCAGACCGGGTTCATCATCTTCGGGCTCGGCTCGCTGGCGTCGTCCATGGCCACCAGCGCCGATCAGCTCATCGCCACCCGCGCCCTCATGGGCGTCGGCGGTGCGTTCATCATGCCGGCGACGCTCTCGATCATCACCAACGTGTTCCCGGCCAACGAGCGGGGCCGGGCCATCGGCGTCTGGGCGGGTGTCGCCGGTCTGGGTGGCGCACTGGGACCGCTCACCGGCGGCTTCCTGGTCGAGCACTTCTACTGGGGGTCGGTCTTCCTGGTGAACATCCCGATCGTGGTGGTCGGTCTGATCGCCGGTTTCTTCCTGATCCCCACCTCGAAGGATCCGAGCGCCCCGAAGCTCGATCCGGTCGGTGCCATCTTGTCGATCGTGGGGCTCACGGCGCTGCTCTACGCCATCATCGAGGCGCCCACCGAGGGCTGGACCTCACCTCGGATCCTCACGGTGCTCGGCATCGGGGTGGTGCTGGTCCTGGCGTTCGTGTTCTGGGAGCGCCGATCCGACCACCCGATGCTCGACGTGAGCTTCTTCGCCAACCCCCGGTTCAGCGCGGCGAGCGGATCGATCACGCTGGTGTTCTTCGCCATGTTCGGGTCCATCTTCATCCTGACCCAGTACATGCAGTACGTCCTCGGGTACACCCCACTCGAGACCGGCATCCGCATGCTGCCCTTCGCCATCACCATGATGGTGGTCGCACCGACGAGCTCGAAGGTCGTCGACCGCTTCGGCACCAAGGCCACCGTCGCCACCGGCATGTTCCTGGTCGCCGGTGGCCTGGTGTCGATGGCGACGCTGCAGGTCGACACGTCCTACCCGGGCCTGGCCTGGCGGCTGATGCTCATGGCCGCGGGCATGGGGCTGGTCATGGCCCCTGCCACCGACTCGGTCATGGGTTCGCTCCCGCTCGCCAAGGCGGGCGTGGGATCAGCGGTGAACGACACCACCCGCCAGGTCGGCGGGGCCCTCGGTGTGGCGGTCGTCGGGAGCGTGCTCACCTCGATCTACGGCACCCGGATCGCCGAGTTCTTCGTGGGCACCCCGGTTCCGCCCCAAGCGATCGAAGCGGCGCAGAGCTCGCTCGGTGGGGCGTACAAGGTGGCCGAGACCATCGGCGCCCAACCGATCGACGGTGCCGGTTCGTTGGCCTCGTCGCTGCTGGCCACCGCCAACCAGGGGTTCGTCGACGCCATGCACGCCGGGGTCCTGGTGGCTGCGGGGATCACGCTGCTGGGTGCGATCGTGGCGCTGCTCTTCCTCCCCGCGCACGCTCGGAGCGAGGACGAGGAGATCCAGTCGCACGAGTACGTCGAGGAGCACGCCACCGAGCCGTCCGCCGTGGCCGCCGAGGCGATCCGACGCGAGCGCTTGGCCACCACCAACCCGATGGTCGGTACCGACTCCACCACGTTCGACACCGCGGGCCCCACCAGGTTCGACACCGCTGGCCCCACCACCTTCGACACCACCGGGCCGTGACCGCCACCGACGCGCCAGCTCCGCCCCGGTGCGGACCCGGACCCGGTCGTCCCCGGAGTGCGGCCTGCGACGAAGCCATCCTCGTGGCGGCCATCGACCTGTTCGCCGAGCTCGGGTTCGAGGGGATCTCGTTCGAGGCGGTCGCCGAACGGGCCGGCGTGGCCAAGTCCACCATCTACCGCCGGTACCCGACCAAGGTCGACCTGGTGATGGGGGCCTGGCGGTTCGCCTCGCCGCCACCGGAGCAACCGGCAGGCACCGGATCGCTCCTCGACGACCTCACGACGTTCGCCGTTCGCATGCGCTGGGTGCTCGCCGAGAGTCCCGTCGGGCGGGCGGTCCCCGCCGCCCTCGCCGCCTCCGCCCGGGTCCCCGAGTTCGCCGACGCCCACCGGGCGTTCATCGACGGTCGGCGCGAGCCCATGGTGGCGATGATCGAACGGTGCTCGGCGACGGGCGAGCTCCGGGCCGACACCGACCCCCAGCTGCTCCTCGACCTCGTGATCGGCACGGTCTTCTACCGCGCGTTGACGGCGAGTCCCGCACTCGCCGACGACGACGTCGCCGTGCTCGTCGCCCAGGTCGTCAGCTCGTTCCGCCCCGGCGCCTGAATCGAGCCACAGGCCCAGCCACAGGACGCGCGAGCGCGACGATCAGTGGAACGGCTCGGACGCCACCTCGGGCCGTGATGCGTTGGGCACCAGCACGAACCGGTACCTCCGGCCGCCGTGGAAGGTGGGGTCCCACCAGCGCACCGAGTAGGTGTGGCCGTCGGGACCGTCGCCGACGTGGGCCACCTGCAGGTCCCAGCCCTGATCGTCGAGGAGGCGCCCGTCGTGGGTGGCCGGCCGCCACACCAGGTCGCCGTCGGCGCGCTCGGCGCACTCGACGCGCACCATCGGTTCGTGCCAGTGGAGGTTCGCCGGTGCGACATCGCGCCAGCGCAGCTCCCAGTAGCCGTCGGTGGCGCGGGTGGGGTCGACGTAGCAGGCACCGCCGAGCACGACCCGTTCCGACCGGTCGCCGGCGGCGGGGGTCGGGAGGTGACGGTGGGCCCGCAGGTCGAACCGTCGGGTGCCGAGCACATCCTGCACGGTGGCGTCGGGGGGCACCTGTGCAGCGAGCGAAGCGGCGTGCGCGGCGAGGAACGGCTGGGTGGCCGGGCCGTAGAGGGTGTGGGCACCCTCGTAGTGCTGGAGCTCGTACTCCTCGGGAGTGGCGGCGTAGCCGGAGTACTCGTTCGCCACCGATGACACGATGACCCGTTCGACATCGGGTCCGACGACGGCGGCGACGTCGGCTTCGACGCGACGGCCGGTCTCGACCGTGATCTCGAACGGGAGCCCCACCATCACGGCGGGCCCGATCCGCAGGACCTGCACGGGCAGAACGCGTGGGAAGGCGCCGAGACGGAGCATGAGCGGCTGGAGCCACCGGCTCCCGATCACCCACTTCGTGCCCTGCGGGGTGGAGCGTCCCCAGCGCTTGGGGTGCCCGGGGGCGAACGGTGGGATCCGGTGCACGACGGGCGTGACGTTCTCGTGCGCGCCGGCCACCAGCGCGGCGCCGACCGCCGGACGCCGGGGGAGCGACACCGATCCGATCGTGGGCGCATCGTCGAGGTCGACCTCGCGCAGACCGGCGCCGAGCGGCACATCGTCGCGGAGCTCGCCGCCGAGCTGCTCGTGCAGCTCAGCGGCCTGGGCGCCGAGGGCACGGCCCAGCCGGGCGGCCTCGAGGTGGCCGGCCGACCCCGGCCGGATGGCCGGGGCGACATCGGCGTGCGTGCCCTCGACGCCGCCCACCACGGCGCGGGTACCGGTGCGACCGTGGATGCGGTTGCCGAGCTCGCCGACGAGGTACGCCCAGATGTCGGCGTTGTACTCGCGGGCGGTCACCGGTACGCCGGTGCCGTGCACCGAGAACACCACCATGGCGGCGAGCGGCTCGGTGGCAGCCGGACCCGGGTGGGGCGCCGATGAGCGGCCGCTGCCCGCGGGTTCGGTGATCGTCGGGTCGGTGATCGTCGGGTCGGTGATCGTCGGGTCGGTGATCGTCGGGTCGATGATCGTGTCGACGCGCAGCAGGTGCAGCCCGGGGTTGATGGCCAGGAACTTGCGCTGGGGGAGGGTCGCGGGATCGGTGACCTCGGGGTTGCGGACGTGCGCCGGCATCGACCGGTTGCGGGTGAGGCCCCACACCTCGGTGGTTCCGAACGCGAGGCGGGCCGGACGACGCGATCGGTGCGCCTCGATGACGGCGCCGGAGATCTGGTCGACGAGGAACTGGGTGTAGGCCGGATCGAAGCCCGACCGGTTGGAGGCGAACCGGTTGTAGAAGTCGGTACCGAGGTACTGACCCGGTCCGGCGTGGGTGTGGGTGGCGCCGATGAAGAGTCCGGCCAGGGCGATGTCGGTCTCGGCGGCGATGGCGCGGGCGACGAGGTGCTGCACGACCGCCGAGCCACCCAGCAGGTCGCACTGGACGATCGCCATCGACGTCGTCCCCGAACGCAGGTGCACGACCCGGGCGCGCAGACGGCTGCGGAACCCCGAACCGAGATGGGCGTTGGCCGAGTACCCGGCCTTGGGCATCCCCGGTGGCGGCGTGATGTCGGCCTCGGCGGCGCCGGCGAGCAGGCCGACGACGGGATCGAGTCGGCGCGGGGGTTCGGGCGTGACCGAGAACCGCACCCGTCGGGGTGGATCGGACACGAACGGCAGGAGCGGGCTGGTGGACATCGGGCACCAGCAAAGCACACGGGTTCTCGTGACGATGCGTTTCCGTGTCGTTGCGGCGAGGGTCGAGTCAGCGTGGGGAACGGCGTCGGCCCACGCGGGGGATGCGCCGGCGATGACGACGGGCGCCTGCGGAGTCCGAGGCAGACGATGGGTCGGACCCGGCCGGGGCGGTGCGGGCCAGACGGCCGTGGGAGGCCCGTTCGGCGTCGACGGCCTGGAGGTGCTCGACGAGGGTCGCCCATCGCTCGGGTGACGGTGGATCGAGCGCGTAGGCGGCGACGGTGACCTCGGGCAGCGACGCGGTGTACTCGTGACCGGTGGCGCGGAAGACGCCGGGCACCGGTCGGGTGGCGTTCACCGCATCGACGATGACCTGGATCCCCGTGATCCCCGGCAGCCACTGCATCGTGGCGGGAACGCCCCACGGACGTTCGCCGCGCAGCCACGATGGCCGGCGCACGAACATGTTGAAGCAGATGTAGGTCACGGGGTCGTTGCCGTGGCCGAGGATGACGGCGCGGAGCGCGCCCCGCTCGGTGTCGGACATCTCGAGCAGGGGAGCCGGTCGGTCGATCTCGACGACGCTGCCCTCCGGGACGGTCACGCTCCGGTCGACGAGCACCTCGCGTCGCCAGCCGCTGTAGTACGGCGTCCCGGCCCAGAGCGCCCGGTCGACGCCGAGCTCGTCGAGGCCGGCGACCCCCTGGTGCAGGAACGTGTCCTGGCCGGCCCAGGCGCCGAGGCTCTCGCCGTAGATGACCACCCGCGGCCGATCGTCGGGAGCCCGTTCGGCCAGCACCGAGGCGATCCCCTCGAGCAGCGCACGCTGCACCGCCCCGCCCCGGGTGACCCGCTGCAGCGTGAGGAACGAGGGGAGTCGGCCGTACTGCACGGCCACGGCCGCGCTGTCGCCCGCGCTCAGGTAGTCGATCACCTCGAGCGGCAGGGTGTTGACGTAGCCGTTGCCGGCGGGGCAGCCCACCAACAGGATCGACCGGTCGAACGCACCCGTGCGGTGCAGCTCGTCGATGGCCAGCGCGACGCGCTCCTCGTCGGTGCGTGCCGCCGAGTACCCGACGAAGACCCGGATGGGCTCGGTGGGGCTCGGTTCGCCGGTCACCGCCGAGATCTCGTCGGCGTCGGGCGCGTTGAGCACGAAGCGACGCCCCTGGCGCCCCAGGCGGGCGAACGGGATCGGGCTCCCCTCGCCCGACGAGCGCAGCGGGCTCGAGGGTGCCCGATCGAACCCCGCATCGACGACCCGGTCGTAGATGCGCAACCCGCTCACGAACGAGTCGGCGAGGGCTTTGGTGATGCCGTACCAGGCGCCGACCGAGATGCCGCGGCCGAGCCAGGTGGCGGCCGGCCGGGGGACGCCGAGCCGCCGCTCGAGCGTCCGGGCGACGAGGCCGCTGCTGTGGCGGAAGGCCGACACGACGGTGGTGAGACCGGCGGCCACGCCGACCGACTGGGTGAGCGCCGGCAGCGGCTTGGGCGGCGGCGGGTCGTACGGGTCGTGCGCCGCCCGTTGGGCGGACAACCCCTGGTGGATGGCGCGAGCGCTGGTGAGGATCGCCGCGCTGGTGAGGAGACCACCGGCGATGAAGCGGCGGTCCGGGTGCGCTCCCCGCACGGCGACGCCCAGCGCCGCCGCCACCGAACCTGCCGCCAGCGCGCTGCCGGCCGTGCGGGCGAACTGGTGCCAGTGACGTTCGTGGTCGGACTCCCGCAGCAGGCGGGAGGTGGCGAAGCCACCGACGGCCGTGGCGCTGAGCAGGGCAGCGTCGCCGATCGGCGACCCGGTGCGGGCGACCAGGCCGTAGGTGGCACTGGCCAGACCGAAGCCGATCGAGCCGGATGCGCCGGCGACGAGCGCCTGGTGCGCGGTGGCACGCGGCATGAGCGACGGTTGGAACGACCGACCGGCGAGCGCGCCCGCGAGCACCAGGCCGGACCAGACATCGGGTCGGTGCAACCAGCGGTCCGAGCTGGAGAGGTCACCGTTCGGAGTCGTCATGGCGCCGATCCTACGTTTCCGGGTGCGCCCCGGATCGACGTCGGCGGCGCCGACGGGTCGTCGACGATGCCAGGAGCGCACCGACGTTGACGGCCGCGTGGACGAGGACGGGTGCGATCACGCTGCCGGTGCGCAGGCGCAACCCCGCGAACCCGACCCCGGCGAAGGCAGTCCCGACGACTGTCGGCACGATCGACCAGAGCGCCGGTCGAGCAGCCACGCGCTCGTCCCGGCGACGGTCCTCGATCGCCGGGAGGATGTGCCAGAGCCCGAACGCTCCGGAGGTGGCTGCGACGGCGACCGGCGGAGACCAGCGGCGCAACGCCAGCCCGAGCAGGGCCGAACGGAACACGAGCTCCTCGTACACGGCGGTGCCGATCGGGATGTCGAGCGCCGCCCGACGCGCGAGCTCGCCCCGGGAGGCGTCGTCGACGCGGGTGTCGGCCAGGATCGGATCAGCCGCCGGGAGCGCGGCCGTCAGCGCGAACCCGGCGAGGAACCCACCCGCCACCAGGCCACCCGTCCGGAGCCCCTGACCGGCCGCGACGCGTGACCATCCGAGCTCATCGGGAGTTGCGCCGAGTGCGAGCGCGGCGGCGCCGGCGGCGACTCCGGCGGCCGTATGGGTGAGCACGTGCCAACGCTCGTGCACCAGTTCGTGGTCGATGACGTGGAACGCGGCGATCGACGCCACCAGTGCGGCCTCGGCGACCGAGTGCCCCGTCGACGCACGCGAGGGGCCCCCGAGGTGGGCAGCGGACGAGCGGATTCGGGCGAGCGCCGTCCGCCCTGGCAGCACCAGGGCCGGCGTCGACACGCGCACGAGCGCTAGGTGACCGTGATCACGATCTGGCCGCTGCTGCTCACCGTGCACGCTCCCTTGTACACGCCCGGCCGACCGAACGGTGTGTCCAGCGTCTCGCCGGGCCGAACGGTGAACAGACCGACGGTCTGCACTCGATCGTCCTCGTTGATGATCACGAGGTGGTCGCCCACCTCGAGGTGGAGGTCGGTCGGCATCACCTCGACCTGCTCGCCCTGATCCTGGCGGGCACCCGTGCCCGCCGGAACGGTGTAGGTGTGGGTGGTCGGGCCCGATGACCGCAACAGCGCCACCACGATGACCACGGGCACGATCACCACGAGCGCGAGCGCCGCGACCAATCCGGTGCTGAGCATCCGGGGTGCCGGGGGCCGGCCGGCCGCACGGGGTTGCGACACGTCGGTGTCGTTCCCGTCGCGGTCGGTCGGTGCGTCGCCCTCGTCCGCAGGCGAGGTTCCAGGATCGCTCATGACGAGCTCCCGATGCGACGGCCGGTGGTGGTCATCAGGAGTCTCGGACGGGGACCGACACGACCATCTCGCCGGCCCGCTCGAAGGTCAGGGTGACCTCGATGGTGTCGCCGGCCACGAGCGGCTCGACCAGGTCGAGCAACATGATGTGGTAGCCACCCGGGGCCAGGGCGACCTCTTCACCGGCCGGGAGCTCGAGCGACAGGATCGGCTTCATCTCCATCTCACCCGACGACGGCATGGACGAGTCCCCGCCCATCATGGTGGTCGGCGTGCCTTCCTCGGACGAACCCATCATCGTGGTGCCGCTGTGGTCGGCCACGGTGGTCTCGTGGACCTCGGTCGTTCCCGCCACGGTGGAGGGCACCGATGCGTTGATGAGCGTGTCGCCGCTGGCGCTGGTGAGGGTCATGTACACCGCGCCGGCCGACGCCGTCATGGGGCTGGTCCGGGCCCACGGGTCGCCGACCTCGACGCCGGCCGCAGCGGGCGCGCTCGTGGCGGGCATGGCCGAGGTCCCGGTGGAGGATCCTGCATCGGTCGTGGTGTCACTGCTGCTGCACCCGACGGCGATGAGCGCGGCGAGCGGCAGGGCCAGCACGGCGGCACGGCGAGATGATCGGTTCATGGTTCTGCTCCTGATGTGGGGGGACGAAGGTGCGTCGATCGTCGATGGTCGATCGATGCGGATGTGATCGTTCATGGCCGGTTGTCGATCTCGGCGAGGAGGATGCGGAGGTCGTTGGCCATGGAGTCCGGGGAGATCCCGAAGGGCCACTCGGCGACGACCGTTCCCTGGTCGTCGACGATCGAGCTGAACGCCGTGTGGCTGACCTCGTAGGTCCCGTCATCGTTGGGCGTGATGGTCGACGAGGCGAGGAACGCCGTTTCGGCCGTCTCGAGGACCGCCGGGTCCTCGACCCGGAGGGCGTGGCCGTCGTCGACGAACGAGCTGAGGTAGGCGGGCAGCACCGCGGGCGTGTCGCGCTGGGGATCGACGGTCACGAACGCGGTCTCGATGCGATCGGCGTCGGGGCCGAGCTGGCTGAGCGCCTTGCGCAGGTCCGACATGGTCGTGGGGCACAGATCGGGGCAGTGGGTGTAGCCGAAGTACACGAAGAGCAGGTTGCCCGGCTGGGCCACCATGGTGAACGGCTGATCGGGTTGACCGTCGTGCACCTCGGGGAGCACGACGCCGCTCACGTCCTGGGGTGGGTCGCGCCGCAGGCCCTCCAGCGTGTCGGCACCCTGGGTCGTGGTCGTCTGGTCGGTGCCGGACGTGCCGGTCACCTCGTTGGATCCGCACGCTGACACCGTGAGGAGGATGGTGAGGGCGATGAGCGGCGACAGCACCCCGGCGGTGAGCCGGCGTGTGGTGGGACGGGGACCATCAGGTGAGGCCATAGTGCGTTCCGATCAGCTGGTCGAGGCCGGCGGCGTCGAGCGCGCCGGCATGGAGCTCGAGGATCTGGCCCGAGCCGTCGAGGAAGACGGTGGCCGGGAGGCCGGTGATGCCGAGATCGGACTGCAGCCGACCGTCGTCGTCGACCAGCAGCGGGTAGCTGACCCCGGCCTGGGACGCGGCATCGATGGCGGCCTCGCGGTTGAGGTCGTCAGTGACCCCGATGATCTGCAGCTTCCCGTCGAAGCGGTCCTGTGCGGCCTGCAGCACCGGCATCTCGGTTCGACAGGGCGTGCACCACGTGGCCCACACGTTCAGGATGATCGGGGTCCCTCGGTACTGCGCGAGGTCGAAATCGGCCTCGACGTCGGCGGGATCGCCCTCATCGTCATCGTCTTCTTCCTCATCGGTCTTCCCCTTGGCGTGGTCGCCGCCGTCGAGCTCGCTGAGCCGGACCGCCGGCAGCGTCGACGCCGAGGACGCGTCGGGTGTCGTGGATGTCGACGTACAGGCCACCACGACCGCCATCATGGCGATGGCCACGACGGCCATCGTCCTGGCGCGACGCAACCTCAGCGGGCCCGTTGCCCCGGTGGGTCTCGTGCAGGTGGTGGTCGGCGTTGATCGTGTCATCGTTGACATGGTCCGGAGGGAGAGGGCGAAGCTCGATCCCGGCTGAGGCCGGCGGCTCCGGTGACCGGAGCTACCGGTCTGTCGTCAGGGTGCGAGGTTTGGTTCCTCGATGGCCTGCGGAAAGGACCAAAGTCACAACTTCGGAACCGCTCACAACGACGAGTCGGCGAGATGCGACACCGGCGCAGCACCGCCTCCGCCAGCCAATCGAGGCAATCGCCCGCAGTCCGGCTTTGCGCACGCCGATCCTCGGGATCTTGGTTGCTCGATGCGCGAGGCGCGTCCTACCCTTGCCTGCCCTACTCGCCCGCCGATCCGCAGGCATCGCCGCTGACCGAGGAGCAACCCGTGGGACCCGAACGACGACGCCGTGGCCGCCTCGCAGCCGTGTGCACCATCGCCGCCTTGTCCGTGGCACCGCTCGCGTGCTCCAGCTCCGACCCGGTGCCGTCGGCGGAACCGACGACCTCGGCGTCGCCCGAGACCGCACCGCCGACGACCCGGGATGTGGCGGGCGACACGGCACTGGCCGAATCGGCGCTGCTCACGCTCGACGAACTGCCCGGCGGACCCTGGACCGAAGGCGACGCGCGAGACGATGAGCCCGGAACCGGGATCGACTGTCCCGCCATGGCCACCGAGACCGAGTACTTCGCCGAGAACGCCAAGGGGGCCCCCGGTGCAAAGGCGCCGGACTACACCGACGACACCACCGGCGCCGAGCTCAGCCTCGACGTGAACATCGTGGCCAACGATGAGGTGGCCGAGACGGTGGCCACGTTCTTCGCCGACGACCGCTTCGCCGCCTGCCTGGAGGACAAGCTGATCGATCCCGACGCAACTGGGTCGTCGGCCGTGGTCAGCGACCCCTCGGTCCAGGTCGTCTCGACCGATCCGGTGGGGGAGTCGTCGGCGGTCTGGTCGGTGTCGTTCACCATCGACCAGGGGACCCAGTCGCTGGACATCTCCGGCCTGGTGGCGTTCGTCCAGGTCGGGCGCGGGTTCGCCAACGTCTCGCTGGTGGGCTCCCAGACGTTCACGGTCGACGACATCGTGCCCATCCTCGACGCGGCTGCTGCGAAGCTCGACTCCACCCTCGCCTGAGCCGCGGACCCGACGTCCATCGGGTGTGGCGGCCGGTTCGGTGCCGGCCCGATCCGTTCAGACGATCGGCGGCACGATCGCCTCGATCAGGTGCGGACCGGGCTCGGCGAGCGCAGCGCGCAGCTGATCGACCAGCTCCTCGCCGGTGGTGGCGCGGGATGCAGGGACACCGAGGCCGGTGGAGATGGCCACGAAGTCCAGGTCGGGCCGGTGCAGATCCAACATGTCCTTGGCCTTGGGGCCGCCGGCACCGGCGCCCACGCGATCGAGCTCCATGTTGAGCACGGCGTAGGAGCTGTTGTTGAACAAGATGGTGGTGATGTCGAGGTCCTCGCGCGCCATCGTCCACAGCGCCTGGATGGTGTAGAGCGAGCTGCCGTCCGACGCCAGGCAGATCACCGGGCGGTCCGGACACGCCACCGCCGCGCCCACCGCGAGGGGAAGCCCCTGGCCGATGGCGCCGCCGGTGAGGGTCAGCCAGTCGTGGCGGGGCGATCCCGCCGTCGCGCCGGCGGCGAACAGACCCGACGTGTTGCCCTCGTCGGAGATGATGGCCCGTTCGGGCATGAGCGCGGCGAGCGCGTCGCACACACCCATCGCCGTGAGGGGTCCGGTCGGCAGGTCGGGGACGACGGGCTCCTGGATGACCGCGGCGTCGGACGCGGCGCCCACGGCCTCGGCGAGTGCTTCGAGCGCCCCGACGCCGTCGTCGCCCGGCCCGGCGAGGGTGTGCACCGTGCATCCGGACGGGACGAGGTCACTGGCCTTGTCCGGGTAGGCGAAGAACGAGACCGGGGACTTCGAGTCGACGACGATGAGGTGGTCGAGGCCCTCGAGCTGCATGGACGCGAACTCGGCGAGGTAGGCGATGCGATCGACCGGGGGCACCCCGGCACCTCGTTCGAGGCGCGTCGGGAAGGTCTCGCACAGCAGCTTGCAACCGGTGGTGGCGGCGACGCGGCTGGCGGCGAGGAGACCGGGCTCGAGCGTGGCCTGTCCACCGATGAGGATGGCGGTCGAGTCGCTCGATGTGAGCAGGGCGGCCAGGGCGGCCACGACCCCGGGATCCACCGGGTCGGGCTCGGCGTGGGGCCGGGGTGCGGCGGGCTGTGCGCCCTCGAGCCACGACACGTCGGCAGGCAGGATGAGCGTGGCCACCTGCGCGGGAGGACCGGTGGCCACCTCCACCGCCTCGGCGGCATCGGTCGCGACGTCGGCCGACGAGCTGCTGGTGCGGATCCACGACGAGACGTTGCGGGCGACGGTCTCGATGTCGGACTCGAGCTGGGCGTCGAACGGCTTGTGGTAGGTGGCGTGGTCGCCGACGATGTTCACGATCGAGGTGCGGGCCTTGCGGGCGTTGTGCAGGTTGGCGAGGCCGTTGCCGAGCCCTGGTCCGAGATGCAGGAGCGTGGCCGCCGGGCGTCGGGCCATGCGGCTGTAGCCATCAGCTGCTCCTGTCGCCACCCCCTCGAAGAGCGCCAGCACCGCGCGCATCTCGGGAACGTCGTCGAGTGCCGCGACGAAGTGCATCTCCGAGGTGCCGGGATTCATGAAGCAGACGTCGACACCCGCGTCGACGAGGGTGCGGATCAGGGCCTGGGCGCCGTTCATGGCGATCTCGTTCCTCTGTGGGTCGTGGCTGGATGGGGTGGGCGCGTCCTCAGTCGAGGAGCACCCCGGGGTTGAGGACCCCCGAAGGGTCGAACGCGGTCTTGATGCGCTGCATCAGGGCGAGCTTCGCGGGGTCGGTGAGCTCGAGGAAGTACCGCTTCTTGGCGGTTCCGATCCCATGCTCGCCCGAGATGGCGCCGCCCAGCTCCATGCCGGTCTCGAAGATGTCGCGCATCAGCCGGTAGCGGACGTCGGGATCGCCCTGGAACACGGTGAGGTGCACGTTGCCGTCGCCCACGTGGCCGCATCCGGTGACCCAGGAGGCGGTGCCGTCGGCCAGCTCGGCGACCTTGGCCATGTACTCGGGGATCTGGGCCCGCGGCACGACCATGTCGATGATGTCGTTCATCCCGTTGGCCTTGCCCGCCCAGAAGGCCCGCTCCCGGGCCACGATCAGCGCGCTCCCGGCGGCGGCGGGAAGCACGTAGACGTCGAGCGCGCCGAGCTCACCGAGCTGGGAGGCCAACTCGGCGACGTCCTCGTCGAGGCGCTCGGCGGTGCGTTCCTCGAGGACGACGACCAGGTAGGCGAGCGCCTCGTCCTTGATGTCCTGGGGGATGCCCAGATCGAGGCTCGCGGCAGCCGTGATCCCCGCCATCGAGAGCAGGTCGATGTACTCGAGGATCACCGGCCCCACGCCGCTGTTGACGATCACCGGCACCGCGTTGGTGACCTCGGTCAGGGTGCGGAACGGGGCGAGGACCGTGGCGTGGTGGTGCACCCTCGGGTACAGCTTGAGGGTTGCCTCGGTGGCCAGCGCGAGCGTCCCCTCCGAACCGATGATCAGCTGGGTGAGGTCGTAGCCGGTGGTGGCCTTCACGAACTTGCCGCCGGTGCGGATGACCTCGCCGGTGCCCAGGACCGCTTCGAGACCGAGGACCTGGTGCCGGGTGACGCCGTACTTCACCGCCCGCATCCCACCGGCGTTGGTGGCGACGTTGCCGCCGAGGCTGGCGCTGTACTCGCCGGGGTAGACGGTGTAGGTGAGGTCGTGCTCGGCGGTCGCGACATCGAGATCCTCGAGGGTGACGCCGGCCTGGACCACGGCGACGTGGTTCTCGGTGTCGATCTCGAGGATCGAGCGCATCCGCTCGAACGACACGAGGATGCCGCCGTCGGTGACGCAGCCACCGGAGAGCCCGGTTCCCGACCCCCGGGCGGTGACCGAGAGACCGTGCGCCACGGCGAGCACGATGATGCGCGCCACCTCGTCGGTGGAGCCGGGTCGCACGACGTGCGAGGGCGCGGTGGGCACGGTCGTGAGCGCCTCGTCGCGGTGGTAGTCCTCACTGATCGCATCGCCGACCAGGACGTGGTCGGCTCCCACGATGTCGATCAATCCGCTGGTCGCGTCGGCCACCTCGAACCCCCTCGTTCGCCTCGAACCACCGGCAAGTGTAGTGACCACCGGGGGCAGTCCCGGACCCGTCGGGGGTAGGACGCAGCAGGCGGGTACGGTCGACGCCACGCACGGGGAGGTCGACGCCCACGACGGGGACGACCAGGAAGCGAGCTCAGATGACCGAAGCACGGGCGATCGATGACGCGGGTCACGCCGACGCGGTGATGCCAGAACGCACGCTGGCGCCGGAGGAGCTCGACAAGATCGATGCGTACTGGCGGGCGGCCAACTACCTCACGGTCGGCCAGATCTACCTCCAGGCGAACCCGCTGCTGCGTGAACCGCTGGAGCCCGAGCACATCAAACCCCGACTGCTCGGCCATTGGGGGACGTCGCCGGGGCTCAGCCTGATCTACGTGCACCTCAACCGGCTCATCCGCAACACCGACGCCGACGTGATCTACATCGCCGGGCCCGGCCACGGAGGTCCGGCCGTGCTCGCCAACGTGTACCTGGAGGGGACGTACTCGGAGATCTATCCGCTCGTCTCCGAGGACGAACGAGGCATGGACAACCTGTTCCGCCAGTTCTCGACCCCCGGTGGCGTGCCGAGCCACGTCTCGGTCCCCACCCCGGGGTCGATCCACGAGGGCGGCGAGCTGGGGTACGCCCTGGTGCACGCGTTCGGGGCGGTGTTCGACAACCCCGATCTGATCGCCGCCTGCGTGATCGGCGACGGCGAGGCCGAGACGGCGCCGCTCGAGGGTTCGTGGAAGGGCGTGCGGTTCCTCAACCCCGAGCGCGACGGGGCTGTGCTGCCGATCCTGCACCTCAACGGGTACAAGATCTCCGGCCCGACGGTGCTCGGGCGAGCCACCGACGACGACATCAGGTCCCTGCTCGGAGGCCACGGCTACGAGGTGCACGTCGTCGAGGGCGACGATCCCGCCGAGGTGCACGAGGCCTTCGCCGAGACGCTCGACACCTGCTACGCCCGGATCCGTGCGATCCAGGCGGATGCCCGGACCACCGGCTTCCGCGAGCGGCCGACCTGGCCGGCGATCGTCCTGCGCACCCCGAAGGGCTGGACCGGACCCCACGAGGTCGACGGTGTGCTCGTGGAGGGGACGGCCAGGTCCCATCAGGTCCCGCTGTCGGGCGTGCGCACCAACCCCGACCACCTCGCCATGTTGGAGCGTTGGATGGCGAGCTACCGCCCCGAGGACCTCTTCGACGATGGCGGGACGCTGCGCGACGACCTCGCTGCGCTGGCGCCCCGGGGCTCCCGACGGATGGGAGCCAATCCGAACGCCAACGGCGGTCGCCTGCTCGTCACGCTCGACATGCCCGATCCCGAGAGCTACGCCGTCGATGTCCCCGAGCCCGGTGTCGTGGTGCAGGAATCCACGCGGCGGCTCGGCGCCATGCTGCGCGACATCTTCGTCCGCAACGCGAACGAGGCGAACTTCCGGCTGTTCTGCCCGGACGAGACGAACTCGAACCGCCTCGGTGCCGTGTTCGAGACCGAGAACCGGTGCTGGGTCGAGCCGATCCTCGCCCACGACGACCACCTCGCCCCCGACGGACGCGTCATGGAGGTCCTGAGCGAGCACCTGTGCGAGGGCTGGCTCGAGGGCTACCTGCTGTCGGGCCGCCACGGCCTGTTCGCCACCTACGAGGCGTTCGCCATGGTGTCGGCATCGATGCTCGTGCAACACGCCAAGTGGATGGACCACGCCCGGAGCCTCGGGTGGCGTCACCCGATCGCCTCCCTGAACGTGTTGTTGACCTCGACCTGCTGGCGCAACGACCACAACGGGTTCAGTCACCAGGGTCCAGGCCTCATCGACACCGTGCTCACCAAGAAGGGTGCGATCTCACGGATCTACCTGCCACCGGATGCCAACTGCCTCCTCCACGTCGCCGACCACTGCCTGCGCAGCCGCGACCAGGTGAACCTGATCGCGATCGACAAGCAGCCGCAGCTCCAGTGGCTCGACTTCGACGAGGCGCGCGACCACTGCTCGAAGGGCGTGTCGGTGTGGCGGTGGGCGAGCACCTTCGACGGCGACGAGCCCGATGTGGTCCTGGCGTCCGCCGGCGACATCCCGACGCTCGAGACCATGGCGGGGGCGTGGTTGCTGCGACGGTTCGTCCCCGACCTGCGCGTCCGGGTCGTGAACGTGGTCGACCTCATGACGCTCTTCCCGTCCGACGAACATCCGCACGGACTCGATCTGCTGAGCTTCAACGACCTCTTCACCCCCGACCGCCCGGTGGTGTTCGCGTTCCACGGCTACGCGAAGGCGATCCACCAGCTCATCCACGGCCAGGGTGAGACCGACCGGTTCCACGTGCGCGGGTACAGCGAGGAGGGCACCACGACGACGCCGTTCGACATGGTCGTTCGCAACCACATGAGCCGGTACCACCTGTGCATGGACGCCCTCCAGCGCACCGAGAGCCGGGTCGACGGTGCCGAGCGACTCATCGAGCACGCCCAGGGGATGCTCGCCCGTCACCGGGTCCACGTCGACCAGCGCTTCGAGGACCTGCCCGAGATCCGGGACTGGGCATGGACCAACCCGTGGACGTGACGATCCCAACTCGTCCATCGGCCCCTCGGTGAGTCCCACGAACCCACCACCGGGGGCGGTGCTGTGCCTCAACAGCGGATCGTCGTCGATCAAGTACGCGGTGTTCGTCGACGGGGTGCAGATCCACCGGGACGAGACGGGCGGCCTCACCGGTCGCGACCGCAGCCAGGTGGTGGCCGAGCTCTTCGCAACCGTCGACCGGCTGGGGGTCGCGGTCGCCGCCGTCGGCCACCGCATCGTGCACGGTGGTCCCGATCTCACCGAGCACATCCGCATCGACGACGCCGTCCTCGACCGGCTCCGGGCCGCGGTCGACTTCGCGCCGCTCCACCTTCCCGACGAGTTGACGATCATCGACGCGGTGATCGAGCACGCGCCGAACGTGGCCCAGGTCGCGTGCTTCGACACGGCGTTCCACCGCACCCTCCCCGAGGTGGCCCATCGCTTCGCCCTCCCATCGGCGATCACCGACGGTGGGATCCGCCGGTTCGGCTTCCACGGGCTCTCGTACGAGTACGTGGTCGACCACGTGGGTGCCGAGGGCCTCGGGCGAGCGGTGATCGCCCACCTGGGCAGCGGCGCGAGCCTCGCCGCGGTGGCCGATGGGATCAGCATCGACACCACCATGGGGCTCACCCCGACCGGGGGAGTGGTGATGGGCACCCGCACGGGCGACCTCGATCCCGGGGTCCTGCTCCACCTGCTGCGCACCGGCGCCGTGGATCGCCGCGGCCTCGAGCGCCTCGTCGATCACGAGTCGGGGCTGCTCGGCCTGTCCGGGTCGACGTCGGACGTGCGCTCGTTGCTCGATGCCCGAGCGCACGACGATCGGGCCGCTGCGCTCGCCCTGGCCGTGTTCGCGTACTCGACCCGCAAGGCGATCGGTGCGCTCGTGGCGGTGCTCGGCGGGATCGACACGCTGGTGTTCACGGGTGGGGTCGGCGAACACGCCGCTCCCGTTCGGGCCGAGATCGTCGCCCCGCTCGCCCACCTCGGCCTCGAGCTCGACCCGGCCGCCAACGAGGAGGACGGCGCCGCCACCTCGGGGGTCATCTCCCGTGCCGGGGGACCGGTCGTCCTGGTGGTTCCCACCGACGAGGAGGCGATGATCGATCGTCACACCCGGCGCATCGTGGGGTGACGGCGACGGCGGTCGTCGACGGGATCAGTGGAGCGAGCTGAGGACCTCGCGACACGTGGGGCACACCGGGTAGCGGTTGGGATCGCGGGACGGGATCCACTTCTTGCCGCAGAGGGCGACGACCTCCTCGCCCATGGCGTAGCCCTTCATCTCATCGGACTTGCGGATGATGTGGGCGAATCGCTCGTGGTCCCCGTCGCCGGTGACGGCGACCGGTTGGTCCTCGATGATCTCGACCGGGGCGACGATCGGCGTGGGCATCGATCGATGGTGGCACGGCCGACGGTGGTGGGGCAACGTCTCGCCACTCGAGCACCTCGGCCTCGCGGTCCTGCTCCGGGCGGCCTCGACCTTCGAGTGGTGCACGATCGGCTGACGGCTCGTTCGCACGCTCACCGTCGGCACCCTCCCGAACGCCGACGTTCCCATCGTCGGCCCCGGCGGCGCGCGCAGTCGGGTCGACGCCTGCGACACCACGCACCGACGCCACGAGCCACACCGTGGGCGGCCGGCGGCCGATGGTGGAGCCGGGTCGAAAATGAGGCACAATGGACGGTCTTCTCACCGCAATCCATGGAGGTTCAGACGGTGGTCTTCAAGGTCGGAACCAAAGTGGTCTACCCATCGCACGGCGTCGCTCAGATCGTGGGTCGGGAGAAGAAGAAGCTCGACGGCGAAGAGGTCACCTACCTGGTGCTCTCGGTGCCCCAACGCGGATGGGGCGCGTCGGGCGACATGAAGGTCTCGGTTCCCGAAGAGCGTGCCGAGGACCTGGGGGTGCGCACCGCCATCTCCGAGGAGGACGCCGCGGACGTGCTCGAGGTGCTGGCGGCCACCGAGGTCCGGGTGCCGTCCAACTGGTCTCGCCGCTTCAAGAACCACCAGGAGAAGCTGCGTTCGGGCGATGTCTACGAGTGCGCCGAGGTCGTGCGCAACCTGGCCATCCGTCAGCGCAACGGCTCGCTGTCCACCGCCGAGAAGGCGATGTACGCCAACGCCCGCCACATCCTCACCTCGGAGCTGGCCGTGTCCTGGAACGTCGACGACGTCGAGGCCGGCAACCGGGTCGACGTGGCGCTCGGCCTCGTCGGCACCGATTGAACGTCGTCGTCACCTGACCGTCACCAGGGAGTGACCAGGGAGTGACCAGGGAGTGACCAGAAGTGACCGGGGTGTGACCGGTCAGGAGCCGGTGCTGGTCTCCTGGCCGGCGAGGTGCGGGGCGAGGCGTCCCAGGAACGTGCCGGCATGGTCGATCGCGCCATCGGCCGCTTCGAGCGCGCCGGCGTAGGCGTGCCACGTGTGGAACATGTCCATCCACTCCTCGAGCACCGTCGGGACCCGCGCCGCCGACGCACGCTCGGCGAGCGCGAGCGCGTCGTCGAACAGGATCTCGTCCGAGCCGACCTGCACGAGGAGGGGCGGCAGGCCGGTGAGATCGGCGAACAGCGGCGACACCGACGGGTCGCTCGGGTCGGCACCGTCGAGGTACGCCGCGGCCCACGAGCGGAGGTCGTGGAGGTGGGCGAAGGGATCGGCCGCCAGCCGTGAACGGAGCGATCCTGCGGTGAGCGTCAGATCGACCCACGGCGAGATGCAGACCGCTCCGAGGGGGAGCGGGTCGCCGGCATCGCGCAGAGCAACCATGGCGGAGACGGCGAGCCCCGCGCCGGCGCCGTCGCCGACCAGCAGCAGCGGCCGACCCGATCGCTGGACGGCTCGACACACCGCCACGGCGTCATCGAGCGCGGCCGGGAAGGGGTGCTCGGGCGCGAGCCGGTACGACACCACGAGTCCGTCGCAACCAGCGGCGAGGGCGATCCGACCGGAACGGTCACGATGCGACGCCACGGAGTGGGCCACGAACCCGCCGCCGTGCAGGAAGACCACCACCGCGTCTCGACGCCGATCGGGTACCTGCAGCCACTCGCAGTCCACGCCGTCGATCTCGGCCGCCTCACGGACGACGCCGAGCTCGTCGAGGTGGTGGGACGACGTGTCGTCGACCAACGACCGCCAGTTCTCGAGCGGTTGGTCGGCGACCGGGGGAAGATCGCGCAGCGACGCCACGATCGACTCGCGCCGCCGAGAGGGGACGGTCACCACGTGCACTCGCATCGGGCTGGGCTCCTTGGTCGCGTCGACGCGGGCGAGATCGAGGGAGCGCACCGTCGACCTCCCGGGGTTCCGCACGGGGATCACGTACGGCCTCATGAGGGGAGTGCTCACCGATCCTGCCGGTCGAGATGCCGGATCCCCGCCATCATGGCGCACCGATCCGGCCGTCGGGCGCCAACCCGCCTTCGCCGCATGAGGTCGGGGCGGCCAACGGTCGCCGGAGGACCTGCGCGACGATGACGTGATGGACGAAGCGGACCCGGTGCGGGTCGACCGGTGGTTGTGGGCCGTACGCCTCTACAAGACCCGCTCGCTCGCCACCACCTCGTGTCAAGGAGGGCACGTGCGCGTCAACGGCGCTCCGGCGAAGCCGTCGACCAAGGTGCGGGTCGGCGATCGGGTGGAGGCACGTGCCGGCGGGATCGATCGCGTGGTGGAAGTAGCGGCCCTCATCGACAAGCGGGTCAGCGCGACCATCGCCGCCACGTGCGTGGTGGATCGCACCCCCCCGCCACCCGAGCCCGAATGGGTGGCACCGCCCCTGGTGCGTGACCGGGGATCCGGTCGGCCCACCAAGCGGGACCGCCGCCAGATCGATCAGTACCGGGGCCGCTGACCGAGACGGCAGCCGCACCGGCAGTCGACGATCCCAACTTGCCCGGCGCCGGTCGCAGGGTTTACGAACAGGGTCATGACCGACTTCGCGTACCAGGCTCCGTTCCCCCTCGGACCGGACGAGACGGTGTACCGCAAGCTCACCGGCGACGGCGTGTCCACCTTCACCGCCGACGGGCACACGTTCCTCCGGGTCGAGCCGGAGCTGCTGACCCTGATCACCCGCGACGCGATGCGCGACATCTCGCACCTGCTCCGCCCGGGTCACCTCGCCCAGCTCGCATCGATCTTCGACGATCCCGAGGCATCGGCCAACGACCGCTTCGTCGCGCTCGAACTGCTGAAGAACGCGAACATCGCCGCGGGTGGCATCCTGCCGTCCTGCCAGGACACGGGCACGGCCATCGTGAAGGGCAAGAAGGGTCAGCTCGTCTTCACCGGCGGGGGCGACGAGGAGGCCATCAGCCGGGGCGTGTTCGAGACGTTCCGCGACGACAACCTCCGCTACTCGCAGATGTCGCCGATCAGCACCTGGGAGGAGGTCAACACCCGCACCAACCTCCCCGCCGAGATCAAGCTCGCGGCGGTCGACGGCGACACCTACTCGTTCCTGTTCATGACCAAGGGCGGTGGATCCGCCAACAAGAGCTACCTGTTCCAGGAGACCAAGGCGCTCCTGTCGCCCGAGACGCTCCTGACCTGGCTCGACGAGAAGCTGCGGACGCTCGGTACCGCAGCGTGCCCGCCGTACCACCTCGCCGTGGTCATCGGCGGCACCTCGGCGGAGAACACCATGGAGACGGCCAAGCTCGCATCGGCGCGGTACCTCGACACGCTCCCGACCGTCGGCGGCGAGCTGGGTCACGCCATCCGCGACATCGAGTTCGAGGCCGAGGTGCTCCAGCTCACGCAGGGGTTCGGCATCGGCGCCCAGTTCGGCGGCAAGTACTTCTGCCACGACGTGCGGGTCATCCGCCTGCCTCGACACGGGGCGTCGTGTCCGATCGGTGTGGCGGTGTCGTGCTCGGCCGACCGCCAGGCCCTCGGCAAGATCACGTCGGATGGCGTGTTCCTGGAGGAGCTCGAGCGCGACCCGGCCCGGTTCCTTCCCCAGCTCACCGAGGACGACCTGTCCACCGACGTGGTGGCGATCGATCTCGACCAGCCGATGGCCGACATCCGCAACGAGCTCACCAAGCACCCGGTGCGCACGCCGCTGATGCTCACGGGCACGCTCATCGTGGCCCGCGACATCGCCCACGCCCGCATCAAGGAGCTGCTCGACCGGGGTGAGCCCATGCCTCGCTACCTGCGTGACCACGCCGTGTACTACGCCGGGCCGGCCAAGACGCCGGAAGGGTACGCGTCGGGGTCGTTCGGCCCGACGACAGCGGGGCGCATGGACTCCTACGTCGAGCAGTTCATGGCCGCCGGCGGCAGCTACGTGATGTTGGCGAAGGGCAACCGGTCCAAGGCGGTCACCGACGCGTGTGAGACCCACGGCGGCTTCTACCTCGGGTCCATCGGGGGGCCGGCCGCCAAGCTGGCGCTCGACTGCATCACCGCCGTGGAGGTCCTCGACTACGAGGAGCTCGGGATGGAGGCGGTGTGGAAGATCGAGGTGGTGAACTTCCCCGCGTTCGTCGTGGTGGACGACAAGGGCAACGACTTCTTCAGCGAGGTCTCCAAGCCGGTTCGCATCCGCAGGATCTGATCGCCGGCCGGTGCACGGTCACCACGAAGGTGGCGTGTCCGGCGGCGCGATGGTCCAGCGCGGGCGGAGCAAGGTCGGTCGGGTGATGCGGTGCAACCGGTCCGACGACCACGGCGTCGGCGGGGCGTCGCACAGCGCGCAGAGGGCGAGCAGCGAACGGTCGTAGTTGACGCGCCACCCGGCGAAGTCGCGCCACGCCTGCTCCCGGTCCGGCTTCACGGGAAGCCCCACCTCCACGAGGCGATCGAGCAGCAGGTCGAACTCCTCGCGGTAGATCGAGATCGGTGCGTTGGGTGCCGGATCCTCGACCACCGCCACGCCGAACAGCCCGGCGATCGTCCCGAGAGCCATGTACCCCGCCCGGAGGGTGACCCTGGCCTGGGGGCCGCTCGGGAGATCGATGGCCGCGATCGAGAGCGCCGCCGTGTCGAGGATGGCGCCCGCTCCCGTGATCCACGAGCTGTGGGGCCGCTGCGACCGGAAGAACACGAGCGCGGGGTGCGACGAGTGGCTCTCCTCCAGGTCGGCGAACCACACCTCCCAGTCGGCCCAGGTGTCGTCGAGGCGATCGACCCAGCCGATCCGCTGGAACCGCGTGAGCATCTCGAGCGCCGTCGGCGGGCTCCCGGCACGGACGTCGAGCTTCACGACCTCGGACTCACGACGGGAGAACAGCTGGTAGATGGTGGGCAGGTAGCTGATGAGGAGGGCGACGAGACCGAGCCCGATCAGGGCCTCGCTGTAGGCGAGCGCCACCTCCCACGGTCCCTTCGGATCGAGGAACCCGAGCGTGGTGATCGAGGCGGCGCTCAGGTAGAAGCAGTCACGGAGGCTGTGGGCGCCGACGCCGAAGAACATGAGGATGTAGCCGACGGTCACCGACACGGCCCAGGTGACCGCGAGGACGAGCAGCGTCAGCGGGGCGTAGCGGGCCATGCTCCGCTCGCGGTCGGCGTTGGTGCGCTGGCGTCGGCCGATCAGCGAGTACGGCACCCACATGGCGAGGAACGTCTTGCGGGTGAGGAAGGTCTGCTCGCCTCGCGGAACGACGACCGTGTGGACCGCCGAACGCAGCACGGCCTGCACGATGAGCAGGCCCGCCACGAACGACACGACCTGCAGTGCGACCATGGCCGACCCTACCGCCGACCGTTCGAGGGCCGAGCGACCGCCGTCGCCGCCGATTCGTCGAACCGCGCCCGCCGGGCACGTTCGAACTGATCGTCGAACCGACGCTCCATCGGCACGAAGCGATGGCGGTCGCGATGGTCCGCCAGCTGGCGCATGGCGTTGAAGCCGGCGGCCGTGATGATGCGGTCGGCGGACGAGAACAACGGCCAGACGGGGTAGCGATCGACCACGACGATGTCCGGGGCCGAACGGGGTGCCGCGTCGGCGGGGGAGGCGACCACGAACACGGGCGAGACTCCTTCCGCGAAGGCCTGGTCGCGAGCGTGTGCGACGAGATCGGCCACCTCCGATGCTGGCCCGGCATGGGTGACCAGCCACCTCGGCCGCTCGGGTTCCGTGCTCGTCTCGGAGCGGGCGAACGACGTGAGGTCGGGCCAACCGACGTGGGCGACGCCCGCTCCGGCGTGCTCACCGATGGCCGGTGGGTCAGACAGCCGCAACGGCTCCACGGCATCGGAGCACTGGGTCAGGAAGTGCTGGTGGTCGTCGTGCAGGGGTTCGAGCACGTAGGTGCGCTCGAAGCGGATCGGGCGCACCGGGAGGACTCGTCGGTACGCGGGCCAGCGCAACAGCCTGGCCAGGTGGATGCAGGGAGTGGACGGCGGGACCGCGTCGGCGTCGAGCTCACCCGCCAGGCCGGCCGGGAAGGCGTCGACCACGACGAGGGACGGCTCCAACCGCTGGATCGTTCGCTGGAGCCAGGACCGACGGGCGGC
Source organism: Acidimicrobiales bacterium (assembly GCA_038235385.1). Taxonomy (GTDB): domain Bacteria; phylum Actinomycetota; class Acidimicrobiia; order Acidimicrobiales; family Acidimicrobilacustridaceae; genus JBBSTY01. The sequence goes on along the minus strand of JBBSTY010000001.1, from coordinate 105,796 downwards.
GACGTCGACACGTCGGATGGGGATGGGAACGACCTGCATCCCGCCGGTGACCCGGACGTCGTCACCGTGCCCGGACGAGGTGAGGACGGTGACCGGCTCGATCAGGCGGAGCGTGTGGCGGATGGCCTGCGTACGGGTGAGGTGTCCGAGGCCTCCGCCGTCGGCGTAGATGACGATCACGCTGGGGCGGCGTGGCCGCCGGCGTCGGCGAGCACCTCGAGGGAGGCGTCGACCTCGCGCTCCTCGCCGAAGTCGGCCTCCACCGTGAGGCGTGCCTCCTTGCCGAGGAGCTCGCGTGAGGCGTCGTCGAGGCGAACCGCCCGATCGATCGCGTCTCGACAGGCGGCGACATCGCCGGAGGCGAACCGCACACCGTTGTGGCCGTCGATCACCAGATCGGCGAGTCCTCCGGCATCGGAGGTGAGCAGGGGTATCCCGAGTGCGGCGGCCTCGAGCGCGACGTTGGGGAGCCCGTCGTAGAACGAGGGGAGCGCGACGAGGTCGAGCGCCGGGTAGAGCCGCAGCAGCTCGAAGCGATCGAGGAACGGGAGCTGGGTCCATCCGTTCGGATCGAGGTCGCCGAGCCGTTCGGCGATCACCGGGTCGAGGTCACCGACGAGGACCAGGTGCACCTGATCGCGCACACGGCTCGCGCCCAGGGCATCGAGCAGCAGCGAGACGCCCTTCTTCGCCTTGAGCTGGCCGACGAGTCCGATCGTCGACCTTCCGGCGGGGACGTGTCGTGCGCGCCACGACGCCGCCGCGGCGCGGTCCGAGGGCAAGGTCGACCAATGGCGCGCATCGATGCCGTTGGTCACCCAGCGGACGGGGGTGTCGGCCAGGGCCCGGACCTGGGCGACCTGCGACCGGGCGACGACGCAGACCTGCTGGGATCGTGCGAGGGCATCGAGCAGGGCGCCCCGCCGGCGCATCGAGAACACCCCGGTGTCGAAGTCGTTGCCCCGCAGCAAGGTGATCAACGACGTCCCCGACCACGCCGCGTAGATCGGCGCCGCGACCACGGGTAGCGACCCGCCGAAGGCGACCACATGGGTGGTTCGGCCGTCGACGAGGGTCGCAGCCCGCCGGAGCGCGTGCTCGGGGTCGTCACCCACCGGGCAGGTGAGCAGCCGCCCGCCCTCGCCCTCGGTCGTGGTCCACCGACCAGCGCTGCGGCGCAGGTGCAACACGTCGACCACGACGCCGCGCCGGCGCAGGTTCCGGACGATGCGATCGCTCGACACGGCCATGCCGCCCCGGCTGGGCGGATGGTTCTCCGTGACCCAGAGGACCCGGGTCGACTCGCCCGGCTGCCGGCGCTCAGCTGTCGACGAAGCTGTCATCGTCGAGATCGTCGCCGAACTCCCCTTCACCCTCGTTCGCACCCTCACCCTCGACCCACTCACCCTCGACCCACTCACCCGGGTCGCTCTCGTCCTGGTCGAAGCCCTCACGGTCGGTCTCGTCGAACTGCAGCCACCACGTGTCGTCGCCGCTGGTGGAGGCGATCTCCCAGTAGAAGGTGCGCCGATAGCCGACCGTCCAGGCGGGGTCGTTGGGGTCGCCCACGTAACCACGTGCGGCGGCGTAGCACTCGGGGCACACCGGAGCGGGGTCCCCGGGGAGGGCGTGGGTGTGGTGGGCGCACACCGATCGGGTGCACCGACTGCATCCGGTTCGAGCCCGGGTCTCGCAACGCTGGAGCACGAAGAACCCGGTGGTGGCGCCGCACACACGCACCGCGCCACGGCCACCGCCCGCCGGGCTCACTCCGGACCACCCACGCTCGGGCCGGAGCCCGACACCGCATCGGCACCTGCATCTGCATCTGCATCTGGCTCCGGCACCCAGCGGAACAGCTCGGCCAAGGTCACCATGATCATGTGCAGCTGCCAGCCCGCCGGCTGGTCGGCCGCGACCGGGAACGTGGCCTTGGCGACGACGAGGTGGCGGTCGCCCTTCTCCCGGGAGCTCACCCGCAGCCAGGACGTCGCGGCCGACGGCGCTGGGGGAACGACCACGGCGTGCTTGGCGGTTCGCAGCGTCGCCGTGATGCGCTGGCTGCTCTTGCGCTTGGTCTTGAACTTGGTCTTGCCGCTCGCCGATCGCTTCCGCAGCTTCTGGATGCGACCCACGTCGACGACCGTGAGATCGAGATGTGCGCCGTTGCGCAGATCTGCGCTCACCACCAACCACGGATCCCACGAGACCGTCTCGTCGATCCTGGTGACGGGTGGGACCGGGGCCAACGAGCGGCCGGGATGCAGCTTGCCGGCCACGTCGGGGCCCCGGAGGTCGGTGGTGACACCGATGACGGCATCGGGTTCGACGTCCTGGCTCAGCACCCGCACGAGCGGCAGAAGGATCTCGGTGGTGCGACGCGGGATCTCGTGGCGTCGGACCAGCTGGTCGTGGTGCGCCAGGCTGGCGAACAGCTCGTCCCACTGGGCGGGGGTCTGGGCCACCGCGAGCGCATGGTCGGCGGCGAGGGCCCGGTGCTGGGCCGGCAGCGCGGCCATCGCTGCCTTCTCCTTCCGCCCGAACATGGAGCGAACGCTAGCGCTCGTCGTCGGGCGATGACGGGAACGCGATGGCGAGCTCGTCGTAGACCGATCGAAGAGCGGTGCGGCTGTGCGGCCACGAGAGCGAGGAAGCGACGTGGTGCTTCGCTGCTGCACCCATCTCCGCGGCGCGATCGGGGTACTCGAGGACGATGCGGACCGCTCGCGCCAGGTCGGCGGGCCGATCGGCGGGAACGAGGCGGCCGTGCTCACCGTCGCTGACCAGCTCGCGCACCACGGCGAGATCCGATGCGATCACGGGCGTTCCCGCCGCCATCGACTCGAGGATCTTGAGGGGGCAGCACCCCTGGTCGACGTTGCGTGAGCAGTCGACCAGGGGCGCGAGCGATGCCTCTGCGTGTGCGAGCCAGCCGGCGACCTCCTCGTGCGGCAGGCGATGGTGCCAGTCGACCCGATCGTCGATCTCGAGTCGGGTGGCCAGACGTCGGTACGCCCGGGCCGTCCGCGGTGGCGTCGATGCGCAGATGACGAGCCGGAGCTCGTCGATGTCGCGCAGACGGGCGAACGCCCGCAACAGCGTCTCGATGCCCTGCCAGGCCTGGAGCGCCCCGACGTAGACGAGGTAGCGATCGGGGGCGCCGTCGGGACGTGGCGGCTCGACCGAGAGGACCCGCGCACCGTTTCGGATCACATGCACCTTGCCGGGATCGGCCCCGGATCGGACGACCCGTTGCTCGAGCACCCGCGACGGGACGATGATCCGATCGGCATCGCGCAGGCAACGGTGCTCCAGCTCGGCGAACTTGGCGAGCGTCGCCTCCCCGAGGCGTCGGTACCGGTAGGGCAGCTCGATTGAGGGAAGACCGTTGACCTCGAAGACGACCCGGTGTCGCCGTGCGGGATCGGCGAGCGCGACGCCCGCTCCCCACGGGTCGCGCACGTGCATCACCTCGATCGTGTCCCGGTGCGCGGCGAGGACGGATGCGAGCTGGCGACGGTAGGCCTCGATCCGATCCATCAGGTTCGGGATCTGATCGCCGAAGCGGATGATCTCGACCGGCCCGCGCGAGCTCTGGGCGGGTTCGAGCTGGTAGGTGGGCAGCTCACCGCCGCCGAGCACGTGCAGGATCCCGCCATCGAACGCGTCGAACAGCTCGTCGGCCCACTCCGCTATGTGGACGGCGGCCCCCTTGCTCGAGGGGTAGCGATCGAACGCGGCGTAGAGCGAGCGATGCTCCAGCGGTTGGGCGATGGCATCGGTCACGCGTCGAATCATGGTCGAGATCGTGCCGGTCGGGTTCGAGGGGATGGGCCAGCGGCGCACGCCCGATGTCGACGCTCAAGTGGAACCGCCGCGACGTCGATCATCCTGCTGGTTCCACAGGCCGGGGCGCCACGTCGAGTCACGGCCATCCGAGTGCGTCACCGGGGGTAGGAATGTTCAGGGTCACGTCTCGCCGCCGCTTCGCCGCTGCGGTCATCGCCCTGGTCGTGCTCGTGGCCCTGTCGGGGTGCGGGCTCACGCCCGGCGATCCCGGTGCTGCGGATGTCCGCCTCACGATCGATGCCGCCCCGGCGGCACCTCGTCACGGGATCTCGCCGTTCATCTACGGCACCAACGGATCTCGCGATCTCGCGACCAACCGCCAGTCGATCGTGCGGATGGGTGGCAACCGATGGACGGCGTACAACTGGGAGAACAACGCCTCGAACGCCGGGAGTGACTGGTGCTTCCAGAACGACGAGTTCCTCTCGGCGTCGAACACCCCGGGTGAAGCAGTTCGGCCCGGCGTCCAAGCGGCGAAGGCGAGTGGAGCGGCGGTGCTCGTCACCGTCCCCATCGTCGACTACGTGTCGGCGGACAAGAACGGCGGCTGCGACGTGCGCAACTCCGGACCGAACTACCTCCAGACCCGCTTCAAGCAGAACCGGGCCACCAAGGGGTCGGCGTTGTCCACCACGCCCGATGGCACGGATGGCTACGTGTACCAGGATGAGTTCGTCAACTGGTTGAAGGTCAACCAGAGCGACGCCCAGATCCTCTTCTCGCTCGACAACGAACCCGATCTCTGGAGGTCGACCCACGCCGAGGTCCACCCGAACCCAGTCACCTACGCCGAGCTGGCGCAACGGAACGTCGACTACGCGACGGCGATCAAGGGTGTGTGGCCAACCGCGAAGGTGGCCGGTCCGGTCAACTACGGCTTCTACGGCTTCGAGCGGTTGCAGGGTGCGCCCGACAACGCCAACCGGAACTTCCTCGACTTCTACCTCCAGCAGATGGAAGCCGCAGACACCGCGGCGGGCAAGCGCCTCGTCGACTACCTCGACCTGCACTGGTACCCCGAGGCGACGGGCGGCGGTACCCGAATCACCGGCAACGACACCAGCGCCGCTGTCGTCTCCGCCCGGGTGCAGGCACCCCGCTCGCTGTGGGACGCGACCTACGCCGAGAGCAGCTGGATCAGCGACCCCGGCAACTACGGCTACGGGCCGATCCGTCTGATCCCGAGGACCAGGGAGCGCATCGATGCCAACTACCCGGGAACCGAGCTGGCGTTCACCGAGTGGAACTACGGCGGCGGCAACCACATCAGTGGCGCGGTGGCCTCCGCCGACGTGCTCGGCATCTACGGACGCGAGGGTGTCGGCTTGGCGAACCTGTGGGAGCTCAACGGTGACGAGCGCTACGCCTACGCGGCGTTCCGGGCCTACCGGAACTACGACGGCGCAGGCGGATCGTTCGGCGACCAGTCGATCCCGGCGACATCGAGCGATGTCGCCAAGGCCACCGTGTACGCGAGCTCCACGAGCGCCGACACCACGGCGGTGACGATCGCCGCGATCAACAAGTCGGCGACAGCCACCACGGCCGGCATCACGGTGGCCTGCTCGGCGGTCTTCACCGGTGCTCGGGTGTACACGATCACCCAGTCCGGTGGGGCCAACATCGTGCGCCAGGCCGACATCAGCACGGTCGGGGTCAACGCCTTCAACTACACGATGCCGCCGATGTCGGTCAGCATCATCGTCCCGACCGTCTGAGTCCGCCGACCCGACGGACAGCCACGCCGCGGCGGGTTGACGCAGCCGGGTTCACGCCGTTGGGGTTCACGACTCGGTGCGGCGGGATTGCTCCATCTCGGTGCGGATGAGACCGGTGAGCTCGTCGGTGGCGTGACGGCGCCAGCCGATGGCGGCGGGGTCGTTGCGGTTGGGCCAGCTGATCCGGTGTCGGGGCGGTGGGTCGGCATCGAGCCAGATCGTGCGGTCGGGTCCCGTGACGTGGGTACGGCCACACGTGCCGGTTCGTCGAATCGGTCTCGCGTCCGTTGTTTCGGAGGCGGCCGGGCCCGGTGGTGGGGGTCCGGCGCGTTGGCGGCCGTGGCGTTGGGACCACAGGGTGTCGCCCGAGGGGGTCCGCCACCAGAACCACTGGTCGTCGGTGGCGTGCATGGTCCAGCCCGTGCGGTGCGTGATGCGGTGGTGGCGCCGGCACAGCAGGGCGAGGACCTCGATGTCGGTCGTGCCGAACCGCTCGACCGGAACGACGTGGTGGGCGTCGCACCACGACGGTGGCGAGTCGCAGCCGGGGAACACGCAGCCGCCGTCGCGGACGCCGAGCGCGGCGCGTTGGGCGGCGGTGGCGTAGCGAACCGACCGGCCCATCCGCAGCGGGCGTCCTTCGCCGTCGATGACCAGGCCTCGGACCTGGGCGTCACAGATCATCGCCGCGAGTGCGGGATCGGCGGGGAGGAGGAGTCCGTCGAGGGTCCAGGCCCGCCACACCGATCGATCCGGCTGCGACGCCGAGGGGGTCCGGCAACGATCGGGATGCGGACCGTCACCCGTGTGGGCGGGTCGTTCGTCGCGGCGAGCAGCGCCCGGTCGAGACGGCACCTCCCGGGCGGCGTCGGGCGCGACCGTGGTCGTCGGCCCGGCGGAGGTCTCGTCGTCGGAACCAACAGGGTCACGGTCGGCGACCGGGGCACGGTCGGTGTCATCGACGGTGTCGCCGCTCGGCTCGGCGTCCTCGGTGAACACGATGGTGGCCTCGGTGACCGGGCCAGACGTCGAACACGGATCGGACGCGGCGCCCTCACGCACGAGCTCGACCAACGCCATGGCCAACAGCGTGGCCCGCGACGACACCCGCAGATCCGGCGTCGACACCCGCTCGCGCTGCTCGGCCCGGAACAGACGGTCGGCGCGGGCCTCGACGAGGTGCCTGATCGACGCGTACGTGGCCCGGTCGAACGACACCACCAGCGACCCGTCACCCTCGGGGTTGTCACGGAAGCTGGCCCGGTTGCGTTCGCGCTCGTCGTTCGGGTCGAACGCCCCGTCCTGATCCAACAGACACACCAGGTTTCGGACCAACATCCGCCAGTGCGCGAACGACATCGACGACGCGTACCCGATGAGCTCCGACAACCGCGCCGCGATCTCATCGGCGATGCGCACGTTCGCGGCGTCGTGCAACACCCGCACGTGCTCTGCGTTCAACCGGCCATCGGCCCACGCCGCGTCCACTTCCGCGAACCCCGACCCCAACCTCCGCGCCACCCGTACCCGACGCCGCGTGACCCCGACAGGCAGGCGGGCTCGATGCGCCAGCCACTGACCCGTCGACATGCCCCAGCGCACATCGGTGGCCTTGCGCACCTCGAGCTCCACCAACCGCCGGGACTGGACCACGGCCACCAGATCACCGAGCCGCTCGGCATCGAGCACATCGGCACACAGCTCATCATCACCCGACGCGGCGGGGTCCTCGGCCACCAACCGCTCCACCTCGACGATCAGCTCCTGCATCCGACTCACCACCCCATCGTGCCCAGGGGGTGTGACGCGGTCGCGAAGAAGGTTCTGATGGAATCCAGGGCACGGCGTGGAGCATCGAGGTCGTGGTTCGAGCAATCAGCCGATTGCCTCCGAGCAGGCGAACAGGCGAACAGGCGAACAGGCGAACAGGCGAACAGGACAGGCTGGTGTCGCGCGGGCAGGCGTTGCCTCGCGCCGCTCACGACCTCGAGCGCGTCTCGCCCGGTGATCCGACGACGTGGAACTCGACGCGGAACACGAGCGTGTCGTCGTCGATCGGTCCGGCGTGCGCCGCACGAGCGCGGAGGGACTCGAGATCGGTCTCGCCGGTCCGTACCAGGTCGTCGTCGGTGATCGACGAGAACGGGACGACCTCGAGCTCGTCGACGTCGATCATCGCCGACCCGCTGCGATAGACACCGCCGACCTTCACCTGCGCACGCGACCAGAGGCGGTAGGAGAGGGTGATCGTCCCGTTCGCGACCAGATCACGGAGCTCTGCGCTGAACTGCACTCGACCAGTCTGGCGACGCGGACGGCGCTGCGCACGCAACCCGCTCCGGCTCGCCACGAGCGCAGGCGACGGACGACGGCGAGGCGTAAGCGCAAGCGGATCGGTGGGTCAGGACCGGTGTGCCGCAGCAACCGCCGAGCCCGCTCCTATCATCGGCCCACGATGATCGCCGTGCTCCCGTCCCCCAGGTCGTCCCCCCGCCGGTCCCGACGATGAGTGCCTCCGGCGAACCGCCGCGCCCACCCGGCGACGCGTCCGATGTGTGGGACCGGCTCCAGCAGCTGCCCTCGATGAACGACGATCCGCTCGTCTGGGACCACCGGGCCGGCGGGTTCGTGCGCTCCAGCCAGGTGTCAGGGGGGCGAGGAGCCCCCGAGCCCCGTTCGAACCCACCTGCGCCACCTGCGCCGCCTTCGCCTCCTGCGCCGCCTCCTGCTCCGGCGAGCCCTGCATCTGCTCCACCTCCACCTCCTGCACCGCAGCCGCCCGCACCGGCGCGCCAGGTGGCCGGCATCGCGGCACCGCCGCCATCCCCACCGGTGGTCGATCCCACCATGGTCGCCCCGCGTGCGCCATCGGTCGACGACGCGAGCCGGTGGGGCCAGGGCGTCGTCGGCGCCGGCACCGCCAAGCGCCACGTCGTGATCGATGGCGGATCCGCTCCCGCCCCACCGCCATCCGCCGCGGCACGCGCACCAGGACCGCGACCAGTCGTCGCGCCAGCCGCTCGCCCGCCTGCCGCTCCACCGGCGCCGTACGCCCCGGCGCCGTACCAACAACCGCGACAAGCCGCCCGGCGGGTGTCAGCACCGCCGCGAGCGCGCCGCCGTCGACGCGGACGCACGATCCTGCTGGCATGCGTGCTCGTCCCGCTGCTGCTGATCGCCGGGATGTTCACGTTCGGGTGGATGAAGTTCTCCCAGATCCCACGGGTCCCGGTGGCGTCGGTGCTCTCGCCGGTCACGGGCTCGGCCACGAACTTCCTCGTCGTCGGAACCGACTCCCGGGAGGGCATCAACCCGGGCGACCCCAACGCCGAGGCCTTCATCGGCGGCGGGGGAGCGACCGGCGCCCGCACCGACTCGATCATGGTGCTGCGAGTCGACGGTTCGGAGCAGTCGCTCCTCTCGATCCCACGCGACCTCTGGGTCACCGATCCTGCGACCGGTCAGCTCGGGCGGATCAACTCCACCTACAACGCCGGTCCGGCCAACCTGATCCTCGCGGTCCAGAACCTGGGCATCCCGGTGCACCACTACGTCGAGATCAACTTCGTCAGCTTCGGTCAGCTGGTCGATGCGGTGGGAGGCATCGACGTCACCTTCGAGTTCCCGTCACGGGACACGGCTTCGGGCCTGGTGGTCGACGAAGCCGGCGTGCAACACCTCGATGGCACGCAGGCCCTCGCCTACGTGCGCTCGCGGCACTTCGAGGAGCTGGAGAACGACGTGTGGGTCGAGGACCCGCTCTCGGACCTCGGCCGGGTGGCGAGGCAGCGGGCGTTCCTGTCGTCGCTGCTCACCCGGGTCAGCTCCACCAAGAACCCGCTCGAGATCTCCAGGATCTCCGACGCCATGGCGATCGGCCTCAAGCTCGACGACGCCATGAACTTCCTCGATGCGCTCCGTCTGGGGTGGCAGTTCCGTGGCGGTTTCGAACCGACGTCGGACACCCTGCCGGTCACGCCGCGCACCACGTCGGGAGGTGCCGCTGTGCTCGACCTGAACCAGGCCGAAGCGGCGCCGTTGATCGACCAGTACCAGTAGGAGAGCCCATGAGCGGTCCGCGCTTCGACCTTCCCGGCTACCCCGGTCGCGGCGTCGCCGTGCATCGCCACCACGACGGCCGGCTGGAGTGGATCTACTTCCTCAGCGGTCGCAGCGACGCCTCCCGCCAGCGGATCCTACAGGCCGAAGCGGACCGCGTCACCGTCGTGGCGACCCACTCCGGCCGGCACGATCCACTTCGGCACTACTCCTGCGTGCGGGTCGTCGGGCACCACCTCGTCGTCGGGAACGGCGACCACGTCGACCGCCTGGCCGAGGTGCTCCACGACACCGGCGACATCGCCGCCCTCGTCGAGCAGATCGATCCGGAACCCGACCCACCGATCCTCACCCCCCGAATCGCCGTGATCGCGTCGGCGGCGGTGCAGGGTGTGACGACCGAGGTCCCTGCGCCGATCCAGGTCATCTCGGTGCGGGCCACGGCGACGGGTGTCGAACGCCGCCTCGATGCGATCGATGTCGTCGTGGGCGCCGGCGTGCTGATCCACACCTACGGGGGCACACCGACCGACGTCGTGGCCGACGCCGAGCCCCGACACTTCGATGCGGGCGGTCCGGGCACCGATGTCGCCGGACGTCTGTGGCACGCACTCGATCCCTCGCTCCGGGTCGTGCTCGCGGTCGGGCTCGTCCCCGAAGCGGTGCCCACTCGGGTGCTCGCCGAACGCAGCATCGAGCCAGGCGTTCGATGACCCCTGCCGGTCTCGATGGCAACCCCGAACCCGTTCGAACCCCGCAACGGCGACGGGTGATCGACGTCGTGGCGGACCAGATCGAGCGGCTTCCCGACGGGCGGCGACTTGTCGCCGTCGACGGCATCGACGGCGCCGGCAAGAGCACCTTCGCCGACGAGATCGCGTCGGTCGTGGCGTCGCGTGGGACGCGTCCGGTCCTGCGCAGCACCATCGATTCCTTCCACCGGCCGCGGGCGGAGCGCCACCGACGAGGTCCGGGATCGGCGTCGGGCTTCTACCTCGACTCGCACCAACTCGACACGTTGCGCTCGGTCCTGCTCGAGCCGTTCGCCGCCGGCGCTCGCGTCGTTCCGGCGGTGTTCGACGAACCGACCGACACGGCGGTGGACCCGGTCGTCGTCGACGCGCCGACCGATGCCGTCCTGGTGTTCGACGGCCTGTTCCTCCAGCGCCCCGAGCTGGTCGAGGCCTGGGACCTGACGATCTACGTCGACGGGCGCCGAAGGGTGAGCGACCGACGGATCCAGCGAGCGACCCGAGATCGCCCGGTGGACGACCCGGCGGCAGGTTTCGTCCACGACCTGCAGTGGTGCGTACGGCTCCACCGCTACGTGGACGGACAGCGGCTCTACCACGAGGGGTGCGATCCCGTCGGCCACGCCGACATCGTCGTCGTGAACGACGACCTCGAACGACCAGCGATCGTGGGCCGGATCGTGACGGACCGGACAGATGGTGACGGACCGGTCAGATGGTGACGACCGAGCGGAGCACCTCGCCGCGCTCCATCTCGGCGAAGGCGTCCTCGACGTCGTCGAGGGAGATGGTCTTGGACACGAAGGCATCGAGGTCGAAGCGGCCCTGCAGGTAGAGGTCGATGAGCATCGGGAAGTCCCGGCTCGGCAGGCAGTCGCCGTACCACGACGGCTTGAGCGCCCCGCCGTGACCGAAGAAGTCGATCATGGCGATGTCGGGGAACACCATCTCGGGGGTGGGCACACCCACCTGCACCACGGTCCCGGCGAGGTCGCGGGCGAAGAACGCCTGCTTCAGCACGGCCGGGTGACCGACCGCCTCGATGCACACATCGGCGCCGTGGCCGTCGGTCAGGGCCCGGATGGCCTCCACCGGGTCGCCGTCGTTCGGGTTGACGGTGTGGGTGGCGCCGAAGCGCGTGGCCCACTCGAGCTTGGTGGTATCGAGGTCGACCGCGATGATCGTCGAGGCGCCGGCGAGTCGCGCCCCGGCGATCGCGGCGTCGCCGACGCCGCCGCACCCGAACACGGCGACCGAATCGCCCCGGCCGATCTCGCCCGTGTTCACCGCGGCGCCGAAGCCCGCCATGACGCCGCACCCCAGCAGCCCGGCCGCCTCGGGTCGCGCCGCGGGGTCGACCTTGGTGGCCTGGCCGGCGGCGACAAGCGTCTTCTCGGCGAACGCACCGATCCCCAGAGCGGGGGAGAGCTCGGTTCCGTCGGCGAGGGTCATCTTCTGGGAGGCGTTGTGCGTGTCGAAGCAGTACTGCGGCCGACCCCGGCGACACGCTCGACATTCACCGCACACCGCTCGCCAGTTGAGGATCACGAAGTCGCCCGGAGCGACGTTGGTGACGTCGGGGCCGACCGACTCGACGAGTCCGGCCGCCTCGTGGCCCAACAGGAACGGGAAGTCGTCGTTGATGCCACCCTCCCGGTAGTGCAGATCGGTGTGGCACACCCCGCACGCCCGCACGGCGACGACCACCTCGCCGGGGCCGGGATCGGGGACGACGATGTCGGTGACCGTGACCGGCTCGCCCTTGGCCATGGCGACCACGCCTCGAACTGTCTGTGCCATCGTCGTGCCTCCTGATACCGGTGTCGGGTCGGGCAGATCCGGTGACGGTCGGCCGACCGGCGCACCCTACCCAACCCCTCGTCCGCCGTGGCTCGAGGCGAACGGCGGCGGCGAGAGGGCGCTAGACGTCGATGAGCTTGTAGAGCTCGATCTTGTCGAGCGGGCCGTAGTAGATGTCGCCGTTGTCGTTCACGAACCGGTACGCAGGGGCGTCGAGCGGGAAGTTGTGGATCGGGTTGCCGCCCTGGTCGGTGAACTCCATCTCGAGGATCTCGAAGGTGTCGAGGGCGACGTTGAACCACTGCCCCCCGATGATGACCTTCCCGATGCGCTTGGAGGGGATCGACATTGTCGGTGCTCGCTTTCGTGACGGGGCTGGGCCGGCCGACACTACCGCCGGGCCCGGGTTCGGTCCCGGCTCGGTCCCGGGCCGTCCGCGTGGGGCCGACCGGTCTGCGCACCGCCGCGGCGGTGCGAGCCGACGTCGATGTCGACGGCACTACCGTCGAGGCATGACGATCCTGGTCGACCAGGCGGTGTGGCCGTGGCGGGGCCGACGGTGGGCCCACCTGGTGAGCGACGAGTCCTACGACGAGCTGCACCGCTTCGCCGCCCGCCTGGGCATCCCTCGGCGGGCCTTCCAGGGCGACCACTACGACGTGCCCGCCGAGTACCGCGAGCGCGCACTCGAGCTCGGCGCCGAGCCGGTCGATGCCCGCGTGCTCGTCCGCCGGCTCCGCGCCGCCGGCCTGCGCAGGCCCCGACGCGCCGAACTCGAGCCGACGACCTGAACCCGCCCGGCAGCTGGCGATCGACCGGGCTGGCGCCGGTCAGCCGCCGAGCGCCGACACCTCCCGTGCGAGGTTGGCCCGTGCCGCGTCCTCGAACCGCTCGTGGGCGGCGTCGGTGAGGAAGATGCGAGGTCGGACGGCGAACGCCTCGAGGATCGCCCGTCGGCCGGAGACGAACGCGTCGTCGGGCATGTGGGCGTACTCGGCGCGGACGTCGGCGGCGTATCGGTCGTACACGTCGGCGTCGGCGCCGAGGATGGCCAGGTCGGCGTCGATGAGCACGCGCCCGTTGCCATCCGCCCACGCGACCTCGTGCCCAGCGGTGAGGTCGATCAGCCGCGCCGTCTCGTCGATGGTCTCGACCGGAACGTGCAGCATCGACAGGGACCGTCGAGCGAAGGAGGCGCTGCGAGCCTCGTTGCCCGGTTGGGTGGGGTCGTACACGACGTCGTGCAACCATCCCGCGAACCGGACTGCGGCGGGGTCGTCCACCGGTTCGGCGTCGATGAGATCGTCGATGGCGTCGAGCACCGCCTCCACGTGGCGGAGGGTGTGGTAGCGCCGATGCGGTTCGCCGTAGCGGGCGACGAGGTCGTCGAGGACGGCCCGTGCCATCGGCTCCGAGGCGCCCCATCGGGTGGCGAGGCTCGACCATCGTCGCCGTGCGTCGGACATGGGCACCATCGTCGCGCGTCGACCAGCGGGTACCGTCGGTGATGGCCGACGAGCAGGGGAGCCCGCGACCGACGTCGCCGTACCGGCCGCCGCGCATCACCCCGATGTGGCTGGCGCACCACTACCCCGAGGACTACGACCGCTGCCTCGTGATCGGCCGCTCGCACGTGTGCCGCCGGTGCCTCGCGCTGTACCCGCTGGCCATCGTGGTGCTCGGGGTCTGCATCGTCGCCCGACCCGGGCGAACCACCGAGATCGTCGCCCTCGCCGTCCTGTCGCTCCCGGCGGTGGTCGAGCTGGTGCTCGAGCAGCTCGGGGCGATCCGCTACGCACCTCGTCGCCAGGTCGGCGTGACCCTGCTGCTGGCCGTCGGTCTCGGTGCCGGCTTCGCGGTGTACCTCGACGACCAGCTCGACCCGATCTTCTGGCTGATCGTCGTCGGCTACACCGCGGTCTGCCTCGTGGCCGTGCTCCTCGGTCGGCGCCGCCGTTCGATCGGCCCCGACGGCCCGACCGGTCGACCGGACGGGCGACCTACCATCGGACCATGACCACGCCGACCCTGTTCCACAACCCCAGCTGCAGCAAGTCCCGCGCCGCCAAGGACCTGGTGGCCGACAAGGGCATCGACGTCGAGGTCGTCCAGTACCTCAAGGCGCCGCCGTCGAGGTCCGAGCTCGAGGCCATCGTGGCCGGCCTCGACGGCGAGCCCGCCGAGCTCATCCGCACGAAGGACCCGAAGTTCACCGCGCTCGGCCTCGACCCCACCGACTACGCCACCGCCGCGGCGGTCGTGGACCTGCTCGTCGAGCACCCGGAGGTCATGGAGCGGCCCGTCCTGTTCGTCGACGGCAAGGCGGCCATCGGGCGACCGATCGAGCGCATCGAGGCGCTGCTCGACTGACGGGGTCCGGTCCCCGCCGTCACTCCACGTGGATCTTGGGGAGGATCTTGTCGAGCCACTTCGGGAACCACCAGGTCTTCTCGCCGGCGAGCTCCATGGTGGCGGGCACGAGCATCATGCGCACCACGGTGGCGTCGAGCAGCACCGCGACGGCCATGCCGAGGCCGATCATCTTGACCGTCGGTGCCGGGTTCGGGACGAAGGCCAGGAACACCGAGATCATGATGAGCGCCGCCGAGGTGATGACCCGGGCGGTGGACGCCAACCCGTTGATCACCGACTCACGGCTGTCGCCGCTCTTGTCGTGGAACTCCTTGATGCGACTCAAAAGGAACACCTCGTAGTCCATCGACAGGCCGAAGAGCACGGCGAACATCATCACCGGCACGAACGACACGATGGGCACGGCGGTGCTCAGTCCGATGACGTCCTTGGCCCAGCCCCAGTTGAAGATGGCCACCACGATCCCCAGCGCGGCGCCGATGCCGAGCAGGTTCATGACGGCGGCGTTGAGCGGCACGTAGATCGAGCGGAACACCATCATCAAGAGCAGGAACGCACCGGCGATGACCGCCAGGATGAACCAGGCGAGTCGACTCTTCACCGCGTCGGTGAGATCGATGAGCAACGCCGTGGAGCCGCCGACGTACACCTGGCTGGTCGGGATGGCGGACTCGTCGAGCGCCTTGGGCAGGGTGGCCGTCCGCAGCTCCTTCACCAGATCGGTCGTGGCGTCGGAGTTGGGCGCCGTGGACGGCACGACCTCCATGATCACCGCGGTCGGCACCGCCTCCGGTTTGGCCTCGCTGGGGAACTGGTTGGGCAGCGGGAGCGACACCGAGGCCACGCCCGGCGTCTCCTTGATGGCGGTGCTCAGCCCGGCCAGCGCCTCGAGCACACCGACGGTGTTCTCGCTCGTCACCGGCGGCAGGTCGATGGCGACGATGAGCGGGCCGGTGATGCCCGGACCGAAGTTGGCGGTCAGCAGGTCGTAGGACGTGCGCTGGGTCAGCTCCGTCGGCTGGTTGCCGTCGTCGGTGAACCCGAGCTCGATGGAGCGCAGCGGCAGCGCCAGGGCGACGAGGATGCCGGCTCCCACGAGGGTGAACACGAGCGGATGACGTGAGGTCTCGCGCGCCCACCGACCCGACAACGTCTTGTGCACGTCGGCGGTCTCCTTGCGGTGGTGGATGGCGAACGAGTTGATCTTGCGGCCGTAGGCCCCGAGCAGCGCCGGGGTGAGGGTGAGCGCGGTGACCATGGTCACCGCGACGTACATCGACGCGATGATCCCGAGGTTGGAGACGTACGGGATCCCGATGAGCACGAGCCCGCACATGGCGATGCAGACGCAGATGCCGGCGAACAGCACCGCCGAACCGGCGGTGGCGATGGCGCGCCCGATCGAGTCGTTCACCTCCATCCCCTCCTCGAGGTTCTGGCGGTGTCGGCTCACGATGAAGAGCGAGTAGTCGATGCCCACCCCGAGACCGATCATGGTGCCGAGGATCGGGGCCACCGTCCCGATCGTGAACGAGTCCATGAGGATGGTGACGATCATGGTGGACATGGCGACGGCGAGGATGGCCGTGAAGATCGGTACCGACATCGATGCCAGCGATCCCAGCGCGATCAGGAGGATGATCACGGCGATCCCGAGGCCGATCTCGTCGGAGTGGTCCGAGAACCACGACGTCGCCGCGTTGCCCGAGTCGGTGACGGCGCCGCCGAAGCTGACGTCGAGCCCGGCCGTGGTGGCTGCTCCGGTCGCCTGCTCGAGCGCCTCGAACATGGTCTTGCCCTGCTCGGGACCTGTGATGACGGTGGAGTAGGACACCGAGGCGTAGCCGACGGTCTTGTCGGCGTTCATGAGGCGGTACGCCTGCTGGAGCTCGGGCTTGCCCTCGTCGAAGGTCAGGCCGACCGGCTGCTGGTCGAGGGGGTTGCTCACCGTGCTGGCATCGGGGAGCTTCGCCAGCTCGGCCACGGTCGCGTTGATGGCGGCCGCGTTGGCGGTGTCGGTCAGCGTCTGACCGGCCGGCGCCTCGAAGACGATGGTCGCGTTCGTTCCGGCCGCACTCGGGAAGTCCTGCTCGAGCAGGTCGAGCGCCTGTTGGGATTGCACGCCGGGGATGGCGAACTCGTCGACCGCGGTCCCGGTGTGCCCGGCCGCGTACGAACCCACGGCGACCAACAGGACCACCCAGACCCCGATGACCGGCCAGTGGTGCCTGGCCATGAACCGTCCCAGCTTCTCCAACATCCCGAGGGATCCCTTTCATCTCGCGCCGACGCACCGTTGCGACGGACTGCAGCGATCGGCGGCCCGAACCCGGCCGCGCCGGCGCGCGCTGTCCCCGGGGATCCGCCGATCGTGTTCCTCCATCGGCGTCCGAAGCCGGTGGCGTGAGGGTTTCGGGTCCAACGGCCCATGTGTTCGCCGGCTGGCGCCGGCCTCCTCACCGACCGCCACCAACCGCCACGGACCACCACCAGTGTCGGGCGGATGCCGTGATACGGTCGCCGCCATCGCGTAACATCACGCGTGGTGCCGGACCGGTCGACCCGGGCCGTGATCCAACGGGGGACCTGATGAACCAGCGAGTCCGGAGAGCTGCCGCTCTCGTGCTCACCACCGCCCTGGCCCTGTCGGCCTGCAGCTCGACCGGGTCCGATTCCGGATCACCGTCCGGCACGGGTGCCCTCGGAGACCCCGCCACCGCCGAGGCGGCGCCGGCGATCACCACCCAGGCGACCTTCGACGGTTCGGGATCGGTCGAGCAGGCGTACGTCCTCGGCGCCGAGCCGGGCCAGGAGCTCGTGCTCGCCGACGGCGCCGGCCAGCAGGTGGCCTCGGGCGCCGCCGACGACCTCGGCAGCCTGATCGTGCGCGACCTAGCTCCCGGCTCGGGCTACACGTTCCGGTCGGTCGAGGGCGACACCGTGGCCGGCACCGACGAGTTCTCCGTCCTCGCCATCACCGACGTGCCCGACCAGTCGTTCTACGACGACCAGGAGCTGGCGGCCGGGTACAACTACCTCACCATGCGCGACGACGTGAAGGTCGCGGCCACGGTCCGACTTCCGCAGGGCAAGACCCTCGCTGACGGTCCGTTCCCCACAGTGGTCGAGTACTCGGGCTACGCCGTCGCACCTCCCCACGATGCCCTCACCGGTCTGCTCGATCCCGAGGCGGCGAAGAACGACCCGCTCATCCCGTCGACCTCGGCCGCCGTCGGCGGGATCATCGCCCCGCTGCTCGGCTACGCGACGGTGAGCCTCCAGATGCGCGGCTCGGGGTGTTCGGGTGGCGCCTTCGGCCTCTTCGACCTGCCCACGACCGCCGATGGGTACGACGCGGTCGAGGCCATCGCGGCCGAGCCCTGGGTGAAGGGCAACAAGGTCGGCATGGTCGGGATCTCGTTCTCGGGGATCTCGCAGTTCTTCGTCGCCGGATCGCAACCGCCGCACCTCGCGGCGATCGCACCGATGAGCGTCACCAACGACCTCTATGCAACCGGCTACCCGGGCGGGATCTTCAACGACGGGTTCGCGGCGAGCTGGATCGCCGAGCGGGCGAGCGACGCCGAACCGGCGCCCGATGGGGGCCAGCCCTGGGCCAAGGCCATGATCGACGACGGCGACCAGCAGTGCCTGGCCAACCAGGCCCTGCGCCTCCAGACCCAGGACGTCAACCAGCTCCTCGAGGACACCCCGCACCGCGACCCGGCGATCTTCGACGATCGCTCACCTGCCCGCTGGGCCGAGAGCATCGAGGTGCCGACGTTCCTCGTCGGTGCCCTCCAGGACGAGCAGACCGGCGGCCAGTGGCCGGCGCTCATCCCCGCGCTCGACGACAACGAGGACGTCTGGGTCACCCTCCTCAACGGCACCCACATCGATTCGCTCGGACCCGCCACCATCTCGCGGTGGGTCGAGTTCCTCGATCTGTACGTGGCCGACGAGGTCCCCCAGCAGCGCACGGTCCTGACGACGCTCGGTGGCACGCTCTACGAGCAGGTCGCCGGCGCGCCCGCCCAGGCGATCCCCGCCGTGCGCTTCACCGACGCGCCGTCGGTCGACGCCGCCCGGGCCGAGTTCGCCAACGACCCTCGGGTCCGGGTCCTGTTCGACAACGGTGGCGGCGCTGACGCCCCGGGCTCGTTGGCGCCCCAGTGGGAGGCATCGTTCACCGCCTGGCCGCCCCCTGCTGCGGAAGCAACCTCGTTCTACCTGGGCGACGGCGGGTCGCTGCTCACCGACGCGCCCGGGTCGGCCACGACCGTGTCGTTCTCGCCGGACCCCGAGGCCCGTCCTCGCAAGAGCCTCCCCGAGGGCGATCCCTGGCGGGCGCTGCCGCCCTACGTCTGGGCACCGGTCACCGGCCAGGACGGACTCGGGTTCAGCTCCGACCCGCTCCCGGCCGATCTGACCGTCGTCGGTCCGGCCAGCCTCGACCTGCAGCTGGCCTCGACCGCCGACGACACCGACGTCCAGGTGAGCATCTCCGAGGTTCGACCCGACGGCCAGGAGCTCTACGTGCAATCCGGGTTCCTCCGCGCCAGCGACCGCAAGCTCGACGAGGCGCGGTCCACGCCGATCCACCCGGTACCCACCTACCTCGCAGCCGATGCCAAGCCGTTGACCCCGGGGGAGGCCACCGAGGTGCGGGTGCCGATGCTCCCGATCACCTACGCGTTCCGGGCCGGTTCGAAGATCCGCATCACCATCACCGCACCCGGCGGCGACCGACCGGAGTGGACCTTCGCCACGCCGAAGACGGCGGGCGACGTCACCGACACGGTGTCGCTCGGCGGCACCCAGCCATCGAAGCTGGTCCTGCCGGTCATCGTCGGACTGGAACCCACCGACCCCCAGCCGCCCTGTCCGTCGCTGCGCGGCCAGCCGTGTCGCACGTTCGAGGCCGCCGGCAACGGCGGTTGACGCTGGCACCGGTGTGACGACGCAGGTGACGGTCGAGTCGAGCACCCGGCGCCGGGGGCTCGATGCCGCCGCCGAGGCGCTCACGGTCGACGGGCTCGAGGTGTCGATGGAGGCCATCGCGCAGCGCGCCGGCGTCACGCGGATGACGGTGTATCGCCAGCTGGGTTCTCGGGATCAGGTCCTCGTGGCCGTGCTCGTCGATCAGGGGGCGCAGGTCGTCGAGGCGCTCCGGGTGATCCTCGACGAGGTCAACCGCCCCTTCGCCGACCGCATCGTGGATGCGATCGTCCACGTCGTGACCGAAGTGCGTGATGCGCCGGTCCTGTCGTTCTTCGCACGCAAGGTGGCCCCGTCGCAGGTCGGCTCACTCGATCGCGACGGGCTCTTCCTGGGGGGCGTCTGGGATCTGCTCCTGCCGTACTTCGAGGCGGCTGCGGAGTCCGACGTCCTGCGCTGGGATGCCCGGTCGACCGTCGACTGGACGCTGCGCCAGATCCTGCTGCAGCTCGTGATCGAAGGTGAGACGACGGCGACCGAGGCCGGGCTGCGCGCCGAGCTGCACCGGTTCTTCGTGCCGTCGATCTCGTCGCGGTGAGCGCGGCTCAGGCGGGGGAGAGCAGGAGGACCCGATCGGGTACCGATGCGCTGGCGCTCAGCGCGCCGTAGATCTCCTCGGTCAGCGGGATCAGGTTCTTGTGGCCGCGGAAGCGGCGGCGATCCATGTGGGTGAGCCGGTGGAGGAAGTCGACGATGTCGTCCTGGCTCAGCCATCCCTTGTTGCCCAACGGCAGCACCATGGCCAGCGCCGCCGCGGCCCCGGGGTCGGCGTAGGACTCGGCGAGGGTGGCGAGCTCGCGTCCTCGCGCCAGACGTCGGGCCTCGGCAGGCAGCCAACCGAGGTCGGGGAGCCGGTCCTTCACGGCGGCAGGGGAGCGGATCCCGCGCGCCGGACGGATGTGGGCAGCCATGAGGACCCGATACCACTCGGCGACGTGGCTCTCCTCGAACCCGGACTCCCACTCGTCAGGGGTCTGGGTGGGGAGCGAGGACACATACTCGTGGACCAGCGGGTCCTTGGTCCGCCAGATGACGGTGGCCCGTTCTCGGAAGCGGACCAGGCCGTCGGGCTCAGCGAGCCCGGCGAAGAGATCGTTGAACTCCCGGTGGAGACCGATCGGATCGAGGAGCCACGCCGTGACGGGATCGCGCATCGGCCGGCCCCTCTCCAGATCGATCACCGAACCGGGTGAGGTACGGGCCTGCGCCGGACGTACGATCACCGTTTCCATCACCCCAGCTTGCTCCCTGGAGCACCGGGAGTGGGTGACCCTTGTCTCACCGTGGTGCGCGGACCTGGCGACCACCCGCGCCGCCGGAGGATCTCGCCGGCGTCAGTCCGAGCAGCGGGCGGGCCGGTCCACGCCGATCTCGTCCAGCCGCTCGGCGAGCACGGCACTGAACCACGCCGTTCCGTCACCGTTGAGGTGGTGGGTGTCGGCGAAGAGCGCGGGCGGTGCCGCATCGTGCAGGTCGATCAGGTCGGCACCGGTGTCGCTGGCGATGGACCCCGCCACGCGGAGGAACTGAGCGAAGTCGGCGTCGCCGTTGGGGTGCTGGGCGATGTAGTCGTCGGTGACCGGGAGGATCACGAGCACCACGTCGGTCCCCGCATCCTGCACCTCGTCGATCAGTGAGCGGGCGGCATCGACCTGCCCGGCATCGAGGCTCCATCCCTTGAGGAGCTGCTCGCGGGTGAAGAGTCGGGCGCCGGCCTCGCCCGCGTAGTGCAGCGACCGACGCGACAGCCCCTCGCCGTCGGCACCCAGCACCGACGGGATGCCCGTGACCGATGGTCGAGGTGCGGGCGTACCGGCGGCGCGTCGCTCGAGGGCGGCGCCCAGCTCGGCGGGATCGCGGAGCTCGGTGCGGTAGGCGACCAGATCGGACACCGATCCCGCTGCCGCGCCCAGCCGTCCGATCAGATCGGCGCGCGTCCGCTCGGCGCCGTCGTAGGCCTCGACCGCGGCGCGGGTTGCCGGCCCGGACGCGTTCAGGTCGAGGCTGGCGAGCGTGATCACCACCGTGTCCGGATGGAGGCGGGTGATCACCTCGCGGGTGACCCACGGCTCGAGGACCTCGGGCGACGCTGCATCGAGCGAGGCGTTGTAGGCGAGGCGGTGCTGGTCGTCGGCCTCCTGGAACGCCTGCGGGGCGAAGGCGTCGCGGCCCATCGAGTTGCCGGCGAGCACCAGGTCCGTGCACGCCGCGCCGCGAGCGTCCATCTGCGCCACCTTGACCGCGGTCGCGTCGTCGCCGTAGCGCGCCGGCTCGCTCAGGTACGGCGCGAGCACGCGGGCGCCACCTTCGGCCGCCAGGATCACGGCGAGGGCGGCCGCCGCGACGAGGACGAAGCGGCGGCGGACGGGCATAGAGCCGGAAGTGTACGAGCAGGGTCGCGACCGGCAGTCGCACCCCGCCCACCTCGTGCCGATCGCACCGATCCAGGCCACCGACGGCCCGAACAGGTGCCAGGGACGGTCTCGGGACGGCACTAGTGTCGCGGGGTGCCTGCACGACTCCGAGACTTCCGCGTTCAGCTCGCGTTGGTCGCCGGGGCGGCCCTGGCCATCCGGGTGCTGGCGGTCCTGCGGTGGACCCGCTTCCTCGATCCCGAGGGCGACCAGAACTTCTACTGGCGCCAGGGCCAGGACCTGGCCGACGGGTTCGGGTTCGTGTACCGCAACAGCTTCGGCGAGCGGGTCGCCACCGCGGTGCACCCGCCGCTGTACTCGGCGTACCTCGGGGCCGTGTCGTTCCTGGGCGGCACCAGCCACGCCTGGCACCGGCTGGCGTCGACGCTCCTCGGGGCCGCCGCCGTCGTGGCGATCGGCTTCGCCGCCCGCCGCATCGCCGGCAACCGGGCGGGGATCGTCGCCGCGTCGCTCGCGGCGGTGTACCCGATCCTGTGGGTCAACGACGCCATGATGCTGAGCGAGTCGATGTACGCGCTCACCATCGCCCTGGTCCTGGTCACCACGTTCCGGTTCCGTGATGCGCCGAGCGCGCTGAACGTCGTCCTGCTCAGCGGCAGCGTGGCGCTCGCCGCGCTCACCCGCGCCGAGGCGGTGCTGCTGTTCGTGCTCCTGGTCGTCCCGGTCGTGCTGCTCACCCGCTCGATCGACCTCCGCCGGCGCCTGACCCTCACCGTGGTCGCCGCCGCGACCGGCGGGCTGCTCCTCGCACCCTGGGTCATCCGCAACTACGCGACCTTCGAGAGCCATCCGATCACGGTGTCCAACGGCAGCGGGTTCGTGCTCGAGATCGCCAACTGCGACCAGACCTACGGCCTCGCGCCACCGCTCGACGCACAGGGCGAGCCCGTCGCCGGCAGCTCGGCCGACGAGTTCCTGGGGTACTGGTGGCAGGGGTGCGATCGCACGCCGTGGCCGGCCGGCGACGAGACGGTGGTCGAGGCGGCCAAGCGCCAGACGGCGACGGATTACATCGGGGACCACACCGCCGAGCTGCCCAAGGTGGTCGCCGCCCGGGTGGGACGCATGTGGGACGTGTGGCGACCGGGCCAGAGCTACGACTTCAACGTGTTCTTCGAACGCCGGGGCGGGTACCCGACCCTCGCCGGGATGATCATGTACTACCCCCTCCTGATCGCGGCGATCGCCGGCGCCGCGGTGCTGTGGCGTCGTCGGATCACGATCATCCCGTTCGTCGCCATCGCCGCCACCACGACGTTCGCGGCGGCCATCAGCTTCGGGATCACCCGCTACCGCGTGGGCGCCGACGTCGCCCTCACCGTCCTCGCCGGGGTGGCGATCGACGCGCTGTGGCGGCGATGGTCGCCCGCGGTTCCCGCTCCCGATGCCACCACCGAACCGGAGGTCGACGACACGATGGTGCTCACGTGATGGACACCGTTCGCCGGCACGCCTTCGCCATCGGTCTCACCGTCGCCGGTGTCCTCGCCGCGGCGGTCCGGATGGTGAACATCTTGATCTGGCGCCCCACGTGTCCGGGCGACATCATCGCCCAGGTCTCGGCAGGCCAGCCCGTCGACGTGGGGGGCCAGAACTGCTGGGCCATCGCCGGCGATTCGGCCTACGGGTACATCCAGGGGCGCATGATCGCGGACGGTCACTGGTTCATCGGCAGCGCCGACTGGGTCACGAGCGGCGGCCAGCGGTTCGTGCCGAGCGCCGGCGATCCACCGCTGTACGCGCTCTACCTCGGCCTGGCGTCGAAGCTCGGGCTGAGCAGCATCACCTCGGCGCGCCTCGTGTCGGCCGCCGCCGGCGTCATCGGCGTCGTGCTCATCGGCATCGTGGCCCGCCGCATCGCCGGCCCGAGGGCAGGGGTGATCGCCGCCGTGCTCGCCGCCGTCACCCCGATGCTGTGGATCAACGACGGGATGCTGCTGTCCGAGGCGCTCTACGTGCCGATGGTGGCCCTGGCCATGCTCGCCGGGTACCACTTCTGGCAGAAGCCGACCTTCGGTTCATCGGTGCTTATGGGGGTGGTGATCTCGCTCGCTGCCCTCACCCGGGCCGAGTCGCTCCTGCTCTTCGGGTTCATGGTCATCCCGCTCGCGTGGGGACTGAAGCGGCTGTCCCTCGGGCGCCGCGCCGCGCTCGCGATCGTCAGCGGGGTCGTCGGCCTGCTGGTGCTGGCGCCGTGGTTCCTGTTCAACGCGTCGCGCTTCGAGCAGCCGGTGTTCATGACCTCGGGTACCGGAGCCGTTCTCCTGGCCGGCAGCTGCGAGACGGCGTTCCGAGGCGAGTTCATCGGCTACTACGGGGCCAACTGCTATGACGAGTACATCCGTTACGGGTTCGTCTCGGGGGATCCCCGGTTCCCCGACTGCAACGACGACTCGGTGGCGGTGGCGTTCGCCGATCCCACCACGCGCACCGACGAGGCGACGGCGCTCCTGGCGCGCTGCTATCCCGACCCGCTGACCCTCGACGAGTCCGAACGGGACAAGATCAGCCGGGACTTCGCCACCCGCTACCTCGCCGACAACAAGCGCCAGCTCCCGGTGGTCATGGCCGCGCGCGTCGGGCGCATGTGGGACCTCTACGCGCCGGGGCAGAACACCCAGCTCAACTGGCAGGTCGAGGGTCGCGGCGAGCTGGCCTCGATCGTCGGGCTGTGGGTGTACTACGCCCAGCTGCCGCTCGCCGTCGTCGGGCTCGTCGTGCTCATCCGTCGGCGGATCCCCGTGAGCCCGCTGCTGGCGATGGCCGGGGTCATCACCGTGACCGCCGCCATCACCTTCGGGGTCACCCGCTACCGGGTACCCGCCGACGTGATGATCGCCATCCTGGCGGCGGTCGGAATCGATCGGATGCTCGCCTGGCGCTGGCCACCCACCGACGCCGGTACGATCTCGCCACGGCCGGACCGCCGAACGGCGCCGACCAGCGCGGATGACGCACGCGCACGTGTCCCGGGCGAAGGAGACGCACCGTCTTCCGAGCCCGGCGATCCGAGCGTTCGCCAACCTCCCGAGCTCACCGATGCCTGACGACCCAACCGATGCCTGACGACCCCCGTGCCACCTCCACGCCCGATCGGGCCGCCGACCACCGGGCGAACACCGAGCTGCTGAACGCCGAGCTGCCCGACAAGCGGTTCGTGGACGAGCGCTACCTCACCTGGCTCTACGACGAGAACCCGCTGGGCGAGGGCATCTGGGGCGACGTCGATGCCGACGACGGGACGCGCCTGGCGCACTACGCGCTGATCCCGCAGACCTACCGCAACGTCGCTGGCCCGGCGCCGTTCGTGTTCTCGCTCAACGCGGTGTCCCGCTCGGGGAGCCAGCGGCGTGGCTTCTTCGGCGAGATCGGCGGAAAGATCTGGGGGCGAGCCGGAGATCAGGGCGTCGAGATGGTGATCGGCGTGACCAACGCCAAGTCGACGGGAGCGGTCAAGAAGAACGGGTGGCGCGTCGTCGGACCGATCCCGGTGAAGCTGCTGGTGCCGACCGGCCGGTCCCGCACCCCGGTGGTGCACCACCGGGCGACACCGGCCTTCCTCGGATCACCGGCGTTCACCGCCGTCGCGTCCGACCTCGACCAGTCGCCGGCCTGGAACTGGACCAACTGCTGGAGCGCCGAGTACCTGGCATGGAGGCTGGGCGCTCCGACCGCCGAGTACGTGCTCCACGTCGGTCCGGAGATCGTGGCCATCAGCACCCGTACGGAGATGTTCGGGATCCCGGTCGCCGTCGTCCTCAAGCTGCTGCCTCGTGCCGGCCGCTTCGGGCCGCTCGCCAGCCAGGATCTCGTCAACGCCATCTGCGGCCACCACCGTGCCCCGTGCGCCGTCTACGCCGGGCACAACCGGCACGTGCCCGTCCGCGGCATCCGGCTCCCCGAGCGGCTCAAGCCCGTGCCGTTGAACCTGGTGGTCCTCGGTGTCGGCCGCACGGTCTCGCAGGTCACGTTCGCGCTCGACACCTACGAGTTCCTCGACATGGACGCGTACTGATCGCGCCGCCTGTCCCCATGGCTGCAGCGATCACCTTCACCCTCGATCTCGAAGACCACCGACCCGACCCGTCGGTGGTCGCACGCCATCCCGACGTGACCCGCCAGATCCTCGACGAGCTCGCCGAGCGCGGGATCATCGGGACGTTCTTCATCGTCGGCGAGGTCGGCGAGAGCCATCCCGACCTCGTCCGGGACATCGCGGCGGGGGGTCACGAGCTCGCCCTCCACGGGTGGCGCCACGTCGTGCTCACCGAGATGGGCCCGACCGAGCTGGCCGATGACCTGCGGCGCGGCAAGGCGTTCCTCGAGGACGTCTCGGGCACGGAGGTCGTGGGGTTCCGGGCGCCGACCTTCTCGTTGGTCGCCGAGTCGGTGTGGGCCGCCGAGGTCATCCTCGAGGCCGGGTTCACCTACTCGTCGAGCGTCCTGCCGGCGCCGTCACCGCTCTACGGCTACCCGGGAGCGCCACGAGATCCGTTCCTGTGGCCGTGCGGACTGGCCGAGCTACCGGTGCCGACCGCCGGGTTCGGTCCGCTCAAGCTGCCGTACCTCGGCGGCACCTACCTGCGCGTGCTCCCGCTCCAACTCATCGAACGCATCCACCGCCGCGGGGCTCGCGGTCTGCCGTGGACCTACATCCATCCCTACGACATCGACACCGAGGAGCCGTACTGGCGCGTCCCCGACGCCGGGTGGATGAGCCCTGCGCTCTGGGTCGGTCGCAAGCGGCTCCTCGCCAAGCTCGATCGCCTCGGCGCACGCGCCGGCGCGTTCGGGCCACCGCTTCGGGACCGGCTCGACATCGCCCGCCGGGGCGGAGTGTTCGAGCCCGACCCGGTCGCGGTACCGTCGCCCCGCTCGCCCCAGGAGGAACCGTGACCACATCGAAGGAGTTCACCCAGGGCACCATGGTGCACACGCTGCCCAAGGCGCCCCTGGTCGAACGCATCGAGTACCTCACCCACCTGGCCCGTGGCCGACGGGTGATCCATGTCGGGTTCGTCGACACGGGCTGCCAGACCATGCAGGTGAACGCCGGATCGTGGCTGCACGGCCACCTCGACACCGTCGCCAGCAGCCTCGTGGGCATCGACGTCAACGCCGAGGGGGTGGCCGACGCGGTCGCCGCCGGCTTCGAGGCGTACACCGCCGACTGCCGAGATCCCGAGGAGCTCGAGGGGCTCGGCCTGGCGCCGGCCCAGCTCGTGATCGCGGGTGAGGTGATCGAGCACCTCGACGACCCCGGCGCGTTCCTCGCCGGCCTCCAGGCGCTGGTGGCCCCGGGCGGCCAGTTGGTGGTCACGACACCCAACGCCTACGGGTTGTTCAACGTGTTCGCGTCGCTGGCCCATCGCGAGATCAACCACCCCGACCACGTGATGATGTTCACGTGGCGCACGCTCACCAACCTCGCGTCGCGTCACGGGTGGGAGCCGTCGGAGACCCGGGTCTACGTGCCCTCGGTCAAGGACCTGTCCGGGGTCGGCCTCACGGCACGGCTGCTCGGCGTCGCCGGCATGTTCGTGGTCGGGCTCGAGCGGCTGCTCGCCCGTCTGGGACGCGGGTACGCCGCCGACGGCATGATCATCGTGTTCCGCTCGACCTGCTGAGCGACGCTCACACGGGCGGCTCGGCCGGCGTCTCCGACGGCGTGGCATCCGGTGCCACGGTGTCGGGCTCGGCCCGGCGCTGCTCGAGCGGGAGCCCCAGCTCGGCGCGCAGGAGCGCGATCTCCTCGGCCAGGGTGCGGGTGCGGTCCTCGTTGCGGCTCAGCTCCCAGGAGAACTGGATGACGACCACGAAGAGGAAGCCCGTCGTGATGAGCAGGAACAGGGCTGGCGGGTAGTACACGCCGACGAACGCCGACAGCGACTTGAGCAGGCCGGGCCAGATGGCGAGCACGCCGAGCGCTGCGGCGACGGCGGTCCACAACATGGCGTACTTGCCGGCGAGTTGGCGCCGCCGGACGAGACGCAGGATGAACACCAGCGCCAGGACCGTCACGACGGCGATGAACACATGGCCGCGCGTCGAGAGGTCGCCCACCACCTCGGTGGCCTCCTGCGCGAGGATCGCCGTCGCCGGCCCGCTCTCGGCGGCGATCACGGATGGACCTCCTGGGGGTCGGGGCGGGGCGGGGCGGCGGCGTTCGTCGCGGTGCTCCATGCCGACCGGGCGGCGCGGCGACGCGACCGCTTGCGGGGCGCGGCCTGGGCGGTGATGACGAGCAGGAGCCGCAGGTAGTGGTACAGGAGCTTGAGCCGCTGGTTGGACGGCTGGCCCAGCTCGCGGTTGTGCATCTGGATCGGCACCTCGTCGACGCGGAAGCCCTCGGCGCTCGCCAACAGGAGGGCCTCCACCGACTCCATGTACTCGGCGGGGTACTCCCGGGCGAAGAGCTCGAGCACCTCGCGGCTGAACCCACGGAAGCCCGAGCTGGTGTCGGTGAAGCGCTGCCCGGAGAACTGCCGGACGAAGAAGCGCATCAAGCCCATGGCGCCGGCGCGCACCCGCCCGAGCTCGTAGGTGTGGCTCTGGCCTCCGAAGCGGTTGCCGATCACCATGTCGGCCCCGTCGTCGAGCGCCTCGATCAGCGCGGCGATCTGGGTCGAGTCGTGCTGGCCGTCGGCGTCGAACTGCACCCCTCGCTCGTAACCCTCGCGCACGGCGTAGCGGAACCCGGTCCGCAACGCGCCACCGATGCCCAGGTTGAACGGGAGCGACAGCACCGCGGCACCGCCGGCACGGGCCACCGCAGCCGTCGCGTCGGTGGACCCGTCGTCGATCACCACGACGTCGAGCTCGGGGACGGTCGCCGCCAGGTTGGCCAGGACGGTCGGCAGGGCCTCCTCCTCGTCCTTGGCCGGGATGATGATCAGCGTCGACGCTCGACGGCTCGTGCGGTCACGCATCGGTCACAGCCTACGGCGCCGGAACACGGCACCCAGCGGTTGGTCCTTGAGGCGCAGGAACGGCAGCTCGACGAACCGGAACGCGATGCTGGCCACGACGAAGGAGATGACCCACGAGATCACGACGACCCGGAGGTAGGAGCCGGTGAAGGTCCCCACCGCGTCGAGGGTGTTCCCCGGACGGGGGTTGCGGGCGCGTTCGAGGATCAGGTCGTACCCGGGCGTGGTCCACTCCTTGACCTTCTCGATGATCACCAGGTGCCAGAGGTAGAAGCTGAGCGACACGGCGCCGAGGTAGACGAGGGCCCGGGAGGCGAGCGCCCGCCGGAGCCAACCTCGGGTCTGGTCGCCGAAGATCGCCGGCCACAGCCAGAGCACCGATGCGATGCCGTAGGCGAACTGGCGGGGCAGGTAGTCCGAGTAGCCGGTCGAGTCGCGGAGACCGAACGGCTGGGCCGGGTAGGGCATCCGCGTGACGGCCAGGAAGATCAGCCCGGCGATGACCCAGCAGGTCACCGGATGATCGGCGAGCCAGGAGCCGGCGCGGGGGAGCACCTGTCCGGCGGACAGCGCGGCACTCACGACGGCGAGCGCCATCCCCAGGGCGAACAGGTCGAGGAACATCGGGAGCCACAGCAGCGACTGCTCGGCCCAGGACGGTTCCACCATCACCACGAAGGCCCGGAACGCGGTGCCCACCGCGTACACGACGGCCAGACCGGCGAGCTGCAACCCGACCCGTCCCCGGAGTCCCCGGGCCCGACCCAGCCGACGCAGCAGGGAGCCGTAGAGGGGCACCAGCAGGTAGAACGTCGCCTCCACGCCGAGGCTCCAGGCCTGGGTGATCCCGTACGCCACGTGGCACTGGCCGCGGTCGTCGCAGACCTGCGCCGGTACCCCCACCGCCTGGAGGAAGAACGCGTTCGAGACCCACCCGAGCGCACTGGCGATGTGGAGCCCGACGAGCACGCTCAGGGCCACGAGCGCGAACCAGTACGCAGGCATCAACCGCAGGACGCGACGTCGGTAGAACGTGCGGGTCGGCAGCGGGTCGCGGTCGGTGAGGGCGGCCTTCACGAACGGGCGGTACAACAAGAACGCGGACATGACGAAGAACATCGGCACGCTGAGGTCGAGGCGGGCGATCAGCGGCGCGAGGGTGGTGGCGAGCGCGGTGTCGCGCAGGATGAACCCGGTGGAGTAGGCCGCGTGGTTCAACAGCACCATGGTCATGCCGATGCCCCGGTAGGCGTCGAGGCACGGGAAGTGGGTGCCGCCGCTGCGCTCGGGAACGATCGTCGGTGCACCCGCGTCGGGCGTGGTCACGTGACCGGCTCGGGGTCGGGACGGACGGCTGCGGGGGAGCGACGGGATGGATCGGCGCCGTCGTCCGCCGACCGCTGGTCGCCGTCGTCGGGATCTCGTCGGAGGAGCCGTCGGGCCAGCGCGTCGATCGCAGCCGCGGCGAGGACCACGACCGCAACATCGGCCGGCAGGCGGAACCGCACGATGCCGTAGAAGGCGACGACGGTGATCAGCACCATGATCGCGGTCGACGCCAGCGGCCAGACGGCCACCCGCCGGCGGCGCAGCACGATGACACCGGCGACGGCGGCGGGTGCCAGCAGGTACCACTGGATCATGCCGACCCACGACGCCCAGCGGGCACGGCCCTCGCCCATGTTCAACCAGACCATGTCGGCGGGTGCGTAGAGCCCCACCGTTCGCCCGATCCGGAAGGCGACCACCTCGGGGATGAGGCGCTGGTGGTCCGAGATGTAGGTGATCGCCAGGTCGCGGTACGCGGCCGAGACCTCCGACTGATCGGCCTCGGCCGGGATCAGCGGTCGGAGCTCCTCGGCGCAGGAGAGGCTCCAGAACCCGATGCCACCGCGATCGCGAACGCCGTAGACGTCGTCGCAGTTGGCGCCGACCAGCGTGAGCCCGTCGTTGGTGGAGATGAGGACCGGCTTCTCGAAGCGCCCGAGGTTGTACGCCGTCCACGGCACGAGCACGGCCAGCGCGCAGACGCCGGCGAGCGCGATCCGACCGATGCGTGCGGGGACGGTGAGCGACCGAGCCCAGAGGGCCATGGGCGCGAACGTCACCGGGAGGAACAGCGCCAGTTCGGCGCGGGCCAGCATGGTGATCCCCACGACGACGCCCACCGCCGCGGCGCGGCCGACCGACGGACGGTCGACGAACCGGTAGATCAACAGCAGGACGACGGCGATCCCCAGGGTGCCGAACGTCTCGGACATCACGATGATGTCGTTCATCCAGAAGTTGGCGTCGACCGCAGCGATGGCGGCGGCGATCAACCCGACGCTGGTTCCCCGGCGCCCTCCGATGCGTCGGCCGAGCAGGCCGACCGCGACGATCACCGCGGCACCGGCGAACGCCATGGCCAGGCGCTGGGCGGTGATTGGGGAGGTGTCGCCCCCGAGCACGAACGACACGGGGGCCAGCAGGGCGGCGGTGAGCGGTGGGTGGTCGGCGGTCTGCACCGCCGGATCCATGAAGGCGGTGTAGCCCCCGCCCTGGCCGATCACGTGCGCCTGGGCGCTGTAGTAGAGGGCGTCCCCGCACAGGTCGAGACCGCACAGGTCGGTGTCACCCCTCGTCGCCAGCACGGAGACGACCCGGCCGATGAAACCGACCAGGGTGATCACGGCCAAGCCGATCCCGAAGGTCCCGACGCGCCGGGACGGGGTCGGGGCAGCGAGGGTGTCGGCGGGCATAGGAGATCGGCTCGGTGTCGAGCGCACACGGGAGCGCGGCCGCAGTGTAGTGAAGGCCCTCGGCGTGGTCGGGCACCGGTCGCGACCGGCCGTGATCGGCCGTGATCGGCCCGACGTTCCGTCCGGGCCCACCTCGCTTGGGTGGGCGGGGACGCCTCGGAGGGGGCACTACGCTCCTGCGCCGTGGCTGCGACGGGGACCGAACCTTCGACCGGGGACACCGCGCCCACCGGGCCCGACGCGCCGATCGCGCTCGAGGTGGTGGTGGCCACGGTCCTCGCCGTCGCGGCTGGGGTCGTCCTGCGCTTCACCACGCGTTCGGGGCTCTGGCTCGACGAGGCGCTCAGCGTGAACATCGCCCAGCTGCCGCTGGGCGACATCACGGGTGCCCTGCGCCACGACGGCCACCCGCCGCTCTACTACGTCCTGCTGCACCTCTGGATCTCGGTGTTCGGCGACAGCGACATCGCCGTGCGGGCGCTCGCGGGCGTGGCGTCGATCGTGGCGATGGTCCTGGCGTTCGTCGCGGGTCGCCGCATCGGTGGCCGACGTCTGGGCTGGTTGTCCCTGGGGGTGTTCGCGCTCACCCCGTTCCTCATCCGCTACGGCACCGAGGCGCGGATGTACTCGCTCGTCACCGTGCTCGTGCTGGCGGGGTACCTCGTCGTCGACGACATCGTGCGTCGCGACCGGGCGCAGTGGTGGCGGGTCGGTCTGCTGGCCGTGGTCGTCGCCGCCGGGCTGTGGACGCACTACTGGGTGATGTGGCCGACCGCCGCGCTGGGGATCGTCCTCGTCTGGACGTGGCGTCGCGATCCGCGCCCTGCGGTCCGCTCCGGCGCCGTCCGGACGCTGCTCGGACTGATCGCTGGGGTCGTGCTGTTCGTCCCGTGGGTCCCGACCCTGCTCTTCCAGTCCGCCCACACGGGCACCCCGTGGGCCGGGCCCGTCCGGCCGGTTGCGTACCTGGCCCTGACCTTCACCGATCTGGGAGGCGGCGCCTTCGCCGACGCCGCCTTCGTGGGCTCGGTCCTGGTGGTGCTGGTGCTGCTCGGCCTCTTCGGTCGCGGTCTCGATCGGTGGCGCATCGAGCTCGACGTGCGCCCCGTCCCGCGCCTGCGCGCCGAGGCAACCGTCCTGGCCCTCACCGCGGTGATCGGACTGGTGGTCACCTACGTGACCTGGAGCGCCTAC
The DNA here is from genome assembly GCA_038235385.1 of Acidimicrobiales bacterium. Classification (GTDB taxonomy): domain Bacteria; phylum Actinomycetota; class Acidimicrobiia; order Acidimicrobiales; family Acidimicrobilacustridaceae; genus JBBSTY01. Next base: position 72,948 of record JBBSTY010000001.1, on the reverse strand, counting down.
GCCACCCGGTACGCGTCGGTCTTCGTGCCCCTGCTCCTCCTGTTCGCCGCCGCCGGCATCTCCCGGTTCGTCGGACGGCTCGCCCTCGCGCTCGTCTACATCACGACCCTCGGCCTGCTGGCCATGGGTGGGGTCTTCAACATCACCTACCAGCGCACCCAGACCACCGCGCTGGCTCCCCTCGTCGCCGAGCGGGCCTCGTCGGGCGATGTCGTGGTCACCTGCCCGGATCAGCTCGGTCCCGCCACCATGCGAGCGTTCCCGAACGACCTGGTGTTCGTCGGCTACCCCACGCTCGACCCGCCCGCCTTGATCGACTGGACCGACTACGGGTCGAGGCCCGACCCCGATCCCGACGCCTACGCCGCGCAGGTGCTCGACCTGGCCGGCGCCGACCATGCGGTCTTCGTGGTCTGGAGCACCACCTACCTCACCCATGAGGGCACGTGCGATGCGCTCGTCGAGGCGCTGGCCCGGGTGCGCCCGCCCGAGACCCTCATGAACCAGGAGGGCTCTCGGTACTACGAGAGCGCGACCCTCACGGTGTTCCCCGCCGAGGCATGACCTCGTCGACCTGGGTTCGTCGACGGGGCGAGCTGATGGACGACCTGCGGGTCGTGCTGCCGTCGTGGCTCGCCGCTCGGGCGCTGGTCGTCATCGCCTACCTCCTCGCCCTCGCGCTCTTCGAGCACTGGGTACCGGGCGGTCGCAGCAACCTGCTCGACGAGGGCCTCCTGGCGTGGGACGGGACGTTCTACCGCGACATCGCATCGGTGGGCTACCAGGGCCTCCCGCACGAGGCGCTGCGGTTCTTCCCCCTGTACCCGCTCGTCGGCCGGGCCCTCGCGCTCGCACTCGGTGGCAACGAGAGCCTGGCGCTCGTGGCGGTGGCCAACGCCTGTTCCCTCGCCGCGGCGGTGGCGATGCGGCGACTCGTCCGCTTCGAGCTGCGCGACGACGCCGCCGCCGAACGCGCCGTGTGGCTCACGGCGCTCTTCCCGTCGGCGTTCGTGCTGGTGTGGGCCTACGGCGAGGCGCTGTTCCTGCTCCTCAGCATCGGCGCCTTCCTCGCCGCTCGGCGGGGCCGCTTCGGGTGGGCAGCCGCGTTCGGGTTCCTCGCCGCGCTCACCCGGCCGGTGGGCATCTTGCTGGCGGCACCCATCGCCATCGAAGCGATCCGGTCGGTGCGCGGCACTCGGGCAGGCGACCGGGCGCTCCGGGTCGCCGCGGTCGTGGCGCCGGTCGTCGGGCTCGCGAGCTACCTGGTGTGGGTGGGCAGGACCTTCGGGGACATGCTGCTGCCCTTCTCGGTGCAGGCCCCGCTCCGGGGCGTCGGCATCGATCCGGTCTCGCGCCTGATCCACGGGTTCGCTGACGTGTTCGGCGTCGAACGCTTCGGCGACGGCCTGCACGTCCCGTTCGCCATCCTGTTCCTCGCCCTCGTCGTGGTGACGTTCCGGCGGCTGCCGGCGTCCTACGGGGTGTACGCCGCCCTCGGGGTGGTGGTCGCCATCAGCGCGGCCAACCTCAACTCGCTCGAGCGGTACGGGCTCGCGGCGTTCCCGCTGCTCATCGCGCTGGCGACGTTGACCGATCGACGGCGGCTCGAGCAGGTGGCCCTGGCGGTGTGCGGAAGCGGGCTCGTCGCCATGGCCGCACTGGCCTGGCTCGGGATCTACGTGCCCTGAGGGTCGTTCCGCCGCCGGGATCGTGGCGGGATGCCGAGGGGCCGACGGGGGAGACGCACCGGGCGACACGGACCAGGGGAGCCGAGCGGTCGGTGGACCGCCCGGCTCAGGCGGATCGCAGGTCGGCCAGGCGCGGTGTGCGAGCACCCGCCTCGACCTCGAAGGGGTCCTCCGGGACGAGCCGGCGGATGATCAGCACCTCGGAGGTGCGGAAGCTGGCCAGGCGCGTGCTCCAGCAGTCGACCACCTGACGCCCTTCGCCCGTGGCGAAGAACGTGGTCATCTGCCCTTCCTGCTGGTAGGCGTCGGCCCCGTCGATCACCTCGACGGTGCGGTCCTTGAGGATCACGTCGTAGGTCGCCATCTGCTGCTCCGCGGTGCTCGTCCGGTGTCGAACCCACCGTACGGACAACCGCCTGTGCGGAGGAAGAGGGGCAACCCTGTGGATTGCCCCTCTTGTCCACAGCCCGATGCGGCAGGTCGGGTGCACCGCCGCCGCCGTCGGACGTGGCACCCTGGGACCATGACGCACGCCGCCGCCGAAGCTCCCGATGCCGAACTGCTCACCATCACCTGCCCCCGGTGCGCGGAGACGGCGACGGTGGCGTTCTACGGGCCGTGCGCATCGTGTCGTGAGACGCTGCGCGCCACCCAGTGCGGCACGGCGCGCGAGGTCGAGGTGGCGGCCTACGAGCCGAAGATGAACGTCACACCCAACGCCGTGGCGCTCAAGGACTGACACGGCGTCGCGACGCGCACCGGCTCAGACCTCAGACCTCGAACCTCGAACCTCAGACCTCGGACCTCAGGTCTCGGACATCAGACGTCAGGCCTCAGGCGGGGCGGGGCCGCTCTCGGACGTTGACCGACAACATGGTGTCGCCCTTCTGGGTGGCGAGCACCGTGTCCATGCCGTCGGTGACGTGACCGAACAGGTTGTAGTTCTTGGCCAGGTTGGAGCCCAGATCGGCGAGGCAGATGAAGAACTGCGAGCCGTTGGTGTTCGGCCCGGCGTTGGCCATGGCGACGGCTCCCGCCACGTACTCGCCCTGCACCGGTTCGTCCTCGAACTTGTAGCCCGGGCCACCGGTGCCGGTGCCCTGGGGGCAGCCACCCTGGATCACGAACCCGGGCTCGACGCGGTGGAACGTGAGCTTGTCGTAGTAGCCCCGCTTGGCGAGCGAGACGAAGTTGTTCACCGACTTCGGGGCGAGCTGCGGGTCGAGGTCCATCACGATCGTGCCCCGATCGGTGGCGATGGTGACCGTGTAGATCATGGTCTCGTCGATTTCCATGGCGGGAGGCGTTGACATGCACCCATGTTGGCACGCGCTCGGCCCGTCCGGATCGATGCCGCGCCGCAGAGGCCCGACGTCGGTGCCGCCGGGTCCTGGAGGAGGAGTGGGTCAGCGGCCCCCGCAGGGACCGGTGCTCACCGGGTGGCGCTGCCGGTCCTGGCCTGGGGGCGGCGCGTCTCGCCGAGCTCGATGGGGAAGTGGCAGGCCACGTGGTGGCCGAGGCCGATCTGGCGCATCTTGGGCTCGACCTGGGCGCACATGTCCTGGGCCTTGGGGCACCGGGTCCGGAACCGGCAGCCGCTGGGCGGCGACACCGGCGAGGGGATCTCGCCCGAGAGCGCGGCGTCGACATCGGGTCGGTAGCTCGGGTCCGGGACGGGGATGGAGCTGAGGAGCGCAGCGGTGTAGGGATGGGCCGGCTTGGCGTAGAGATCGTCGGGGGGCGCCACCTCGCACAGCTTCCCGAGGTACATCACCGCCACCCGGTCGCTGACGTTCTTGACCACGGCGAGGTCGTGGGCGATGAAGACGAGCGTGAGCCCGTAGCGCTGCTTCATGTCCTCGAGCAGGTTCAGGATCTGGGCCTGCACCGACACGTCGAGCGCCGAGACGGGCTCGTCGCAGATGATGAGCTTGGGGTCGAGCACGAGTGCCCGGGCGATGCAGATGCGCTGGCACTGGCCGCCGGAGAACTCGTGGGGCCGCCGGTTCACCGCGGATTCGGGATCGATGCCGACGGCCTCGAGGACCTCCTCGACCTTGGCCCGGTGCTGGGCCCGGACGTCGACCATGTGCCTGAAGTCGGCGATCGATGCCGGCACCGCGAGCGCCAGCACCGAGGCGAGCACGGTGGCCAGCGCCGCGACGGCGAACGACACGGTGCCCGCGCTGGTGATCCCGTCGCTCGCGAACAGGCTGGCGAACACGAGGCACGACACGACGGTGACCCCGATCAGACCCAGCCGTGCGGCCCGGACCCGATCGCGGAGGTTGGGGGCGAGGGCGGCGAGAACCGGCGCGAAGACCCCGGCGCCGAGGACGAGCGCCCCCGTGCTCGCCCGCAACCACTCGTCGACCCCGCCGAGGAAGGTGAACTCCCAGGCCATCAGGAAGGTGATGCCCGAGTTGATGAGCCACAGGAGCGCCAGCGCGGCGAAGAGCAGCGCCTGCACGATGGCGCCGGCGGTGAGCAACCGGGTCGCCGCCTTGATCGGGCCGACCGGGGGGTGGTGCTCGCTGGCCCAGATGCGCAGCGGCTCGGCGACGATGCGCCCGACCCGGCGTCGCGGGTTGAGCGACGAGATCGGATCCTGGAAGATCATCTGCATCTCGGGCCGGAGCCGGCGCAGGTCCTGACCCGACAGGGTCGTGAGATCGGTGCCGTGGTACACGACCTCGCCCGCGGTGGGGCGTGGGAGCTGCATGAGCGCCCGCCCGGTGGTGGACTTGCCGCAGCCGGACTCGCCGACCAACCCGAGGGTCTCGCCCTCGCGCACGTCGATCGACACGTCGGACACGGCATGGACCTTCAGGCCGGTGCGCCCGACGGGGAACTCGACCACGAGGTTCTCGGCCCGGAGGAGGGTCTCGCCCGTGGTGCGCAGATGCGCGGTGCCGCTTCCGGCCATGTTGATCTTCTCTCTAGGAGGCGGGGGCTGGGGACGAGACGACGGCTGGATCCGCCACCGGTGTCTCGGCGAGCTGCACGGCGTTGGGGACGCCGGCGGCGACGTTGCGGGCCAGGGCGTCGCGGCCTTCGGGGGAGTCGACCGGGAACCAGCAGCGGTAGACGTGGCCGGGGGTCTCGGCTTCGATGAGGGGCGGATCCTCGGTGCGGCACCGGTCCTGGGCGTAGGGGCAGCGGGGCGAGAAGTTGCACCCCTTCGGCGGGTTCACCAGATCCGGGGGTCGGCCGCCGATGGCCTCGAGGCGGGTGTGGCTGGGCTGCTCGATCTTGGGGATCGAGTTGAGCAGCGCCTCGGTGTACGGGTGCTTCATGTTGGCGAAGAGCGTCGGGGTGGGGGCCTGCTCGGCCACCTTGCCGCCGTACATCACCGCGATCTCGTCGGTCCGACCGGCGCCCACGCCGAGGTCGGGGGTGACGAGGATCAACGCCATGTGCCGTTCCTTCTGCTGCTCCTGCAACAGCTCGAGGATCTGGGCCTGCACGGTGACGTCCAGCGCGGTGGTGGGCTCGTCGGCGAAGAGCAGCTTGGGGCCGCACGCCAGTGCGATGGCGATGGTCACGCGCTGGCGCATCCCGCCCGAGAGCTGGTGGGGGTACTCCTCGAGCCGCTGGGCGGGCTCGGGGATCCCGACCGAGGTGAGCAGGGCCAGCGCGGTGGCCGCCGCCTCGCCCTTGTCGAGCGAGAGGTGGAACCGCAGCGACTCGGTGATCTGGCGCCCTACCTTGATGACCGGGTTGAGCGAGGTCATGGGGTCCTGGAAGACCATCGACATCTCCGAGCCCCAGACGCTGCGCATCTGGTCGGGGGAGTAGCCGATGATGTCGTGGCCCTCGTAGAAGATCTGGCCGGCACGCACGATGTTGGTGGTGGGCAGCAGGCCCATGATGGACCGTGAGAGCTGGGTCTTGCCCGACCCGGATTCGCCCACCACACCGAGGGTCTTGCCCCGGTCGAGGGTGAGCGAGACGCCGTCGACGGCGCGGACCGCACCGCGCCCGGTGAGGTAGTGGGTCTTGAGGTCGACCACCTCGAGGAGGTGGGCGTTGGGGTCGGTCTCGCGGCCGCCGGGACCGCTGACGATCTTCCGCCTCACAGGCCACCTTCCTTGACGTCGAAGTAGGCCCGCAGACGGTCGCCGATGAGGTAGAAGGCCATCACCGTGACGGTCAGCACGACACACGGGATGAACACCTGGAGCGGCTGGTTCTGGAGCTGCGGCCGGGCCGCGTTGATCATGCCGCCCCACGTGGCCGTGGGCAGCTCGACCGAGACACCGAGGAAGGCGAGCCCCGCCTCGGCGGTGATGGCCACGGCGATGCCGATGACGGCGAACGAGACGACGGGGGGCACGACGTTGGGAAGGATCTCCCGGGCGAGGATCCGGCCGTGGCTGGCGCCCAGGGTGCGCGAGGCCAGGACGAACTCGCGCTCGCGGAACGACAGCGTGTTGGCCCGGACGAGGCGGGCGATCGAGGGGATGGCGACGACGCCGATGGCGATGGAGATGAACGGGATGGTGCGCTGGCCGCTGAACCCGATGATCGAGAGGGCGAGCAACAGGGCGGGGAACGCCAAGATGATGTCCATGGCGGTCATCAGTGACGAGTCGATCCACCCCTTGAGGTAGCCGGAGACGACGCCGATGGTGACCCCGAACAACAATCCGAGCGCGATCGACGCGAACCCCACCGACAGCGACACCCGCGCCCCCCAGATGAGCCGGGAGAGCACATCTCGGCCGAGGTCGTCGGTGCCCAGCCAGTGTGCGCTGCTCGGCGCGAGGAACTTCTTGTCGAGCTTGTAGGGGTCGAGGAGGATCCCCTTGTCGGTGAGCAGCGGCGCCAGGATGGCGAGCCCGGCGATGAGCACGAACCAGGCCATGGCGATCCAGAAGGCGGGTCCCAAGGTCTTCTTGACGAAACCACCGAGCTCGTCCTCGCTGAGCAGCTCGCGCTCCTCGTTGGACATCTCCTCGTCGATGGTGATGGCTGTCTCGTACGCGTTGTTGGACGGTTCGAGCAGGCGGGCTTCGCTAGGCGATGGATCGGGCATGGCGAATCCTGGGGTCGAGGACGGCGTAGAACAGGTCGACGGCGAAGTTGATGAGCACGTAGGTCACCGCGATGATCACCACGGCGCCCTGCAGGGGTACGTAGTCGCGGCGCGAGATGCTCTCGATCAGGTAGCGGCCCATGCCGTTGAGGGCGAAGAGCTGCTCGATGATGATCGTGCCGCCGATGAGCCCACCGATGCGCAAGCCGACCACGGTGACCAGCGAGAACGTCGACGGCCGGAAGGCGTGGCGCCACATGATGCGCCGGGACGTGAGCCCCTTGGCCTTCGCCATCATGATGTAGTCCTCCTGGAGCGTGGCGATGAGATCGGTGCGCAACAGGCGGCTGACGACCGCCACCTCCGCGAGGGCGAGCGTGACCGAGGGGAGCACGAGCGAACGCAGGTTGCCGAGCGGATCGTCGAGGAAGTCCGGGGCGAACGTGGCCGGGAAGATCTTGAGGCGCACGGCGAAGAAGTTCACCAGGACGATGCCGGTGACGAACACCGGGGTGGCGAGGAACACGAACCCGACGAGGGCCGATCCCTTGTCGACGCGGCCGTTCGGTTTTCGGGCGCTGGCCACACCGAGGGGGATGGCGATGGCCAGCGAGATGAGCTGGCTGAAGATGAGCAGCTCGATGGTGACCGGCAACTTGTTGGCCAGCTCCTCCGAGACCGGCTGCTGGTTCACCGCCGAGACCCCGAGGTCGCCGGTGAGGACACCCGCCAGCCAGTCCGCGTACTGCACGACGACCGGTCGGTTGAGGCCCATCTCCTCGCGGGTCAGCGCGTAGGCGGCGTCGTCGCAACCGAACCCGCACTTCACCAGGGCAGGGTCACCCGGTTGCAGGCTGAGCATCAGGAACGAGAAGAAGGTCACGAAGAACAACACGATGACCAGCTGCGCCAGACGCTTCCACACGAACCTCATGTGCTTCCCCCTCGGCCGGGTACACCCGACCTGTTCGGCGACCGGCCCCCCGGGCGGACCGCCACTACTGACTGTTGCGTCACCTTAGTGGCCATGACCGCCGTCACGTGCCACGGCCGGCCGGGGTGGGGGCGGCGTCGCGCCGCACCCCACCCTCGTGGCCGATCAGCTCGCCAGCCAGGTCTGGGTCAGCCGGGTCACGCCGCCGAAGTCGCCGGCGCCGCCGATCGGGAGCGACTCCTCCCCATCGGGGAGCGGACCGTTGGTGATGCCGCGCACCTGGGGCGTGGCCACGATGATCCAGTTGGCGTGATCGAGCCAGATGTAGGGCTGCTCGTCGGCGAAGCACTGCTGCAGGTCGGCGTAGGCCTTCTTGCGGGCGTCGAGGTCCTCGGTCTCGCGGCCGGTGGTGATGGCCGTGTCGACGCACTCGGACTTGTTGCGGGCGATGTTGAGCGTGAACCCGCCCGCCGGGCCGTCACCGGCGTTCGCCGACGTCCACCACAAGAAGTCGGCATCGGGGTCCGGTGCACCGAACTGGCGCCACAGGTTGGCCTGGTAGTCGCCGGTGACCGCTCGCAGGATGAAGCTGGCCTGCTCGACCGTCTCGATGGTGATGTCGAAGCCGGCGGCCTCCCAGTTCTGCTCGAGGTACTGGGCGTTGGCCTCGACCCCGGAACCGATCCCGAGCGTGAACGCCGGCTTGGCGCCGCCGTTGGCCGCCGACCACTCGGCCACCAGCGACTGCGCCTTGGCCGGGTCGTAGGTGGGGTTGTCGGTGGTCTCCGCGAACCAGGGCGAGGACTCCTTGAACGGGCCGTAGGCGATGTCGAGCACGTTGTCGTTCACGACGTCCGCGTAGCCCTCACGGTCGGTCGCGTAGGCGAGCGCCCGGCGCAGGTTCTGGTCGTTCAACGGGGCCTTCTGGGTGTTGATGATGATGAAGCCCTCTTCGCCCTCGCCCGAATCCTCGACGATCTGGTAGGAGCCGTCGGCGGCCCGTTCGCGCCACTCCTTGATCGACTTGGCGGTCGAGGTGTGCATCATCTGGATCTGTCCGCCCTGCATGGCCGAGTCGCGGGTCTCCGGCAGCGGGATGGGCTTGAACTCGACGGCATCGAGGTAGGGGAGCTGGACGCCGTCGGCATCCTTGCGCCAGTAATCCGTGTTCTTCGTGCCCTTCCAGAAGTTGTTCGCCTCGTAGGACTGGTAGACGAACGGCCCGGTGCCGATGGGCTCGAGACCACCCTTGTCCGCAAGGGTCGACGGCTCGGGCACGACGCCCGTCTGGGCGGTGAGCACACCGGGGAACGACACCCACGGCGCGCTCATCTTGAACTGGACGCTGAGCGGACCGGTGACCTCGACCGAGGTGAGCGTGGGCTTGAACGCGGCGCCGGTGAGCGTGGAGGCGAGGTGGGTGTCGTAGAGATCCTTGATGGCCGTGGCGTCGAGCGGGGTGCCGTTGTGGAACGTGATGTCCGGGCGGAGCGTCAGGTCCCAGGCGGTGAACTCGGCGTTGGGGGTGATCGTCTGGGCGAGGTAGGGCCGTGCGATCGAATCGACGTCGTAGGCGGCGAGCGGGTCGTAGACCGCCAGGCCGACCATCACGCCCGAGATGGCCCAACGGTTGACGGTGGGGTTGTACCCGTCGGTGTCGGCCTCGAGGCCGTAGGTGATGCTGCCGCCCGACACTGGCTTCTCGGCGCTCTCGACGACCTTGTTGTCCTGGACGCCGCTGACCTGGGTGCCCGAGCTGGAGTCGTCCGAGCTCGTCCCGCAGGCGCCGGCGAGCAGTCCGATCGAGCCGACCACCAACACCGGTGCGGCGACCCGGCGGAGCAGCCGGTGTCGGCGCGGTCCCGACTCCTGTGGTGCGTGGGGAGCGCCGGGCACGACGGCACGGGCTCCTGGAGAGCGTTGCGACACGAGTTCCCCCATTTCCTGGAGCCGGCGATCGGCTCGTCCCTACTGATCCTTCTGCACCCCGCAACGCCGTGACCAGCGCCACAGATCGGGGCGGAACCTAGGACGGGCGTGTCGCGCTGTCAAAGACCCGACACGTCCAGGTACTGCGGCATCCCGGATGGGGCACCGGCACCGGGGGCAGTGTTGCAGGGTTCGCGGCACGAGGCGCGTCAACGGCTGCGTCGTGGATCGCCGATCAACGTTTGCGGGCCACGGTCAGCCCGTCGGCGATCGGCACCAGGACGACATCGAGGCGGTCGTCGGCGGCCAACGCGACGTTGAACGCCCGGATCGCCTCGGTGTCGGGATCGGTGCGAGCGGGGTCGATGACGCCGCCGCCCCACAGCACGTTGTCGACCAGCAGCAGCCCGTTGGGCGCCAACCGGGGGATGAGCTCGGCGGCGTAGGCGGCGTAGCCCGTCTTGTCGGCATCGAGGAAGGCGAGATCGACCACGAGGTCGGCCGGCAGCGCCCGCAGCGTGTCGAGCGCCGGACCCAGGCGCAGGTCGATGCGGTCCGCCACCCCCGCGGCGCGCCAGGCGCGGCGTCCGATCGCCGTCCACTCCTCGCTGACGTCGCACGCGATCACCCGGCCGTCGGCGCCGAGGCCGCGGGCGAGGCACAACGTCGAGTACCCGGTGAACGTGCCCACCTCGACGATCGTCGTGGCCCCGACCAGCCGTGCGAGGAGCGTCATGAGGGCGCCCTGCTCCGGGGCGATCTGCATCCGCGCCACGGACCCGAGGGCCTCGGTCTCGGCGATGAGGGCCAGCTGGTGCTCGTCGGGCGGCGTCCCGTGGGCGACGACGTACCCGTGGAGCTCGGGGGAGAGCGTGACGTCCTTCGGATCAGCCATGCGCCGACCCTACCGTCGGCCTGGTTCCCGGTTCCTCGCGATCAGCGACGGGTCACGAGCGGGAGCTCGTAGGCGTCGTAGTCCTTGGCGCGGCTGAGCACCAGCTCCACGTACTCGGTCGACTGGTTGTACGAGAACGCACCCCGCCGGATCCCCTCGTCGGTGTCGAGACCGGGCCCCTTCTGGCACAGGTACTCGGCCGCGGCGACGGCTGCGTCGTACATGTTCTGCGGATCGATCTTGCCGTCACCGTTGCCGTCGCGGGCCCAACGGACCCAGGTGCTCGGGATGAACTGCATCGGCCCCACCGCTCGGTCGGTCGTCGGGTCGCCGTCGTACTCGCCTCCGTCGGTGTCGCCGATCGAGGCCGTCCCGTTCGATCCATCCAGCGCGATGCCGAGGATCGGTGGATCGACCTGCCCCGAGGCCGAGAGCACGCTGTCGCCATAGGTGCCGTGGCGACCCTCGGTGCGGCTGATCCCGGCGATGAAGCTCCACCGGATCCCGCACGTCGGATCCTCGACGGCCAGGCGAGCGGACGCCTTGTAGTAGGCGTCGAGGGCGACGAGGGAGAAGTCGAGGCCGTTCACGTTGCCCTCGAGGCGGGTGTCGGCGATCGACTGCACGTCACGGGCACTCTGGGCCCGCAGCCGCACCTGGTCGGCGACGGCCTGGTCCCGGGTGCTGGTCGATGCCGAGATCCGCGTCCGCACCTCGTCGAGCTCGGCGACGGTCTGGGCGATGAGCCCGGTCATCTCGTCGACCACGGCGGTGTTCAGGCGGGCGTCCTCGAGCTGGGTGCTGCGGACGGTGCGCACCACCACCCGCTGGCGGCGGCGCTCGGTGGCCTCGTCGATGTTCAGCTCGAAGTCGGTGGCCACGGCGCTGCCGCCCCGCATGTAGTCGCCGACCGCGATGTTGGCGAGGGCGAGGTGCAGCTCGGCCAACCGGGCGTCGGACTTGTCGAGCCGGCGGGTCGCCTGGTTCAGCGTGCCGACGAGGCGGGTCTCGGCCGCCGTCAGGTCCACGAGCTCCCCGGTCGACGCGCGCTCCTGGTCCACGGCCGCCTGGAGCGCTCGTTCGGTGGTGCGGTAGCGGCCGAGCGCCGTGTTGAACTCGGGGTTGTCGACCGCGACCCGGGCGAGGTCGGGATGGAGGCGGGGGTCGATGATCTCGGGGATGTCCTTGCCGTCGGGGGACCCACCGAGCACCTGCGCCGGGACCGACGAGGTCGTGGAGGCGGGCGCCGTGGCCGGTGGTGGCACCTGCGCGTCGGCGCGTTCGGCCGGTCCGCCCAGCGTCGCGCCGAGGATGGCGGGAACGACGAGGATCGTCGCCAGACCGGCTCGTCGCGAACGCGGTCGGGTTCGGGGTGCGCGGTCGTGAAGGGGCATGGTGGGCAGGATCGGGGGTGCTCGCTGATGAGGGGTCGGGGAAGCCGGGCCGGCAGGTCAGTGTGGCCGCGGTGCAGCGGCACCGCACGGACCCTCGCTCGTCGTCTCCGTCCGGGACCGATGCTCGGTCCTATACTGGCCCGCCCCTCGGCCCGACGGGAGTCGCTCCCCGGTCCGGACGTCCCACCACCTCGCAACGGAGTACGCCGCTGTGCCCCCGACCACCACCCGCACCTTCACCGAGGTGTTCCGCTCCATCGGCGACGTCGAGGGGTGGATGACCAAGTTCCAGGCCCGACGACTGTGGAACCGCGCATCGGTGCTGGAGCCGGGACAGCGCATCGTCGAGATCGGGAGCTACCACGGCCGATCGGCGATCGTGCTCGCCAGCTCTGCCCCGGAGGGCGTGGAGGTCGTGGCCATCGATCCCCACGGCGGCAACGACCGCGGCCCGCAGCAGTTCGAGGGTGCGTTCGAGCACGGCCAGCGCGATCACGAGACGTTCGTCGCCAACCTCACCCGGGCCGGCGTCATCGACCGGATCCGACACGTGCGCAAGCCGTCGCAGGACGCGACCGGCGACGTCCCCGGCAAGGTCGAGCTCGTGTACATCGACGGCGCGCACCGCTACAACCCGGCTCGGGCCGACATCGAGCGATGGGGGGCGAAGGTCAGCGCGGGCGGCACGCTCCTCATCCACGACAGCTTCAGCTCGGTCGGGGTCACGCTGGCCCTGGCCACGACGTTGCTGACCAGCCCGCACTTCCGCTACGTCGGCCGATCCGGGACCATGGCCGAGTACCGACGCGAGGACCTGATCCTCGCCGACCGCTTCGCCGACGCGTTCCGCCAGCTCCTCGAGCTGCCGTACTTCGCCCGCAACGTGCTGATCAAGCTGCTGATCCTCGCCCGGCTCCGCCCGCTCACCCGGTTGCTCGGTGGCACCGGGGAGTGGCCGTACTGACGTCGGGGCTCTCGAGGATCACGCCGGCGAGCTCACGCGGGGTACCACGACGACCGATCCGTCAGCACCTGCCGGAGGACCTCGGGTCGGTCGGTCATGATGCCATCGACCCCCATGTCGAGCAGCCGGGCCATCTCCACCGGGTCGTCGACGGTCCAGACGTGCACCTGCAGTCCGTAGCGGTGTGCGCCACGAACGAACCGCTCGTCGGTGATCGTCACCGCGCCGTGACGGACCGGCACCTGCACGCACGGTGACGGGAACGACCCGGCGGGCACGCCGTAGCCAGCGGCCCGCAGCCGGGCGACCCCTCGAGGACCGAGCGACGTGCACAGCCGAGGTCCGAGCAGATCGCGCAGACGGGCGAGGCGCCGGTCGGAGAACGCACCGACGATGACGCGATCGACCGCACCGGCCCGGCCGATCGACGCGGCGAGCGCCTCGACGGCACGATCGTTCTTCGGGTCGATGTTGACGCGGATGTCGGGCCACGCGTCGAGCAGCTCGTCGAAGCGCGGGATGGGCTCGGCGCCACCCACGCGTGCCGCGCGGATCTCGGACCACCGGAGCTCGTGGATGGCGCCCGACCGGTCGGTCACCCGATCCAGGACATCGTCGTGGAACGCGAGGAGCACTCCGTCCGCAGTGAGGTGGACGTCGGTCTCGAGGTAGCGGTAGCCGAGCCCGATGGCGTGCTCGAACGCCGCCATCGTGTTCTCCGGCGCATCCGACGCACCCCCGCGGTGGGCGAACGCCAACGGGCCGGGGTGGTCGAGAACGGGGAAGGAGTCGCCAGTCATCGAGACCGACGTTAGATCCTGGGCACTCGATTCGACGCGGGTGCGACCGGGCGGGCGCGTCAGACGATCCGCGAGTCGTGACCCTTCCAGTACTCGTCCTTGAGCAGGCGCTTGTAGAGCTTGCCGGTGGGATGGCGGGGGAGCTCGGCGAGGAAGTCGACCGACCGCGGGCACTTCACGTCGGCGAGGTGCGCACGGCAGTAGGCGATCAGCTCGCGCTCGAGATCAGGGCCGGCGTCGGCCATGTCGACCGGCTGCACGACCGCCTTGACCTCCTCGCCGAAGTCGGCGTTCGGAACCCCCAGCACGGCCACGTCGAACACCTTCTCGTGCATCGACAGGATGTTCTCGGCCTCCTGGGGGTAGATGTTGACGCCCCCGGAGATGATCATGAAGGCCTTGCGGTCGGTGAGGTACAGGAACCCGTCCTCGTCGAGCCGCCCGATGTCGCCGAGCGTCGACCATCCCTGGTCGTTGCGGGAGGAGGCGGTCTTCTCGGGGTCGTTGTGGTACTCGAACTGGCCGCCTCCCCCGAAGTAGATGGTGCCCTCCTCGCCGACGGGGAGCTCCTCGCCATCGTCGCCGACGATGTGGATCTCACCCACGAGCGCCTGGCCGACGGTTCCCTTGTGGGCCATCCACGCCTCGGACCCGCAGTACACGAAGCCGTTGCCCTCGGTGCCGGCGTAGTACTCGTGGATCACCGGACCCCACCACTCGATCATCTGCTGCTTCACGTCCTTGGGACACGGCGCAGCGGCGTGGACGGCCATCTCCAGGCTCGAGAGGTCGTGCCGCTCGCGGGCTTCGGCCGGGAGCTTCAGCATCCGGATGAACATCGTGGGCACGACCTGGGTGTGGGTGACCCGGTGGCGCTCGATCAGCGACAGGAACGCTTCGGGATCGAAGTGGTCCATGACGACCACCGTCCCACCGACCTGGTGCACGGCGTGCACGAATCGAAGCGGCGCGGCGTGGTAGAGCGGGGCCGGCGAGAGGTACACCATGTCCTCGCGGTAGCCCAGCAGCATGAGACCGAGGTTGGTGACCGCGGTGGGGGCGTCGATCGTGTCACCGGTGAGCGGGGTGCTGACACCCTTCGGACGGCCGGTGGTACCCGACGAGTAGAGCATGTCGCGTCCCGCCACCCGCGGGTCGGGCAGCGGCTCGGCCGGGTAGCCCGCGACGGCGTCCTCGTAGGGCTCGAAGCCGTCGATCACCCCATCGATCATCAGGCGCAGCTCCACCTCGGGCATCTGATCGACGAGCTCGGCGGCCGCATCGGCCTTGTACGCCGAGGTGATGAACGCGCGCGCCCCGCAATCGTTGATGATGTAGGACATCTCGTCGGTGGTGAGGCGCGAGCTCATGGCCGTGTACACGAGCCCGGCATCGAACGCGCCCCAGACCAGGGGCAGGAAGCGGGGGTGGTTCTCGAGGCAGAAGGCGATGTGGTCGCCCGCCTCGAGGCCGGCGGCACGGAAGAGCTGGCCCAGCTGGTCGGCCTCCGCCGCCAGCTCGCCGTACGTGATGGTCTCGCCTGTGGCGGCCATGATGATGGCCGCCTTGTCGGGATCGCTGGCGGCGTGGGTTCCCGGGTGCATCGACTTCCCCCTGGTGTCGGTTCCGGGGCCGAAGGGTAGTCGGGCGCCGGCGGCGCTCACCGTCCCTGCGGGCAGCACCGGTACCCTGACCGCCGATGGACGCGACGGAGCGGTTCACCCAGATGGTCGACGGTCCCGAGGAGGACCTGGTGCTCGAGCACGCCGCTCTGCTCATCGCCGCGCACGCCCATCCGGACCTCGACGTCGCCGAGCAGCTCGGCCGACTGGACGATCTGGCCGATCGCTGTCCGGGGCGCGACGTCGACGGCCTCATGCGATGGCTGTTCGACGACCTCGGCTACTCGGGCAACAGCGCCGCCTACTACGACCCGCGGAACTCGTACCTCGACGACGTGATCGAGCGACGCGTCGGCATCCCGATCAGCCTGGCCGTGCTCAGCATGGCGATCGGCGACCGCATCGGGGTCGGGCTCGTCGGCATCGGCATGCCGGGGCACTTCCTCCTCCGCGAGCGCAACGACCCCGCTTCCTTCCTCGACCCGTTCGCCCGCGGCGCCCGGCTCGGCCCGGCGGGGTGCGCGGCGGCGTTCGGATCGATCCACTCCTCCGACGTCGAGTTCGATGCCCGCTACCTCGAGCCGGTGGGTTCGGTGGCGATCCTCGGCCGCATGCTCGCCAACCTCCGCGGCATCTTTGCGGCATCCGGCGATCGGCAGTCGCTGCTGTGGGTGCTGCGGCTCCGGCTGGGGATCCCCGGTGTGCCGCCCGAGGAGCGGGCCGAGCTGGCCGCCCTGCTCGCCGCCGGCGGACGTTTCGGCGAGGCGGCCGATCACCTCGGCGTCCTCGCCGGTGAGCTCGGTGGCGAGCTGGGCATCGAGTACGGCCACTCGGCCGAGCGTTTCCGGGCCCGGTTGAATTGACCGGCCAGGTGGCAGCCCGCTCATGAACCTCGTGACCCTGGTGCTGCTCTTCGCACCCGTCCTCCTGGTGATCGTCGTGGTGCGCAAGCGGGCCGCTGTGTCGCGGGTTCGCGCCGCGACGGTCGCCATCGAGGCCGACTCGGACGGCGTCCGACGAACGCTCGCCGACGGGCGCACCGAGGGCGTGAGCTGGGACGAGGTCACCGAGGTCGACGTGTTCCGCACACGCGTCGGCCCGCACAAGCCGGCCGGAGGCGGCGTGGTGCTCTACGGCACCCTCGAGCGAGGGTGCATCGTGCCGCTCGACAAGTTGGAGCAGAGCGGGTTGCTGGCCCACATCCACCACCTGCCGGGCATCGAGATCGCAACGATCATCCGGGCCGTGAGCGCCGACGACGACCAATCGGCCGGCCGCAGCTCGGCCCTCGAGCTCCTGAGCCCCCGCCCGTTGCAGAGCACCACCACGTGCTGGACCCGGCCGCCGGACCCCGATGGCTGAGCAGCCGTCGCGCGTGCGTCCCCGGTACGACCACGGCCTCGCCGTCTACCACCGTGCGCCGACCGCTCCATCGAGCGGATCGGCGCCTCGTGTGGTGTACGTCCACGGCGCGATGGATCGCGCCGCGAGCTTCATCCGCACGGTGCGCCGACGACCCGAGCTGGATGTCGTGCGCTACGACCGGCGCGGCTACGCCAGGAGCGTCGCCGCGGGCGTGTGCCGGGGGCTCGACGACCACATCGACGACCTGCTGCGCGTGGTCGACGGCCGACCCTCGGTCGTGGTGGGCCACAGCCTCGGCGGGGTCATCGCGCTCGCCGCCGCCAGGCGCCACCCCGACCTGGTGCTGGGGGTCGGCGCGTTCGAGGCGCCGCTCTGGACGAGCGATGCCTCGACGTCGGCGGCCGACCGGGACCGAGCCGATGCCGACGCACGGCGCGATCCGGCGCTGGCCGCCGAGCAGTTCCTGCGCCGCATGATCGGCGACGACGGGTGGTCGGCGCTGCCGGAGGCGACGAGACGGGCCCGGCGGTCCGAGGGCCCCGCGCTGGTGAGCGACCTCGCCGCGGTGCGCGCCGCGTCCCACCTCGATGTGGCGGCGCTGACCGTTCCCGTCGTCGCCGGCCGGGGAGGCGCCTCGAGCGACCGCCATCGGCGAAGTGCGGCGGTGCTGGCACATGACGCGCCTCTGGCCGAGCTGGTCACCATCGACGGAGCGGGCCACGACGCGCACCGCACCCACCCCGACGACTTCGCGCGGTTCGTCGACCGAGCCGTCGAGCTCTCGGTCGGCCGCTCGGTGGGCGAACCGGACCGTGCAAGGATCGGGCGATGAACGACGACCACGCCGAGCGGCGCTTCGGGGCCGAGAGCTACACCAAGAGCGGCCGTCTGCGGAGGCAGGTGTACGACGCCGAGCTCCGTCGGCTGCAGATCGAGCTGGTGAAGCTCCAGGAGTGGGTCAAGGCCACCGGCCAGCGCGTAGTGGTCATCTTCGAAGGTCGTGACGCCGCCGGGAAGGGCGGCGTCATCAAGCGGATCACCGAGTCCACCAACCCTCGCGTGGTGCGGGTGGTCGCTCTCGGCGCGCCGAGCGATCGCGAGCGCACGGAGTGGTACTTCCAGCGCTACGTCGAGCATCTCCCGGCCGGCGGGGAGGTCGTCCTGATGGATCGCTCCTGGTACAACCGCGCCGGGGTCGAACGCGTGATGGGCTTCGCCACACCCGATCAGGTCGACGAGTTCCTCCGCTCGTGCCCGCAGTTCGAGCGGATGCTCGTGCGCTCGGGCACCATCTTGGTGAAGTACTGGTTCTCGGTGAGCGACGAGGTCCAGGAGAAGCGCTTCCAGGACCGCCTCGCCGACCCCACGAAGCGGTGGAAGCTGTCTCCGATGGACATCGAATCGCGTGACAAGTGGGAGCAGTACTCGGCCGCCAAGGACGAGATGTTCGCACGAACGGACCTGGCCCAGACCCCGTGGTACGTGGTCGACGCCGATGTGAAGCGCCATGCCCGGCTCAACTGCATCAGCCACCTGTTGAGCCTGATCCCATACCACGACCTCACGCCGCCGAGGATCGAGCTCGCGCCGCGTCCGCCGCATCGCGACGACCACCGTCCGCCGATGAGCGAGCAGACCTTCGTGCCCGAGCGCTACTGACCAGACGGCCCCCGGCCCGGGGGCCGAACGGTAGGGTCGGCGCCATGTCCGACGCCTCTGTCTCGCTCACACCCTCGGGCCCACCCGAGACCATCCTCGAACCCGAACCGGAACGCACCCGCGATCGGCTCGCCGCCGCGGTCGGCCTCGAGGGCGACGAACGCCGCTCGGCTGTCGCCGCCGCGGTGGCGGAGCACCCGACATCGCTCGAGGGGTGGGCCACCCTCGGCGACCTCGGCCGCGACGACATCGAGTCCTACGCCTACTACCGGGTCGGGTACCACCGTGGGCTCGATCGCCTGCGCCAGAGCGGGTGGAAGGGCTCGGGCTACGTCCGGTGGTCCCACGAGTCCAACCGGGGGTTCCTGCGGGCCCTCGACGGCCTCCGAGCGGTGGCCGGGCGGATCGGCGAGGTCGACGAGGCCGAACGGTGCGCCCACTTCCTCCGCCAGCTCGACCCCGAGCGGCCAACCGCATGAGCGCCACCGAGGGCACACCGATCGAGGGCTTCCCCGCCGCGGGTCAGAGCGCTGCGTCGATCCTCGAGACGATGGCCGAACGGCAGCGCCACGACATCGACTGGCGCGGCGGACGCGCGTTCAGCCTCGTGTACCACCCCGACGACGAGGAGCTCGAGGAGCTGCTCGCCGAGGTCGGTCGCCGGTACCTCCACGAGAACGCGCTGAACCCGTTCAAGTACCCCAGCCTCGTGCAGATGGAGGCCGAGGTCGTGGCCATGGCGGCGGCGCTCACCCACACCGACCCGACGGCGGGATCGCTGTCGAGCGGCGGTACCGAGAGCATCTTCCTCGCCGTGCACACCGCCCGATCCGTCGGCGACCAGGAGCGCGGGATCGACACGCCCAACATCGTCACACCGGCCACGGTGCACCCCGCGTTCGCCAAGGCGTGCCACTACCTGCGCATCGAGCACCGCCGGGCGCCGGTCGGCGCGGACCTCCGCGCCGATGTGGCGGCCACCGAAGCCATGATCGATGCGAACACGGTGCTCGTGGTGGGGTCGTCACCCTGCTATCCCTACGGAGTCATCGACCCCATCACCGAACTGGCGGCGCTGGCCTCGTCCCGCGGCATCCTGATGCACGTCGACGCCTGCCTCGGCGGCTGGATGCTCCCCTGGTGGGAGCGACTGGGTGAGTCGGTCCCACCGTGGGACTTCCTCGTGCCCGGGGTCACCTCGCTCTCGGCGGACATCCACAAGTACGGCTACACGTTCAAGGGTGCCTCGGTGATCCTCTACCGGGATCCGGCGCTGCTTCGCCACCAGTGGTTCCTGTACGACGACTGGCCCGGCGGGCTCTACGGGTCCATCACCACGGCAGGCACACGACCCGCAGCACCGATCGCAGGAGCCTGGGCCACCATCAACCACCTGGGCGCCGAGGGCTACCTGCGCAAGGCCTCGCAGGTTCGCGACGCGACCCGAGCGTTCGTCGCAGGGATCCGATCCATCGACGGCCTCGCCATCACCGCACCGCCCGACATGAGCCTGTTCGAGTTCGGTGCGGCCGATCCCGACCAGCTCGACATCGGCGCGGTTGGCGACGTGATGGACGACCGGGGATGGAACCTCGACCGCCAGCAGGGTGGGCTCCACCTCATGGTGTCGCCCTACCACCTGCAGATGGTCGACCCCTTCATCGCCGATCTCCGCGACGCGGTGGCGAACCACGGCGAGAGCCGAGGCGTCGAGGCGTCCTACGGGGGCATCGCTCCGAGCTGATCGGACCCATGGCCGTCTTCGTCCGCGCCAGCGGCATCGTGCTCACGGGCGGGTCGTCCTCCCGCATGGGACGCGACAAGGCCCTGGTGACCACCGGCGACCCTCCGACCGCGCTCGCCGTGCGGGTCGCCCGGGCCTTGGGCGACGGTGGGTGCACGGACATCACCTGCGTGGGCGGCGAGCTGGCCTCGCTGGCGGCGCTCGGGCTCGCCGTGCACCCCGACGCCCATCCGGGCGAGGGTCCACTCGGTGGGGTGCTCACCGGGTTGCGCATCGCCTCGCTCCCCATCGTCGTCGTCCTCGCCTGCGATCTCCACGCCATCACGGGCGCAGCCGTGCGGGGATTGGTCAGCGTCCTGTCGTCGACGCCATCGGCCGACGTGGCCGTGCCGCTCGTCGACGGCCGCCTCCAGGTGCACGCAGCGGCCTACCGCCGACGGTCGGCCCCGAGGTTGCAGGACGCGTTCGATGCCGGCGAGCGCTCCCTCACCCGTGCGCTCCGTTCGGTCACGATCGCCGAGGTCCGCCATGTCGACCGGGCCGTGCTGGTCGATGCCGACCGGCCGGGCGACCTGCCCGGTTAGCATCGCCACCAACCCGCATCGGAGGTTCCGATCCGAGGTCAGGAGCCGAGCATCGTGGACGTGCCCGAGATCGATGTCGAGGAGCTGGCCCGTCTCGTGGCCGAGGGTTCGGTCGTGGTCGATGTCCGCAACCCCGACGAGTACGCCGAGGCGCACGTCCCCGGCGCGAGGCTCGTCCCGCTGGGCGAGCTCGCCGACCGCGTCGACGAGATCCCGACCGAGGGTCCCGTCTATGTGGTGTGCGCGCTCGGAGGGCGGAGCCGAACGGCATCCGAGCACCTGATCGGCCTCGGCATCGACGCCACCAACGTCGCCGGCGGCACCGTCGCGTGGATCGATGCCGGGCACGCCGTCAACGGTGGTGAGAACCCCTGAAGCGCCAGGCATCGTCGGGCGGGCCGGGCGATCCCTCGGCCGACGCCGATCCCCGCCTCGTCACCACCGACACCGCGTTCGCGGCGGTGATCGATGCCATGCGCGACCAGCCCACCTACGCGCTCGACACCGAGTTCCACCGGGAACGCACGTACTACCCGAAGGTCGCGCTGGTGCAACTCGCATGGGACGGCGGCCTGGCGATGGTCGACCCCCTCGCGGTGGACCTGGCCCCGTTCGCCGAGATCCTCGACGGTCCCGCGCTCGCCGTGCTGCACGCCTCGGATCAGGACCTCGAGGTGCTCGACCTCGCCTGCGGAACCATACCGAACCGGCTGCTCGACACGCAGGTGGCGGCCGGCTTCCTGGGTGTGGCCACCCCGTCGCTCGCGTCGCTGCACGAGCGCGAGCTCGGGCTGCGCCTCCCCAAGGCCGACCGGCTCACCGACTGGCTCCGACGCCCCCTCGAACCGAGCCAGCTCGAGTACGCCGCCTCCGACGTGGCCCACCTGCTCGAGGTGGCCGACCACCTTCGTACCGACCTCGAGGCCCGGGGTCGCTGGCAATGGGTCATCGACGAGTGCGAGCAGGTCCGCACCCGTCAGCGCGGCGCACGCGACCCCGATGAGGCGTGGCGACGCATCAAGGAGGTGCGCAGCCTCCGGGGTTCGGCCCGTACCATCGCCCGAGCGGTGGCGGCGTGGCGCGAACGTCGAGCGATGCACCTGGACCTCCCCGTCCGCTTCGTCCTGTCCGACATGGCCATCGTCGGTGTCGCCCAGCGACCACCGACATCGGTCCGCCAGCTCAAGGACATCCGCGGTCTCGACGAGCGTCACCTCAAGGGCGACCTGGCGGAGCAGCTGCTCGAGGTGATCGCGGGAGCGAAGCTCCAGGCTGCCCCGCGCGCCGACGAGCCGTCGCCACCCGAGGTCGACCGTGCCCTCCGGCCGGCCGTCACGCTCGTGTCCGCCTGGATCAGCCAGCTCGCGCGGGACCTCGAGATCGACACCGCGCTGTTGGCCACGCGCGCCGACCTCGAGGCGCTCCTGCGAGGGGACGAGCAGGCACGGCTGGCAGTCGGCTGGCGTGCGGACATCGTGGGCGAACCGGTCCGCAAGCTGGTGTCCGGTGAGGCCGCGCTCGCCTTCGCGGGCGAGGGCAAGCTCGTGCTCGAGGAGCGCAGCCGACGCCCGCTGGACCCCTGAGCGTCACTTGACGATCAGGCCGGTGCACACCACCGCCAACAGGGTGAGGCCGATGAGGGCGAAGCGCCAGTCACCGAGGCGCAGCCAGCGCACCATCAGCCACAGCACCCGCCCGGCCGGGGCGACCACGAAGACGATGACCATCACCATCCCGGCGCGATCACGGTGCTCGTCGGGGATGACGAGCTCGACGACACCGACGAGGAACGCGAGCACGAGTGCGACGCGCAGGTAGACCACGAGGAACCGCTGCCGTCCGATGCGGTGGTTCGGTGCGGGCCCGGCGGAGACGATGTCGCCGGGGCGGACCGTTCCGGCGTTCGCCCGGCGGCGATCGGGATCGCCCTTCGGACCGAGGCCGGCGAGCTGGTCGAGATCGCTGCGCTGGGCATCGGCCTCGGCCTCGATCTCGGACATCTCGTCGCGATGCGTCGTCGTCCACGAGCCATCGTCGGGATCCGCGGGTCCGTCGGCCCCTGCGTCGGCGCCGGTCATGCCGACACCACCAGGATCACGGCGATGATCAGGAGCACGGCGGTGAGGAGACGTCGGGTCAGCTCCGGGGGGAGGTTGCGGCCGAGCCGGGCGCCGACCGTGCCTCCCACGACACCGCCGACGATGACCGCGGCGCCCGCCCGGTAGTCGATGCGACCCTGTCCGCTGAAGACGAGGAGGCTCGCAGCGGCGGTTATCCCGACCGTGAACGTGCTCGTCGCCGCCGCCACCCGCACCGGCACCGTCATGATCTGGTTCATCGCCGGCGTCTTGATGAAGCCGCCGCCGATGCCGGCCAGCCCCGAGATCACCCCCGATGCCACCATGGCCACGAGCCCGATCGGCACCCGCTCGGCCGAGTAGGGCACGATCTCGGTGGGGGACAGGCGGTAGGCGCCGGACAGCGTGCCCGGCCACTCACCGGGTTCCTCGAGGGAGAACTCAGCCCGGGGGAGGTTGCGCATGCCCCGTCGGCGGATCCCGCTCAGCGCGGCGAGGACGGCCACCGCCGCCAGCAGGAGCGAGAGCGCCGTGGCCGACACGACGCCGCCGAGGAGCGCACCGCCCACCGCGCCGGCACTGGCAGCGATCTCGAGCGTCACGCCCAGGCGATGGTGCACCACGCCGTCGTCGAGGTGACGAGGCGCAGCCGCGAGCGATCCGGCCGCCACCGAGAGGATCCCGAGCGGCGCCGCGTAGATCGGTTCGACCCCGAGGACGACGAGGACGGGAACGAGGATGATGGCGCCGCCGAGACCTCCCAGCGTGCCGATGAGCGCGGTGACGAAGCTCAGGGCGATCAGCACGAACACCGAGAGCTCGACCACGGCCGCGTCAGTCCGGTCCGGGCGCCACGATGAGCGCCTCGTCCGCGTCGAGGGTGCCGGAGAACGGGGCACCCTCGTGGTCCGGGTGGGTCGAGACCTCGACGACCAGCCTCCCCGCGAAGGATCCGGGGACGGGTCCGACGTGGACGGACTCGTCCGTGTAGTTCACCAGGACGTGGCGCACGTCGTCGCCGCATCGTCGCGTGAACGAGACCACCCCATCGATGGGATCGGCGAGCTCCAGATCGCCTGCGTGCAGCGCAGGTGAGCGGCGGCGGGCCACGAGGGTGCGCTCGTACAGGGCCAGCACGGATCGCGCGTCGCCTCGTTGGGTCTCGACATCGAGGGTGTCGGCATCGGGGGGCCACGGCAGCCACGGATCGGTTCCCGTCCACCCGTGGGTCGGCGTCGGATCCCATGGCAGGGGAGCGCGGCACCCGTCGCGGCCGCCGGGATCGACCACCCGATCGGGCGGGATGTCGGCGTCCTCCAGGCCGAGCTCCTCGCCGGCGTAGAGGAACGGCGTGCCTCGGAGCGTGAGCAGCAGGACGGCCGCGGCCCGGGCCCGAGACATGCTGGCGCCGTAGCGCGTCCGGTGCCGCGGGTTGTCGTGGTTCGACAGGACCCAGGTCGGCCACGCCCCGATCGGCGTGAGCTCGCGCTCGGCCCGCTCGATCTGACGCCGCCAGCGGTGCGCGTCCCAGGGGGCGTGCAGCGGCGGGAAGTTGAAGTTGAGGTGGAGCTCGTCGCCGTCGCCGTAGTACGTGGCGACATCGGCGGTGTCGAGCAGGTAGACCTCGCCGACGGCCATCCGATCGCCCGGGTACGAATCGAGGATCGCCCGGATCTCCCGCAGGTAGGTGTGGGTCTCCTCGCGGTGGTTGAGCGGGACGTGGGACAGACCCGCGAGATCCACCGGGTCGTCGGGGAGCGCAGGGTCCTTGCCGATGAGGTGCACCACGTCCATGCGGAAGCCGTCGACG
The DNA here is from genome assembly GCA_038235385.1 of Acidimicrobiales bacterium. Lineage (GTDB taxonomy): Bacteria > Actinomycetota > Acidimicrobiia > Acidimicrobiales > Acidimicrobilacustridaceae > JBBSTY01. The sequence continues at coordinate 48,444 of JBBSTY010000001.1, read as the reverse complement.
TCGCGGTCGAGCCAGAAGCGCAACGTGTCGTGCATGGCCGAGCGGAGATCGGGGTCGGCCCAGTTGAGATCGGGCTGCTGGGGGAGGAAGCAGTGCAGGTAGTACTGCTCGGTGACCTCGTCCCACGTCCACGCCGGTTGGTCGCTCCAGGCCCGGATCCAGTTGTTCGGCGGTCCACCGTCGGGCGCCGGGTCGCGCCAGATGTACCAGTCACGTCGCGGGTCGTCGCGAGCCGAGCGCGAGGCCAGGAACCACGGGTGCTGCTCGGAGCTGTGGTTCGGCACCCAGTCGACGACGACCTTGAGCCCGCGTCCGTGGGCGTCGGCGATGAGCCGATCGACATCGTCGAGATCGCCGAAGACGGGGTCGACCGCGCAGTGGTCGCTGACGTCGTAGCCGAAGTCGGCCATCGGCGAGCGGTAGAACGGCGACAACCAGATGCCGTCGGCACCGAGCGCAGCCACATGATCGAGGTGGCGACGCACACCCTCGAGGTCGCCGATGCCGTCGCCGTCGGTGTCGGCGAACGAGCGGGGATAGATCTGGTAGAGCACGGCCGACTTCCACCAGGGCGTCATCGGGCGCAGCATAGAACCCGCCGTTCCCGGAGGTCGCCGGTGCCGAGCCGGCCGACCCGGCCGCGATGTGTGCCGGGATGACATGGAAGTGACGGGGAAGCACCGACGCGATGCAGAGTGTCGCTGGCTGCCGCAGGGGCGGTAGACTCGCCTGTCGACACTCGGTTCCGACGGGAGCTTGTCCGTGAAAAAGGGGCGACATCGGCGCTTCGAAGAAGCCCGAGCACTCAAGCGCAGCACAGACGACATCGACGCGATCCTCGACCGCCGAGACGCCGAACCCTGCCCGGAGTGTGGCGCGACACCCGGCCACGACCATGCGTCGTGGTGCCTCTTCGAGGAGACGTCCGACGACGAGGTCTGGCCGAAGTAGCGGCCGCCGAATCGACGTAGCCCCCACTTTCGCGACATCCTGCGCACCCCTGTTCGCCATCACCCGCGCGGCTGTCTGACGCCGCCCGCTCACAATTGGATCTGACGTGCCCGCATCGCCCGCCTCACCCGCCTTGCGCACCATCGCGCTGGTCGCCCACGTCGATCACGGCAAGACCACCATGGTCGACACCATGCTCCGCGCCGCCGGCGTGTTCGACGCCCACCAGAGCGAGGACCTCGTCGACCGGGTCATGGACTCCGGCGACCAGGAGCGCGAGCGCGGGATCACCATCCTCGCCAAGGCCGCGTCGGTCAGCTGGCCCGGTCCCGATGGCCAGCCGGTCAAGGTCAACCTGGTCGACACGCCGGGTCACGCCGACTTCGGCGGTGAGGTCGAGCGCTCGCTGGTGATGGTCGACGGCGTGCTGCTCCTGGTGGACGCTGCCGAGGGCCCGTTGCCCCAGACCCGCTACGTGCTCTCCAAGGCGCTCGCGGCGCAGCTGCCCGTGGTGGTCGTGCTCAACAAGGTCGACCGCAAGGATGCGCGGCCCGACGAGGTGCTCGACGAGATCTACCAGCTGTTCATGGATCTCGACGTCGAGGACCACCACATCGACTTCCCGGTGATCTCCGCCATCGCCCGCGAGGGTCGCTCGATGGCCGGCGTGGGCATGCCGGAACCCGACGCCGACCTGGGTCCGCTGTTCGAAGCCATCATGGCCACCATCCCGGCGCCCGTCGGCGACCCCGATGCGCCGCTGCAGGCGCTCGTCACCAACCTCGACGCATCGGACTACCTCGGTCGGCTCGCCATCGGGCGGGTCGTCCAGGGCACGCTGCGCAAGGGCGACCAGGTGGTGATCTGCAAGGGCGACGACGTCGCCGTCGGCCCGAGCGGCCCGCCGAAGCGCAAGCTCACCCAGCTCATGGGCTTCGCCGGAATCGGCCGGGACGAGGTCGCCGAGCGCCGCGCCGGTGACCTCTTCGTCGTCGCCGGCTTCGGTGATGTCGAGATCGGCGACACGATCGCCGACGCGAACGACCCGATCGCCTTGCCGCGGCTCGAGGTCGACGAACCGGTGCTCAAGATGACCTTCGGGGTGAACACCTCGCCGATGGCCGGCAAGGAGGGCCAGTACCTCACCTCCCGCCACCTCCGCGAGCGGCTCGAGCGCGAGACGCTGGGCAACGTCGCCATCCGCCTCAGCGAGACGGACTCACCCGATGTCATCGAGGTCGCCGGACGTGGCGAGCTCCAGCTCGCCGTGCTGATCGAGACCATGCGGCGCGAGGGCTACGAGCTCCAGTTCAGCCGACCCGAGGTGATCGTCCGGGAGATCGACGGTCGCCGCCACGAGCCGCTCGAGCGCGCCGCGATCGACGTCGAGGACGAGTACGTCGGTGCGGTGACCCAGGCGCTCGCTCCTCGGAAGGGAACGGTCGTCGACATGCGTCCCGGCGACACGGGGAGGACGATCATCACCATCGAGGCGCCGTCACGTGGTCTGATCGGGTTCCGCTCGCAGCTGCTCACCGTCACGCGGGGCACCGGCATGATGCACCAGCACAACGCCGGGTGGATCCCGTGGGTCGGCGATCTCCCCACCCGCAAGGGCGGCGCCATGTTGTCGGACCGCACCGGGGTCACCACCGGCTACGCCCTCGACAACCTCCAGCAACGGGGCGAGATGTTCGTCGGTCCGGGGGAACAGGTCTACGAGGGCATGGTCGTGGGCGAGAACGCCCGGGCAGACGACATGAACATCAACGTCGTGCGGGAGAAGGCCAAGACCAACATCCGCACCCACTCGGCCGACGAGGCGATCAAGCTCACGCCGCCGCGCGAGCTCACCATCGAGACCGCCATCGAGTTCATCGCCGAGGACGAGCTCGTCGAGATCACCCCGACCTCCATGCGCATCCGCAAACGGATCCTGAAGGAGCAGGACCGCCGGCGCTTCAAGCGCTGACGGTCGCTGCGGATGAGCGCGCTCGAACCCCTGCGGTCGGCCTGGGCCGATCACCCGTGGAGCTTCGACGAGGAGCTGCTCGATCAGGCGGGTCCCGTCGCGGGCCAGCTCGCCCAGGACGACCCGGTCCGCCTCGACGCCATCCGCGCCGAGCTCGAGCGGGGATTCCGGGCCATGACCGGGATCACCCGGGGTGTCTCGATCTTCGGATCGGCCCGCACGCCCGTCGACGATGCCGAGTACACCCGCGCCCGCGAGCTCGCGGCCGAGCTGGGCCGAGCGGGCTTCACCATCATCACCGGCGGCGGCCCCGGGATCATGGAAGCGGCCAACCGGGGGGCTCGAGACGTCGGCGCCCGGTCGGTCGGGCTCAACATCGAGCTGCCGTTCGAGCAGCACCTGAACCCGTACCTCGACATCTCGCTGCAGTTCGACCACTTCTTCGCCCGCAAGGTGATGTTCGTCCGCTACGCGTCAGCGTTCGTCGTCATGCCCGGTGGGTTCGGAACGCTCGACGAGCTGTTCGAATCGCTGACCCTCATCCAGACCGCCAAGATCCGCCACTTCCCGGTCGTGCTCGTCGGCTGTGACTTCTGGAGCGGCCTCGTCGACTGGGCCGCCGATCGCCTGGTCGGGTCGGGCAAGATCACATCAGCCGAGCTCGGGCTCCTCCACCTCACCGACGACCTCGACGACGTCGTCCGCACGATCGACCACGCCTACGAGCGCCAGGTCCAGGAGTCCGAACGGTTCGTCCGCCCCGACGAGGCCGGCCACGACGGTCAGCCGGTCGCCCCGCCGCAGACGCCCTGATCCTCGCGTCGTCGGCGGGCACCGACCGGTCTGCGGGTCAGGACTTGGCCCGCACCAACTCGATGGCTCGCGACACCGCCACGTCGAGATCGGACTCGCTCATGACCACCATGGTCGGTCGACCGTTGGCTCGGGCCTGCAGGGCGAGCTCGGCGCGGGCCCGGTTCGGGTCGCCGACTCGATCCGGGACGTCGATCAGCAGGGAACCGATCACGATGCCGGCCAGCGCCTCACGGTCGCCCAGCAACCGGCCGTGGTAGTACTGCACCGGCCCGGAGTAGAGCGCCCCCCGCTCCGTGCGGAACGGCGGCAGGTCCGCTCCACGACGTTCGAGGCGGTGGACGACCCCCATCAGCACCCGGTGCTGCAGGAGGGTGCGCTTGTCGCACCATGCCCGGACCTCCTCGGGACCGAGCGGATTGGCCTCGCGCCGCAACATGTCGAGGGCCGGTTCGTAGGTGCGCTTCTTCTTGCCCGAACGAGTCCGCTTGAGCGCCCGGGCCTTGGGCCGCTCGCGAGACACCGCCTGCAACGACGGATGCTCGACGAAGCGTCCAGCGTCGTTGCCGTTGCGCTTCACCATCCGGAGCGTGGCGTCCTCCTGATGACGCGTCGGCGTGTTCTCCACGGCGAACCGTGCCGCATCGCGCACCGCCACCAACGCAGCCACCAGCACCCGGTTCTCGTCGACGTCGTAGGCCCTCGACGGGGTCATGCAGACGTAGAGATCCGGGTCGCCGAAGCTCGACGCCCTCGCGGACATCGTCTCGCTCCACAGCACCGGGCCCCGGAGCTCGCCCTTGCACCGCTCGTGCTGGGTGGTCATCGAGGTCGCCAACGACCGGATGGTGTGGGGGAGTTCGTCGAGGAGCCGGTTGGCCTCCGGCGAGCCGGCGACGGCCACCCCGACGAGCTGGGTCACGACGCTCATCGACAGCCCGGTGATGCACGACACCGTGTGGACCACGTCGAACGGACGGACGAAGCGGCTCCACAGGTCGAGGAAGGCGTCGTAACCGGCTTCGCCGTAGGGGACGACCGGCGGTGCGTCGTCGACCATGCTCAGGATGGTCACGCCCGGTCACCCACCGTCACACCGCCAGCTCGACGCCGAGCACCTCGCTGATCGTCCGTTGTGCCTCGGCCTGCTCGGGTGGGTCGAGGTGCTGCGCCACCGCGCGGTACAGCGAGGTGGCCCGCCGATCCTCCATGCCCTCGAACTGGGGGAGGAAGTAGGCGTAGAACACCTCGTACAGCAGCCGCGAATCGCCCGGGACGTCCTTCGCCCGTCGTGCGGCGTACTTGGCGGCGTCGAGGTAGATGGCCGGGCCGAGGTCGCTGAAGCGCCGGAGCGGCAGCAGCTTGGCGACGATCTCACCCGGACCCTCGAGCAGCTGCTCGTAGGCCGATTGCGGCGGCGTCCCGACCTCGATGAACGCGAACCGGCGCATCAGCGCGTAGGACATGTCGAAGAGCAGGTTCTTGTCGAAGACGTTCATGGTGGCGATGATCCGCCAGTTGGCGGGCACGCGGATCATGTCGGTCTTCTCGGGTGGCTCCTCACCCGCTGGGACCAGCGAGATGGGCTTGGTCTGGCCCTTGCGCTTGAACGGCAGCACCACCGCCTGCCCGGCGAGCACCGTGAAGAGCTGACCGAACGCACGATCGAAGTTGGATCGGTTGAGCTCGTCGATGACGAGCCACCTGCCCTGCTCGATGGCATCGACGAACAACCCGGGACGGTAGATGAGCCCGTCGGCGGTGGGCTGGAGACCGCCGATCGTCTCGAAGGTGGTCCACTCGCTGGTGGCCGTGGTCGGTAGGTACCCGGTGCAGAACATCGCCCGCTGGGCCACCTCCGCCGCCAGGTAGGCCATGGTGGTCTTCCCCGTCCCGGGTGGGCCGGTGAGGATCACGTGCTTGCCGGCATCGATCGCCGCGACCAACTGGTCGACGCAGTAGTCGGGCAGCAGCAGGCCCTCGTCGAGTGCCGCCTTGGCCAGGTTCTCCGCAGTGAACGCTTCCATTGCTCCTCAATCGGCAGTTCGGGGCACCTCTTGACCTGCTCGCCCCGATCAGCCAGGACCTCGGGCGGCGCAGTCGGCCGGGGCGTGGACGCCCCCGACGGGTTCAGACGGGACGATCGTCGCGACGAGGGCCGCGGCGCACCGCAGGATGGGGGAGGACGGTCTCGGTGCCGCGTCCCGCGAGGTGGGCGCACAGCGCCTCGTAGGGCTCGATCCCCACGAGCTCGATGATGTCGTCGCGCAGGGTCTCGTACACCGGATCCGAGCCGACGAAGGCCTCATCGGTCTCGGTGCACCACCAGTGGAACTCCTCGCCGCCCTCGCCCCAGTCGCGACGTTTCCACTCGCGCAGGGTGTAGGTGCAGTGCTCGTTGTCGTCGATGTGGTGGTCGAGCCGAAGAGGGAGCTGCCAGCAGACCTCGGGCTTCCAGTCGATCGGCCGCTCGCCGGCGGCCAGGGCCGCGGAGTGGAGCGCGCACCCGGGGCCGGTCTCGAAGCCGACCCGGTTGAGGAAGATGCAGGCGCCGTCGACGAGGTGCGTCACGGTGTCGCCGTCCTCGTTCTTGTGGATGGGGCCGCCGAGCGCGTCCGCCTCGCCCCGGAACTGCCACTGGGAGTCGTCGAGGCGAGCGGCGTACCGCTCGGTGCGCTTGCGGTCCTGCTTGCCGGTGAAGTGCGCGCCGTAGCTGCAACACCCGAGCACGAGCTCCGGGGCGGGGGCGGTGAGGACGCCGAGGCACCCGTCGCCGAAGATGCAGGTCCAGTTGCTGGTGAGGAAGGTGAGGTCGAACAGGTACGTCGAGCCATCGACGTCGAACGAGGCCCACTCGTGGAGATCTTCGGGGAGCATGTCACCAACGGGAGTCGGTCCCGGAGCCGGGACGATGCAGGAGCGATCACGTTACCCGTCACGTCCCCCCGTCCCGGCGACCGGTCCCGGCGAGGCCACCGGGACACCGACCGGGACCGGATCCTGCCGACGGCGCGGTCGGAGCGTCCCACTACGGTGGGCCCATGGCATCTTGCCCCTCCTGCTTCGCCACCATGGCAGCCGATCAGCAGCGGTGCGATCGCTGCGGCGCCTCACCTGCGGCCGAGCAGCCCGTCGACGCCCGCCCGGTGCTCACGCCGTGGACCTCGACGGCGCCGCCCGCCGCGTCGCCGGGACCCGCCGGGCCATCCGAGCGGCCGTCGGCACCGATGCCGACCGATCCGGCGCCGACCGATCCGGCAGCCCCGTGGCAACCGCCGGCCCCACAACCCCTCCCGCCGCCCGATCCGACCGCGCCGTGGCGACCGCCGTTCCCACCGCCCGGGTCACCGATCCCGCCGTGGGTGCCCGAGTCACCTGCGGGCCACCACGCCCCGTCCGGGCCGACCACCGGGGCGGGTGCGCCGCCGACCTGGCTCCCGGCTCCACATGCGCCCCCGCTGGGCCAGCCAGCCGGTCCGTCCGATGCCGATCGCACCAACGCCATCGTCCTGGTGGTCGTCTCGGTCATCGTCGCCGTCGGCATCGTCGCCATCGCCCTGCTCGCGTCCGCCGACATCGGCCCCGACCTCGACCAGCTCCAGCAGCTCGAACGACCACGAACCGCCCAGCACGCCGAGCTCATCCCGGAGGCGACCGGTGGCCGGTGAGTTCGACGACATCCGCAGCCGTCTCGAGATCATCGCCGAGGAGCTCGCCGACCTCGCCATCATCCGACTTCGGGAGTCGATCGATGCCGGTGGCACCGAGCTGCCCGTCGACGAGAAGCGACTCACCCGGGCACGTCGGGCGGTCGAGAAGGCCGCTCACATCCTCCGCGAACCCGACGAGCACGGCTGAGCGCCGACGGCGCGGCGATGCGTGCCCGTGTCGTGGACGCTCAGACGTCGTCGAGCTCGTCGATCAGCTTCCGGGGAGCCACCTGGCGGTAGGCCTCGGTGACGATCTCGTCGATCTCGTCCCAGTCGAGCTCACGGTCGAAGCGCACGCCGAGCCAGCCGCGATGCCCGACGTAGGCGGGGACGAAGAACCGATCGGGCTCCTCGTCGACCAACTGGGCCTGGACACCGGGCGCGGCCGCGCACCAGATGCCGAGGATGCCGTCGCCGTGGTGGTCGTCGACGAAGGTGACGAACGTCTTCTTGTCGCGGATGAAGAACGTGGGCGAGCCGTGGCTCAGCCGTTCGTTGGTCTCGGGCAGCGACAGGCAGATCTGGCGGAGCTGGGGCAGGACGTCCTGCGCGCGCACCTCGGTCTTGCGGCCGCTCATGCCAGCGCCACCCGGCCGTAGAGCGTGGTGCGTTGCTCGAGGGTGCGTCCCAGCGGCTCGACGAGTGCCCGGAAGTCGGACTCCTCCATCATCTGACCGTGCGACGCACCCGCCGCCCGCGAGATGTTCTCGTCGATGAGCGTTCCGCCGAGGTCGTTCACGCCGGCTTGGAGGGCCTGGGTGACCCCGGCGTTGCCCATCTTCACCCACGACACCTGGATGTTGTCGATGAGGCCCGTGTAGGCGATGCGGGGGACCGCGTGCATCAACATCGCCTCACGGAAGGTCGGACCACGTCGCGACATCCGCTGGAGGTAGATGGGCGACGCCATGTGCACGAAGGGAAGCGGCACGAACTCGGTGAACCCTCCCGTCTCGGCCTGGAGGTCGCGCGTGCGCACGATGTGGCGCGCCCAGTGCTCGGGTTGCTCGACGGCGCCGAACATGATCGTGATGTTCGAGTTGAGCCCGACCTGGTGCGCCGTGCGGTGCGCCTCGAGCCACTCCTCGGTGTTGATCTTGTCCGGACACAGGACGGCACGGATGTCATCGTCGAGGATCTCGGCCGCGGTCCCGGGGAGCGTGCGCAGGCCGGCATCCTTGAGCCGGGTGAGGTACACCGACAGCGGCTCACCGAGGCGCTTGGCGCCTTCGGTCACCTCGAGCGCGGTGAAGCCGTGCACGTGCATCTCCGGGGCCGCGGCCTTCACGGCGCGGGTGACATCGATGTAGTAGTCACCGTCGAACTTGGGGTGGATCCCGCCCTGGAGGCAGACCTCGGTGGCGCCGATCTCGGTGGCCTCACGGACCCGCTGGGCGATGTCGTCGAGGGTGAGCAGGTACGGCGTGCCCCGGAGGTTCAGCGAGAGCGGACCCTTCGAGAACCCGCAGAACCGGCACTTGAACGTGCACACGTTGGTGTAGTTGATGTTGCGGTTGCGCACGTAGGTCACGGCGTCGCCGACCGTCCGACGCCGCAGGTCGTCGGCGACCTCGGCGACGGCGCGCACCTCCGGGCCCCGGGCCGAGAAGAGCGTGACGATCTCGTCGTGACCGACCTGGTGGCCGAGGGCGACGCCCGCGAGGACGTCGTGGACCGGCCCCCGTGGCGCAGGGGTGTCGGCGACGATCGTGAGCGAGGTCGGCACCGGTCTCGGTGCGGCATCGGTCCCGACGAGCAGCGGCGCCGGGCCGGTCCCGCCCGAGTACCACTGGGTGCTGCGCTGGCCGACGTGGAGGATCTCGATGCCGTCATCGACCTGTTCGGGGGTCGGCGGCTGCAGGCGCTGCACGAAGACCGAACCCGGGTCGTCGCGCGCCAGGCCCTCGGCGTCCATGCGGTCGAGCACGGCGAAGCGGAGGTCGTCGTCGAGCCACCGCTCGGGTGTCAGGCCGTGCTCGGGGTAGATGGTGAGCCGTGGTGCCAGCGCGAAGCCGGCACGTTCGGTGACGGTGCGCAGCAGGTCGAGGGCCGGCCACGGACGTTCCGGGTTCACGTGGTCGGCGGTGACGGGCGAGACGCCACCCCAGTCGTCGATGCCGGCATCGAGGAGGACGCCGAAGTCGTCGGAGAGGTTCGGCGGCGCCTGCAGGTGGATGTCGGGTGGCAGCAGCACCCGTGCCAGCGCGATGGCATCGAGGTGGTCGTCGAGCGGGCACACGGGTGCACCGTGCATCGACGTGCCGTCCTTCGGGAGGAAGTTCTGGACGATCACCTCCTGGACGTGCCCGTGACGCAGGTGGGAGGCGGCGATGGCCACGAGCGCGTCGATGCGGTCCTGACGGGATTCCCCGAAGCCGACCAGGATCCCGGTGGTGAACGGGATGGCCAGCTCACCCGCGGCCTCGAGGGTGTCCAGACGGCGCTGGGGAGCCTTGTCGGGTGAACCTCGGTGGGCGGGCAGATCGGGGTTGAGCGACTCGACCATCATCCCCTGTGACGCCGACACCGGCCGGAGCTGCGCCAGCTCGTCGGGGAGGAGCGCCCCTGCGTTCGCGTGGGGGAGCAGGCCCACCTCGTCGAGGACCAGCTTCGCCATGGCGGCGAGGTAGTCGACGGTGGAGCCGTAGCCGTGCCCGTCCAGCCACGAGCGGGCGACCGGGTAGCGCTCCTCGGGTCGTTCGCCGAGGGTGAACAGGGCTTCGTGGCAGCCCTGGGCGGCGCCGGCGCGAGCGATGCGCAGGACGTCGTCGGGCGTCAGGTAGGGCTGGTCGAGACGGGCAGGCGGTTGCGCGAAGGTGCAGTAGCCGCACTTGTCGCGGCAGAGCATCGTGAGGGGGATGAACACCTTCGGCGAGTAGGTGACCCGGGTGCCGAAGGAGCGGTCACGGACGCCGCGGGCGCGGGACACGAGCTCGGGAAGCGAGAGCGCAGCGATCGCCTCGACATCGGGGATCGGGGCTCGGCTCGTTGGTCCTGGCATGAAGCCGAACCCTAGCGGCCGCCCGGGCGGTTCCCCGCACTTCTTCCCGCCGAATCTTGCAATCCCGGAAACTCTGTGCACCGCGGAAGCGATCCGGCTCCGGCGCGCGATCCGGGCCCGGTGTCAACTTCCGGTCAGGTCGCCCGCGGCCGCCGGATCGGCCAGCCAGATGACCCGGTCGGCGTGGACCTTCGCTGCCGGTGCGGTCGGGTCGCCCTCGACGACACGGCGCAGGGCGTCGTGCTTGTCCGCGCCCATCACCGTCACCAGGATCAGCCGGGCACGCGCCAGGCCGCCGTAGGTCAGCGTCATCCGTGGGTGCGGGTTGTTCCCGAGCGGATCGTCGTTCATCACGACGAGGCGTCCGGGGTCGGCGTGCAACGCCGCTGACTCGGGGAAGAGCGACGCGGTGTGCCCGTCGGGGCCGAGCCCCAGGTGCACGAGGTCGAACTTGCCGAGCTCACCGATGCGCAGCTGGTAGGGATCGGGACCCTCGTCGCAACGCATCGGGAAGTGGGCGTTGGCCGCCCCCACGCGATCGAGCAGCGACTCGCGACCCAGGCGGTAGTTCGAGGCCTCGTCGTCGAGGGGGACGCAGCGATCGTCACCCCAGTAGACATCGACCTTCCACCAGTCGATCTGGGTCCCCCCGTCGGCCGCCAACCGCTCGTAGCATCGCCTCGCCGTCTCGCCCCCCGAGAGCGCCAGGGAGAACATGTCGGCGGGCCGGCTGTGGAACGACTCGATGACTCGTTCCGCGAACTCACCGGGCACGTCGTCGACGATGACGAGCGATCCGTGCATCTGGTCTCACCGTTTCCTCGTCGTGGGGCCCGTCGGTCGACAGGCCGTGGGTCACCTGCTGAAGGTCTCGGCCTTGGTCTGCAACGATCCCAGGACCTCGTCGAACGACTTGGAGAAGGCGGCGACGCCTTCGGCCTCGAGCTGGCGGGTGACGTCGTCGAGGTCGACCCCGACGTCGCCGAGCGCGGCAATCGTGGCCGCAGCGGCCGCCAGATCGGCGTCGACGGTGCGCGCCAGCGTGCCGTGGTCGTCGAACGCCTCCAGCGTCGCCTCGGGCATGGTGTTGACGGTGTTCGGACCGATCAGGGTGTCGACGTAGAGCGTGTCGGGAAGCGACGGGTCCTTGGTGGAGGTGGAGGCCCAGAGCGGACGTTGCACCCGCGCGCCCCGAGCGGCCAGTGCCTCCCACCGGGGTCCGGCGAACTGCTCGAGGAAGAGGCCGTACGCCAGGCGGGCGTTGGCCACCGCCACCGTGGATCGGAGGGCCAGCGCGTCATCGGTCCCGATCGCCTCGAGACGACGGTTCACCTCGGTGTCGACCCTGCTCACGAAGAACGACGCCACGGACGAGACGCCGGAGAGGTCCCCCTCGGCGGCCTCGAGACCGGCCAGGTAGGCCTCGATGACCTCCCGGTAGCGGTCGATGGAGAAGAGCAGCGTCACGTTGATGCTGCGCTTCTCGGAGATCATCTGCTGGATCGCCGGGAGCCCTTCGGCGGTGCCGGGGATCTTGACGTACAGGTTCGGCTGGTCGATGAGCTCGCAGAGGTGCCGCGCCGCCGCGATCGTGCCGTCGGTGTCGGGCGCCAGCTGGGGCGCGACCTCGACCGACACGTACCCGTCGATGCCGTCGCTCGAGTCGTACACCGGTCGGAGGATGGCCAACGCCTTGGTGATGTCGTGGGTGACGAGATCCCAGTACGAGTCGACCACGGAGGTCCCGTCCCGAACGAGCCGCTCGAAGTCAGCGTCGTACTCGGTCCCGGACTCGATGGCCTTCTGGAGGATGGTCGGGTTCGACGTGATCCCCCGGATCCCACGCTCCACCCACCGTTGGAGCTCGCCGTCCTGGATCCAACCCCGCTTGAGGTTGTCGAGCCACGGGCTCTGATCCTCGTCGTCGTGCAGGGCCTGGAGCTTTCCCATGTGTTCACCTCTCGGAGCGAGTTGTGGGACCAGTCTGCCGCGTCCGGGCACCGGTCGCGACGGGGTGACCCGCGTGGTGGCGGTCGTCGGTCTCGATGCCCTCAGGAGCGGTCCAGCAGCGTCTGCGCGTGGTCGACGACGTTGGCGACGTTGATGCCGAGCTCATCGAGCACCACTGCGCCGGGGGCGCGGGCGCCGAAGCGATCGATGCCGACGGAGGCATCGGCCCAGCGCGCCCACCCGAAGGTGGATGCGGCCTCGACGGACACGCGGGGCACGCCCGGCGTGAGCACGTCGTCGATGTAGGACTGGTCCTGCGCCTCGAACAGGTCCCAACTCGGCATCGACACCACCCGGGTGCCGATGCCCCCTGCGCGGAGCTGCTCGGCGGCCTCCAGGGCCACGGCGACCTCGCTCCCGGTGCCGATGAGGATGACCTGGTCGTCGCCGTCGTTCTCGCTGAGCACGTAGGCGCCCCGGAGGACGCCTTCGTTGCCGGCGGTGCCTGCGAGGATCGGCAGGTTCTGCCGCGACAGGATCAGCGCGGTCGCGCCGTCGCCGTCGATCGCTGCTCGCCACGCCATGGCGGTCTCGTTGGCGTCGGCGGGCCGGATGACCCGCAGTTGGGGCATGGCCCGCAACGAGGCGAGGTGCTCGATGGGCTGATGGGTCGGGCCGTCCTCGCCGAGGCCGACCGAGTCGTGGGTGAACGAGAAGATCACCTTGGACTCCGACATCGCCGCCAGGCGGACCGCCCCGCGCATGTAGTCGCTGAAGACCAGGAACGTCCCACCGATGGGGATGGTGCCTCCGTGGTGGGCCATCCCGTTCATGACCGCGCCCATCCCGTGCTCACGGACGCCGTAGTGCACCTGTCGGGAACCGGGATCGAGCTTGGAGAACGGCTCCTGCGACGGCATCGCCGTGCCGGTGTTGCCGGTGAGGTCGGCACCGCCGCCGATGAGGCCGGGAACGACGTCGAGGATGGCGTCGAGGCAGGCCTTGGAGGCGTTGCGGGTGGCGACGGGCGCACCACCGGGCTCCCACGTCGGCACGTGGTCGGCCCACCCGTCGAGGCCGCGCTGCGCGAGGCAGGCCTCGATCTCGGGTTTGTCGCGGGGCCACTCGGCATAGAGCCGATCCCAGGCCTCGCGCTCGGCCCGACCGCGGGCACCTGCGTCTCGGTAGAAGTCGAGCACGTCGGCGGGTTCCCAGAACGGTTCGTCGGGGATGCCGAGGATGCCCTTGGTGATGGTGATCTCCTCGGCGCCGAGCGGATCGCCGTGCGCCTTGGGCGAATCGGTGACCTTCGGTGACGGGTAGCCGATGTGGCTGCGCAGGATGATCATCGCCGGGCGGCCTTCGACGGCCATGGCCCGGCGGATGGCCGCCTCGAGCGCATCGACGTCGTTGGCGATCTCGCCGACGTTCTCGACGTGCCACCCGTAGGACTCGAACCGGGCGCCGGCGTCGTCGTTCAACGCCAGCTCGGTGGGTCCGTCGATGGTGATGTGGTTGTCGTCGTAGATGAGGACGAGCTTGTCGAGACCGAAGTGCCCGGCCATCGATGCGGCCTCGTGGCTCACGCCCTCCATGAGGCAACCGTCGCCGGCGATGACGAAGGTGTGGTGGTCGAACAGCTCGGGACCGAACCGGGCCCGCAGGTGGTGCTCGGCGATCGCCATGCCGACGGCGTTGCCGATGCCCTGGCCGAGGGGGCCGGTGGTGACCTCGACGCCCGCGGTGTGGTGCACCTCGGGATGGCCGGGCGTGGCGCTGCCCCACTGGCGGAACTCCTCGAGGTCCTCCTTGGTGAGGCCGTAGCCGGTCAGGTGGAGCATCGAGTAGAGCAGGATCGACGCATGCCCGGCCGAGAGGACGAAGCGATCTCGGTTGGGCCAGTCCGGCGCGCTCGGGTCGTAGCGCATGATGCGGGTCCACAGCGTGTAGGCCAGCGGCGCCAGCGCCATCGCCGTGCCCGGGTGGCCCGAGCTCGCCTTCTGGGGGGCGTCCATGGCGAATCCGCGCACGACATCGATACAGCGTTGCTCCAGGTCCGGTTCGCTCACCGTTCGCCTCTCTTCCACACGGGACAGGTCGCTCACCCTAGTGGGCGCGCCCGGACGTCCTCACGGGCCGGCCGGGGTGGGCACCGGCGCCGTCGGCACCGGTGGTCATCGCCCGCCGAGCACGGCCGCGACGAGGGCTTCGGGGTGGTCGACCGCCGCCGGAGCGCACGACGCGAGCACCCGCGTGCAGAAGACACCGATGCAGGCCTGTCGGTCGATGATGGCGCTGACGAGCCCGGCGTCGTGGTCCGGCTCGGCGAACAGGCGCGACCCCCGTCCGCTCGCGGCGAAGACCAGGGCGCCTGCACCCCGGAGGTGCGACAGCCGAGCACGCAGGTCCTGATCCGCAGCGATGGCGTCGCGCACCTGGAACTGGACGGTGGCACCGACCTCGATCGCCTCGGCGACGACGATCGATCGTGCGTCACGGTCGACCGAGGTCACCCGGCCGAGGTCGAAGTCGCCGGGACCGAAGTCGATCCGGTGCTCGTCGATCACGCGACCGAGGTGCAGTGCCCGACGGGCGCTCCCACGCTCGTCGTCGTCGAGGGTCAGCAGGGCGTCGTCGAGACGATCGAGCACCGGCCGACCGCCCAGCTCCTCGATCACCGCGCCTGCGGCGCGAGTGACCACGAACGGACGTCCGATCGGTCGACACGCAGGGGAGACGACGACGGAAGGCTCCGGGTCGGATCTCACCAGCAGCCCGACCGCGCCCGTGGCGTGGAACGACCCGTCGTGGAGGAGTTGGGTGTCGCCGCGGCGTGCGCCCGCCGAGACGAGCCCGCCGACCACCTCGAGGTGGTCGAACCGGTGGGCGAGCGAGCGGAGGGCGTCGTCGGCGGGGAACGAGCCGTCCGCGCCGATCACCACCAGCATCGCCGCCCGTTCGGCCTCGGCCTCGGGGAGACCGACCACCGTGGCGCCACCGGCACCGGGCACCACGTCGAGGCGCACGGCGGTCGCCTCGATGTCCGAACCCGCCCAGAGCGCCACCGCCGGGTGGTCCTCGACCTCCCGTTCGCCCGACAGGAGCGCGAACGTCGTGGCACCGATCAGCGCGCCGGGCGTGAGGGTGGAGCGCACCGTGTCGGCGATCTGCTCGAACTGGCGTCCGTGGGACCCGCTCACGACCAGGACGGCGACGTCGACCGGCCCGGTCAGCTCCTCGAGCACGCGACCGACGACCTCGCCGGTTGCGTGCGCCGCGAGCGGGTGCTCGGAGAGCGCGGCGACGTAGGGCACTCGGCGCCTCGCCGGCTCAGGTGGCCGGGTCGGGAGGCAGGAGCCGGTAGGGCACGACCGTGACCGGGCCCATGTCGAGGCGGCAGTGCGCCTCGACGGCCCCGTAGTCGGCGAACTCCAGTTCCGCCCGCACGAGGCGGTAGTTGAACTTGCCCGGTTCGACCTCGAGCGGTTGGACGTTCCGAGCGATCTGCTCGCCGTCGCGCGTGTAGACGACCTCGAGCGCGGCCGACGGCCGGCCGTCCGGTGGGCAGTGCACGATCACGATCAGGTGCGGCTCGACGGTGAACGGCGGCTCGGACGGAGCCGAGGCCGAGAACTGGATGCCCGTGAGGTCGATCCGCGTCGACGGTCCCGGCACCTGACGGATGTCGATGCCCTCGATGAAGAGTGCGGCGAGGATGTCCATGACCGGGCACCCTATCGCCGGCGCGTCGCTCGCCGATCGCCCGACCGGACCGCTCCGATGGCGCTACCGACGCCGTTGCCCGGGGGAGCCGACGGGCGGCGATCGCGACCGCGACGACGGGAATCGGTAGCCTGACCCGCGTGGCGGACCTGGAGCCCTTGACGACGAGAGCCATGATCCTGGCCGAGGCCAGCCACCTGTTCGCCGAGCAGGGGTTCGAGGGTACGTCCCTCAACGACATCGCCGCAGGCGTCGGGATCAAGCGTGCGAGCGTCCTGCACCACTTCCCGTCGAAGGACGCCATCTACCAGGAGGTGTTCAACACCGCGCTGGCCGAATGGGTGGAGCGCGTGATGGATGCCTCCCAGCAAGAGCGTCCCGACCGCGGCTGGTCCTACGTCGACGACATCCTCACCACCGCGTTCTGGTACTTCTCGGACAACCCCGACTTCGTGGCCATCCTGCGTCGGGAGCTGCTGAGCCGGGACAGCAAGCTCGGCATCGACCTCGCCGAGGGGATCCGCCCGATGTTCCAGCAGGCGAGCGGCTACTTCCAGCGGGAGATGGACGCCGGCACGTTCCGCCAGTTCGACCCCGAGCAGCTCATGCTCACCGGGTACGGGGCGCTCATGAGCTACTTCAGCGACCTCCACTTCTGGGAGACGCTGCTCGGGCGCGACCCGCGGGATCCCGAGATGCTCGAGCGTCGACTCGAGAACATCCGCATCTTCTTCCGCACCGCGCTGCTCCCGGATCCCTGAGGTCGGTCCCGCACCCACCGACGTCTCCGACGCGTTGGGTGCGCTCTCCGAACGGCTTGTACGGTGCGCCACCATGTCCAACACCGCAGGTACGACGCTCTCGGAATCGGCGTCGAAGGAGCTCCTGGGCCGCTTCGGCGTACCCATGGCGGACGAACGGCTGGCGGCGACGCCCGACGCCGCCGCCCGGTCCGCCACCGCGCTCGGCTACCCGGTCGTCGCCAAGCTGTGCGGTGACGCCATCGCCCACAAGACCGAGCGCGGCCTGGTGAAGCTCGGTCTCACCGACGAGGACCAGGTGCGCGCCGCGGCCACCGAGCTCCTCGCGGCCGCCACGCCTGCGGACGGGCCCGTCGAGGTGCTCGTGGCGCCCATGGTCGCCGGGAGCCGGGAGCTGATCGCCGGCCTGGCCGACGATCCGCAGTTCGGCATGACCGTGGTGCTGGGGCTGGGTGGGATCCTCGCCGAGGCGGTCGCCGATGTCAGCATCCGTCTCGTCCCCATCGACCAGATCGATGCGGAGGACATGATCGACGACCTGGCATCCCAGAAGATCCTGGGTGCGTTCCGCGGTGAGCCGCCGGTCGACCGGCAAGCTCTGGTCGACATCCTGCTCGGGCTCTCGCGGGCCGCCGAGGCCGAGCCGTCGATCGCGTCGGCCGACCTCAACCCGTTGATCGTCGTCGACGGCCGCCCGATCGCCGTCGATGCGCTGGTGGAGGTGCGGTCATGAGCACCCCGGTCGCTCGCCTCGACCAGTTCCGTGCCCTTTTCGACCCGAAGGGCGTCGTGGTGGCGGGGGTCTCCTCGCATCCCGGCAAGTTCGGGTTCGTCGCACTGCACAACATCTTGGCGTCGGGCTACCGCGGTCAGGTGTTCGGCACCAACCGCGAACGCATCGAGGTGCTGGGCGTGCAGACCCTCGCCGACATCGACGAGGTGCCCGATGGTGCGGCCGACATGGTGTTCGTGTGCACACCGGCCTCGAGCAACGCCGACCTGCTCCGCAGGTCCGCCGACAAGGGCATCCGGGCCGCGTTCCTCGCCTCGGCCGGCTACGGCGAGGCCGGCGCCGACGGCAAGCGCGCCCAGGACGAGCTGGTCGCCCTGGCCGACGAGCTGGGTCTGCTCATCGTGGGTCCGAACGGTCAAGGGCTGATCTCGACGCCGTCGAACCTGTGCGCGCAGATCGTCGCGCCGTACCCGCCCCCCGGGCGCATCGGCATCGCCAGCCAGTCGGGCAACTTCGTGTCGTCGTTCATGAACTACGCCCATGCCGCGGGCGTCGGTGTCAGCCGCGCGGTGTCGGCTGGCAACGCCGCCCAGGTGGGTGTCGTCGACTTCCTCGAGTACTTCGCCGACGATCCCGAGACCGACGTGGCGCTGGCCTACGTCGAGGGCGTCACCGACGGGCGCAGGTTCTACGAGCGCCTGCGTGAGGTGTGTCGCAAGATCCCGGTGGTCGTCGTCAAGGGTGGCGCCACGGCCGGCGGCTCCCGCGCGGCCGCGAGCCACACCGGTTCGCTCGCCACCGACGACGCGGTCTTCGACGGCATGTGCCGCCAGGCGGGAGCGGTCCGAGCCTCGTCGATCGAGGAGGCCTACGAGGCCGCCGCCACCTTCGCCACCCAGCCGCTGCCCACCGGACCCGGTGTCATGGTCGTCACCACCGCCGGCGGTTGGGGCGTCGTCACGGCGGACGCCATCTCGGTCAGCGATCTCGAGCTGGCCCCGATGGGAGCGCCGCTGCTGGGCGAGCTCGATGCGCTGCTGCCACCCCGGTGGAGCCGCAACAACCCCGTCGACCTCGCCGGCGGCGAGACCAAGGACACGGTGCCGGCGGTCCTGGCCGCCGCCGCCCGGTCCGATGATGTGGACGCCGTGATCTTCCTCGGCATGGGCATCCAGGGGAACACCGCCCGGATGGAGCGCGAGGGCCCGTTCTACCCCGACCACGGCCTCGAGCGGATCGTCGCCTTCCACGAGCGCCAGGAGGAGCGCTACGCGGTCACCGCGTCGGAGCTGATCGACGAGCTGGGCAAGCCCATCCTCATGGCCACCGAGCTCGCTGTCGCCATGCCCGAGAACGCATCGGTCGAGGCGGTCCGGGGGTCGGGCCGCTACTGCTACCCATCGTCGAACCGGGCGGTGATCGCGCTCGGTCACGCCTGGCGCTACGCACGCTGGCGCCGACGTCGCCCGTGACCGCCACCTCCGTGCCACCACTCGCCGCTCGAGGTTCCCTACGGTGACGTGGATGCTCTCGAACCCAACTCGCACCGGCCGAGCGCCGGGCGTCGTCGCCGCGCTCGCGCTGGTGCTCCTCCTCGGAGCCTCCCCGGCCCAGGCCCAGGAACCGGCGGCCACCCCCGGCACGACCATGCCGAGCCAGCGGCTCACCACCCCGATCCTCTCGGCCCGCCGGCTCCCGGACCTGCTGCGGTCCCGGATCGCCGACGCGCAGCTCACCGCCGCCGTCCAGGACGTCGTCGACCAGGCTCCCGACACGAGCTGCCTCAGCGTGAGCTACCACGGCCGGGCGGTCTTCGACCACAACGAGTCGCTCCCGGTCGAGCCCGCCTCCACCAACAAGCTCCTCACGAGCTACGCGATCCTCCAGGAGATGGGCGCCGACGAGCGGTTGAGCACCACGGCGGTCGCATCCGGACCCGCCGATGGCGGGGTCATCCAGGGTGATCTGTGGATCGTCGGCGGCGGCGACGCCATGCTCAACACCGACGGCTACCGGATGGCGTTCGACGATGCGAACCAACCGGTCAACGATCCCGATGTCCTCGCCGACCGCATCGCGGCTGCGGGGATAACCGAGATCACCGGCAACATCGTCGGCGACGACACCCGGTACGACGACCAGCGAGCGGTCGCCACGTGGCCCGAACGGTATCGACGGGAGGACACCGTCGGTTCGCTCAGCGCCCTGGTCGTGAACCACGGGGTCACCGGGTACGCCGAGTCACCCGACCGCGCCAGCGCGAACCGCCAGCCCGGCGACCCCCCTCTGCTCGCGGCGCAGACCTTCGAGACGCTGCTCGAGGCACGCGGCGTGGCCGTCCGAGGGATCCCCGCCACCGGGCGCGCCCCGGCGACCACCACCGAGATCGCCCGCCTGGACTCTGCGCCGCTCGGCGACATCATCACCGAGACCCTCGCCTGGAGCGACAACACCACCGCCGAGCTGCTCACGAAGGAGCTCGGCTTCCGAGCGTCGGGATCGGGCACCACCGCGGCGGGCACCCGGGCCACGCTCGAGCACCTGGAGGCGAGTGGGCTCCCCACCGCTGGTGTGGTCATCAACGATGGTTCCGGTCTCGACGTGGACAACCGGTTGACCTGCTCGCTGCTGGTCGATCTCCTCGACGCCGAGGGTCCCGATTCGGTGATCGGGCGCGGCATGGCCGTGTCGGGCGAGCGGGGGACGCTCCGCAAGCGCATGGGCGGCCCGTCGACCCAGGGTCGCGTGGCGGCGAAGACCGGAACGCTCACCACACCGCCGGTCGCCAGCCTCGCCGGTTTCGTCACGACCGCCAACGACGAGGTGGTCACGTTCGCGTTCATCCAGAACGGCATCGGGACCGACGCCAGCGTCCAGGATCAGCTGGCACTGGCTCTGGTCGACTACCCGCAGGCACCGACGTTGGCCGAGCTCGGACCGAGACCGCCGTCGCCACCCTGACGGTCCGCCGGCTCGACCTCGACCCTGATGGCGCACCTAGCGTGGGGGCATGCCGGTCATGCCGATGTTCCCGCTGGGTTCGGTGCTGTTCCCGAGCGTGTTGCTCCCGCTGCACGTCTTCGAGCCCCGCTATCGGGACCTGGTTCGCGATTGCCTCGCCGGTGACCGCGAGTTCGGCGTGGTCCTGATCGAGCGGGGGAGCGAGGTGGGCGGGGGTGACATCCGGTCGATGGTCGGGACGGTCGCCCACGTGTTCGATGCGCAGGAGCTGCCCGATGGTCGCTGGGCCGTGGGGGCGGTGGGGAGCGAGCGGATCCGGGTGATCACCTGGTTGCCCGACGATCCGTACCCCCGGGCCGAGGTCGAGGACTGGCCCGATCCCGACACCGCCGACCACCACGACGACAACGACCGACGCAGCCGATCAGCGGTGCGCTCCGAGGTCCTCTCCCAGCTGCGCCGAGTGCTCGCGCTCACCTCCGAGCTGGGTGACCCCGCGGCCGCCGCCACCGTGGACGTGGCCGAGGATCCGTCGCTCGCCAGCTACCAGATCGCCGCCCTGAGCCCCACCGGCCCGATGGACCACCAATCGCTCCTGGCCGTGCCCGGCAGCACGCAGCGCCTCGATCGGCTCGCCGCGCTCCTTGCGGAGGAGGAGTCCTTCCTCCACCAGCGGCTCACCATGGGATCGGCCGACGACGCCGACGACGAGCTCCCGTGATCCATGCCGGGTGCCGAGTGCCGGGTGCTTGCATGATGATCGGCCTGCGGGATAGGAACTGCACACCGTCCTGACCACGGGCGGGCCCGACCGACGGGACCCGCCGCCACCTCCGACGCACCGAACGCGAGTGAGCCGTGCCCCAGCCCAAGAGCTTCCAGCAGGTCTTCCAGGAGCTCTGGGAGCTGCTCAAGTCCTACGCCCAGCAGGAGACGATCGGCCCGCTCAAGGATTTGTCGCGCCAGTTCAAGTGGGGCATGGCCGGCTCGTTCTGCGTCACGCTCGCCATCTTCCTGCTGACGATGGCCACGCTCCGCGCCCTCCAGACCCAGGTGCCGTGGTTCCGCGACGGACCGGGTTGGACGTTCGTCCCGTACCTCGGCGCCGTCCTGGTGCTCGGCCTGTTCATGGTCTGGGTGTCGCTGCGCATGAAGAAGGCGTTCGACTCGGTCAACCCGGATCGCGCCTCGGGCCTGGATCCCGTGGGAGACTCCGGCCTGTGACCGCCACCTCGAACGTCAGCCGCGAGGACATCGAGGCCAAGTTCCGCGAGCTCCAGGGCGAGGTCGACATCGTCACCGACGACGTCCGCAGCTACGCCGCCACCGTCGGCGCCGTCGTGGTCGTCGTGGTGGTCGTCGCCGCCTTCTGGTTCGGCCGACGCCGCGGGCGCAAGACCCGCACCGTGGTCGAGATCCGGCGCATCTGATGGCCAACCGGCCGACCCCCGCCACCGTCGGCCAGGGCCTCGCCACCTGGGCGATCTTCGCGGCCTTCCGACGCTCGGTCAGGCCCGCCGCCTGGGTGCTCTCGCAGGTGCGGCGAGCGCTCTTCGGCTGGTCCGACTACACCCGGTACCTGCGCGAGCAGAGCGTGGTCGAGGGCATCCTCAACGGCAGGAAGCTCTGGCTGGTGCTCGGCGGGGGTCTGTGGGGCGTGCGGGCGCTCCGGCGGGCCACGGGCGGCACCGAGCGCGTCGTGCTGCGAGAGGTCCTCGAACCCGGACAGCGCATCGTGATCACCCAGGTCCCGCGCAAGATCCCCCGCAAGCAGCGACGGACGGCGGCCAGGGCGGGCTGATCGGCCGATCCGACACTGCGGGTCGGCGGCCCACACCCCCACCGACGGCGAGCCCGGGGAAGGTGCCACCGGGGGGAGTGCCACAATGGGTCCCGTGAAGGTCCTCCTGCGCAACCCTCGTCGCGAGCTCGAGCTCGCCGGACCCGTGAGCGTCGTGTCGCTGTTGATCAAGCTCGACCTCAACCGCGAGTCGGTGCTGGTGATCAGCGACGGCACCCTCGTGCCCGGCGACGCCCTGCTCGACGACGCAGCTGTCGTCGAGATCCGTCCCGTCATCTCCGGAGGTGCCACGTGAAGTGCCGGGTGTGCCGCGAACCCGCGATCATCGACATCCGTCGGCACAACGCCAACTTCTGCACCGAGCACTTCCTGCGCCTGTGCCGCGACCAGGTCACCAAGGCCATCGAGCAGTTCGCCATGCTCACCACCGATGAGCGTTGCCTCGTCGCCGTGTCGGGCGGGAAGGACTCCCTCGCCGTCTGGGACATCCTCCTCGATCTCGGCTACCAGGCCGACGGCCTGTACATCGGCCTGGGCATCGGGGAGTACTCGGACGAGTCCGCCCGCTACGCCCAGGCGTTCGCCGAGCGCCGGGGCGCCACGCTGATCACCACGAGCCTGCCCGGCGACTACGGGTTCGACATCCCGAACGGATCCCGTGCCGCCAAGCGCAAGCCGTGCTCGGCCTGCGGCCTCTCCAAGCGACACCTCTTCGACCAGGCCGCGATCGAGGGTGGCTACGACGTCGTGGCCACCGGGCACAACCTCGACGACGAGGCGGCGGTGCTGTTCGGCAACGTGCTGCACTGGCAGACCGAGTACCTCGGCCGGCAGCTCCCGGTGCTGCCGGCACGCGACGGCTTCCCTCGGAAGGTCAAGCCGCTCGTCCGCCTCGGCGAGCGCGAGATGGCCGCCTACTGCGTCGTGAAGGGCATCGACTACATCGTCGAGGAGTGCCCGATGGCCAAGGGGAACAAGCACATCGGCTACAAGGAGGCGCTCAACGCCATCGAGGCCACCTCGGCCGGCGCCAAGCACAGCTTCTACTTCGGCTTCCTCGATCGGGCATCCGAGCGGTTCCAGGCCGAGTCGGCAGCGGACCAGGCCGCACTGACCCCCTGCGCCGAATGCGGCTCGCCCACCTCCACCGAGGTGTGCGCGTTCTGCCGCCTCGTGACCCGAGCGGGCGGGCAGTTGCCGGCGGGCGATCACGACGTCCGCCTCGATGCCTGGTTCGGCGACCACGTCCACCCGGATCCGTCGATCGACGACATCGATCTGCTCCCGGCCGAACCCGACGACGGCTCGGTCCCGGTCGAGCTCGTTCCCACCCACCGTCCAACCAAGGATGTCCGCGCATGAGTCGACCGTTCGACACGGGCGACAAGGTCCTGCTCATCGACGCCAAGAAGCGGTGGTACCTCATCACCCTCAAGGCAGGTGGGGAGTTCCACTCCCACGCCGGGTTCATCAGCCACGACGACCTCATCGGACGGGACGAGGGCATCGTGGTCACGTCCACCCGCGGTTCGCGCTACGACGCGTTCCGGCCCACGTTGGCCGACTTCGTGCTCAAGATGCCGCGCGGCGCCCAGGTCATCTACCCGAAGGACCTCGGACCCATCCTGATGCTCGCCGACATCTTCCCGGGTGCCCGCGTGCTCGAGTCGGGCATCGGGTCCGGTGCGCTGTCGATGACCCTGCTCCGGGCCGGCGCCGATGTCACCGGGTACGAGCTGCGCGCCGACTTCGCGGCCAAGGCCCAGGAGAACGTCGAGGCGTTCCTCGGCGCGGAGGCACTGGACCGCTACCACGTGTCGGAACGGGACTGCTACGACGGCATCGACGAGACCGGCCTCGACCGCGTCGTCCTCGACCTCCCGGAACCGTGGCAGGTCGTCAAGCACGCCGAGGTGGCGCTGTGTCCGGGCGGCGTGTTCGTGGCGTACACGCCGAGCATCACCCAGGCGGTGCAGCTCCGCGAGGCGCTGGCCGGGTCGCGGTTCCAGCTCGCCGAGACCCTGGAGGTGCTCAACCGCACCTGGCACATCGAGGGCCAGGCGGTGCGTCCGGATCACCGCATGGTCGCGCACACGGGCTTCCTCACCCACGCCCGCCTCCTCGGCATCTGACCGCTCGTGATCCAGCTGCCGTCGCGCCGGTGAACCTCCTCGACGCCGTCATCGCCCTCGTCGCGATCACGGCGGCGATCGGTGGGTACCGACTGGGGTTCGTGACGCGGGTGATCTCCTGGATCGGGATGGCGCTCGGTCTGCTGGCCGCGATCCGGCTGCTGCCGTTCGTGCTCGACCACCTCCGCGGGAACGACCAGTTCGTGCTGCTGGTCACCACGCTCGCGGTGGTGTTCACGGGTGCGTTCGTCGGCCAGGGCCTCGGCTTCCTGATCGGCAACCGCCTCCGCCCACGCGCCGCCGGTGCGGCCGTGCGGCGCATCGACGGCGCGGCCGGCGCCGTCGCCGGTGTCGTGGGCGTCGCGGTCCTGGTCTGGCTGTTGCTTCCCGTCCTGGTCGGCGCCTCCGGGTTCCCGGCCGAGCAGGCCACCTCGTCGGCCGTGGCCCGAGAGCTCGACGGCTACCTCCCCGACGCGCCCGACAGCATCCAGGCCATGCGCTCGCTCTTCGGCGAGGGCAACTTCCCGGCGGTGTTCGAGGGGCTCAGCCCGACGCCGGACCTCGGCCCGCCTCCCGAGGCCACCGGCATCTCGGCCGAGACCGGCGCTCGCGTCGCCCGCTCGGTGGTCAAGGTCGAGGGCGTGGCGTGTCGTCAGATCCAGGACGGAACCGGTTGGGTCGCCGGGAAGGACCTGGTCGTGACCAACGCCCACGTGGTCTCGGGCGAGTCGGCCACCGAGGTCATCCGAGATGACGGTCGCCGGGTGGACGCAACCGTCGTCGCCTTCGATCCGAACCGCGACCTGGCGGTCCTGCGGGCACCAGGTCTCGATCGCGACCCGCTGACCATCGCACCATCGGACACCGACGCCTCGGGCGGGGTGTTCGGGCACCCTGGGGGAGGGGCGCTCCGCATCGCCCCCTTCGCGGTGTCGCGACGGATCAACGCCGTCGGCCGAGACATCTACGGGACCGGCGTCACCAGCCGGGACGTGCTCGAGCTGCGATCGTCGCTCCGACCGGGCGATTCGGGATCGGCGCTCGTGAGCCCGACGGGCACCGTCGTCGGGGTCGCCTTCGCCATCGCTCCCGACCGCGCCGACGTGGCCTACGCCCTGTCGGTCGACGAGCTCGACGCCCTGCTCACGGGTGACCTCGGTCAGACGGTGAGCACCGGCGCGTGCACCGGATCGACCTGATCGCCGGGAGCACCACCGGGCGCGACGATCAGTCGAGCTCGATGAAGATGCACTCGCCGGGGCACTCCTCGGCCGACTCGATGGTCGCCTCCTCCTGGCCTGCCGGCACGACCGCGACCCCTTCGGCGCCACCCGGGTCGCTGAACACCTTGGCGCCTTCCTTGACGTAGGCGAGCCCGTCGTCGAGCAGCGTGAAGACGTCGGGCGCGATCTCCTCGCACAACCCGTCACCCGTGCAGAGATCCTGATCGATCCAGACCTTCATTGCCGCTCCTCCGGTGCTCGTGGCCACTGCGTGAGGCCTCGGCGTCATCCTACGCGCCCACCGTCCAGGTTTACACGGGATCGGCCTGTGAAATTCACCCGGTTCTCCGGCGGCCGGCGGCGACCGTCGCCGGGAGCGGCGCACCGGTCGGATCGGTCGTCGACCACGTCGCGCCGGGTCCGTCCGCGATGGCACCGAGCGATCCGCTCCCTCGCACCCGCCTCCGCTGTTCGTCCAGAGGTCGGGTATAGGGTGCCCACGACCGCCGTCGAAGGGGGTGTTTCCCATCGAGAAGCCCGAGTCCGACCAGGATCAGACCGCCTCGTCGAACCAGCTCGCGGAGCTTCGCGAGCAGGCGTCCTCCCTCGAGGAGGAGGTGGCGGTGCTGCGGCGTCGCCTCCAGGACGCGCCCAAGCGCGTGCGCACGCTCGAGGAGCGCCTGCTCGACACCAAGGGCCAACTCGCGCAGGCGATCTCGCAGAACGAGAAGCTCACCTACACCCTCCGCGAGGCTCGCGAGCACATCGCCGCGCTGCGCGAGGAGGTCGACAAGCTCACCCAACCGCCGAGCGCCTACGGCACCCTGTTGGGTCGCAACGACGACGGTACGGTCGACGTGTTCTCCAGCGGACGCAAGATGCGCGTCTCCGTGCACCCCGACCTCGACGAGAACGACCTGCGGCGAGGCGCCGAGGTGGTCCTCAACGAATCGCTCAACGTCGTGATCTGCCGCGCGCCCGAGTCGTCCGGCGAGGTCGTCACCCTGCGCGAGGTCCTCGAGGACCGGTCCCGGGCGATGATCGTCGGCCGCGCGGACGAGGAGCGCGTCGTCGAGCTCGCCGATCACCTGAAGGACGAGAAGATCCGCGCCGGCGACACCATGCTCATGGACACGCGTTCGGGGCTGCTGCTCGAGAAGCTCCCCCGTCCGGAGGTCGAGGAACTGGTGCTCGAGGAGGTTCCCGACATCTCCTACAGCGACGTGGGCGGCCTCGACGAGCAGATCGAGATGATCACCGATGCGGTCGAGCTCCCGTTCGTCCATCAGGACCTCTTCGCCGAGTACCGGCTGCCGGCCCCCAAGGGGATCCTGCTGTACGGCCCGCCCGGCTGCGGCAAGACCCTCATCGCCAAGGCGGTGGCCAACTCGCTCGCGAAGAAGGTGGCCGAGGTCAGCGGCGACACCCATGCCCGCAGCTACTTCCTCAACATCAAGGGCCCCGAGCTGCTCAACAAGTACGTCGGCGAGACCGAGCGCCAGATCCGCCTGGTGTTCCAACGAGCACGCGAGAAGAGCGAGGAGGGCTGGCCGGTCATCGTCTTCTTCGACGAGATGGATTCGCTCTTCCGCACCCGCGGCACCGGGATCAGCTCGGACATCGAGTCGACGATCGTCCCGCAGCTGCTCACCGAGATCGACGGGGTCGAGACCCTCAAGAACGTCATCGTGATCGGCGCCTCGAACCGTGAGGACCTCATCGATCCGGCCATCCTCCGACCGGGACGGCTCGACGTGAAGATCAAGATCAACCGCCCCGACGAGACGGCGGCGGCACAGATCTTCGGCCGGTACCTCTCCTCTGACCTGCCGCTCGATGCCGACGAGGTCCGATCGTTGGGCGGTGGCGACCCCGACAAGGCGACCCTCGCCATGATCGAGGACACCGTCGCCGAGATGTACCGCAACGACGAGCTCAACCAGTTCCTGGAGGTGACCTACCAGAACGGCGACAAGGAGGTCATGTACTTCAAGGACTTCTCCTCGGGCGCCATGATCGAGAACATCGTCCGGCGCGCGAAGAAGCTCGCCATCAAACGGGTCATCGACGGTTCCGGCAACGGCATCCGCACCCAGGACCTCATCGACTCCATCCACCAGGAGTTCAAGGAGCACGAGGACCTGCCGAACACCACCAACCCCGACGACTGGGCGAAGATCTCGGGCAAGAAGGGCGAACGCATCGTCTACGTGCGCACGCTCATCAAGAAGCACGACGACGACGACGCCGAGGGTGGTCGCGCCATCGAACGGGTCGCCACCGGCCAGTACCTGTAGCCGCCGAGCGTGGTCAGGAGGGCGACCACGCACGAGATCGGGCGCGGCCCACGCGCACGGATCGGACCGCGACACGTGCAAGGATGTCTGACCGTGGATTCGTCCGGGAAGGATCGCGCTCGATGATCACGTGCCCGACCTGCGGCGTCGAGGTGCAGCGGGACTGGGACTGGTGCCATGCCTGCGGCTGGGACCCCGAGGGGCTCCGACCCGATCGCGAACGCGCGCACCCGTCACCGGCGGGCGGGTCGTCACTCGGCTCGACAGGGCCGACATCGCCGAGACCACCACCGCCGCCGATGCCGGCGGTGCCGACGGCGTGGCGTGCGCCGGGCGGCCTCGGAGCCCCGCACGCAGCGTTCGACCCTCCGGTCCACGGTGGGCCTCCACGTCGATCGGGCGGGCCGACCGTCGCACTCGTGGTGCTGGGCGTCGGCGGCGCCCTGGTGGCGATCGTGGTGGTGTGCATCCTGGCCGTGGCCCTGCTCGGTACGCCCGCGCCGAGCGACACGTCGGTGGCGGCGGCGGTCATCGACGAGACCGGACCCACCACCACGGTGGCCTGGGTGCCGTGGACCGCCGCCGACGGCTCGTTCAGCCTGGCGTTCCCGGTGGCGCCGGAGCCGGCCGGCCAACTCCCGGGGGCGGGCAACCTCGACCACGGGGAGGCGGTGCTCGCCCAGGTCGGCTCCACCGAGTACGCCAGCATCCTGTACACCTACGCCCCCGGCTACGTCCCCGACGACGAGGCGGCGCTGGTCACCGCAACAGTCGACGGCGCCGCCAAGGGGGGCGGCATCACGATCCTGACGCGCGAGTGGGGGAACGTCGCCGGATCGCCATCGCTCACCTTCCGCGGCTCGGCGAACGACGGCGAGGCGTCGGTCCGAGGCGTCGCCTTCAACGCGCCGGGCTGCACGCACCTCCTCGTGGTCATCAGCGGGGCGGGAGACGCAGTCGACTTCGATCGCTTCGTCGCGTCGTACACGCCGTCCTGAAGCCGCCACACCGTTGGCGGCCCCCGTTCCGACGCAGCGCGTCGTGGTGCTCGGCATCGGGTCCCGGCCCGGCCGCGGAGCCCGACCGGTAGCCTGCACGGGTGGCGATCAACAAGATCATCGGCATCGAGACCGAGTTCGGCATCATGGTGACGGGCACGGCGGAGCCGAACCCCATCGCGGCATCATCGATGTTGATCAACGCCTACATCAACGAGGTGCTGCGGGTCGGCGCCGAGGCGGGGCCCGCCCCGAAGGTCGGTTGGGACTTCGAGGACGAGTCGCCGGGCAACGACGCGCGGGGGAGCGCCCCGAGCGCGGCCATGCCCCCGGAGATCGAGACGCACCTGGTCAACTGCGTCCTCACCAACGGGGCCCGGTACTACGTCGACCACGCGCACCCCGAGCTGTCGACACCGGAGTGCGCGGACGCCCGCTCGATCGTGGTGTTCGACAAGTCGGCGGAGCTGGTGCTGCGCCGGTCGATGGCGGCCGCCAACCGGATCCTGCCCGAGGGCCAGGAGATCGTCGTCTACAAGAACAACTCGGACCGCAAGGGCAACAGCTACGGCTGCCACGAGAACTACCTGATGGACCGGACCGTGCCGTTCGGGAAGGTGGTCACCCACGCCACCGCCCACTTCATCAGCCGACAGATCTTCACCGGGGCGGGGAAGGTCGGATCCGAAGCGGCCAACATGGGCTCCGGCGAGGTCCCGTTCCAGATCACCCAGCGGGCGGACTTCTTCGAGGAGGAGGTCGGCCTCGAGACCACGCTCAAGCGTCCGATCATCAACACCCGGGACGAGCCGCACTGCGATGCCCAGAAGTACCGGCGCCTGCACGTCATCGTCGGCGACGCCAACCTGGCCGAGGTGTCCACCTACCTCAAGGTGGGAACCACGGCCTTCGTCCTGGCGATGGTGGAGGACGACGCACTGCCACGCGAGCTCATCTTCCACACCCCCGTCCGTGCGCTCCGCCAGGTCTCCTACGACCTGTCGCTCACCAAACCCCTCGAGCTCGTCGACGGAACCACCGTCACGGCGCTCGAGGTGCAGTGGGAGCTGCTCGATCGGGCGCGCAAGTACGCCGAGACCCACGGGCTCGACCAGGTCGGCGGCGACGTCGGCGCCGACGTGCTCGCCCGCTGGGAGTCGGTGCTCACAGCCCTCGAATCGGACCCGATGAGCCTGGCCGGACAACTCGACTGGGTGGCCAAGTACCGGCTGATCAACGGGTACCGCGAGCGCCACGACCTGTCCTGGGACGACGCCCGGCTGGCGGCGATGGACCTGCAGTACCACGACCTGCGGCCCGGCAAGTCGCTGTTCGATCGGTGCGGCCTCGAACGCATCACCCACGACGACGAGGTCGAGCGCGGCACCACCGACCCTCCCGTCGACACCCGGGCGTACTTCCGAGGCACATGCCTCAAGCGCTGGCCCGACGACATCGTCGCTGCCAACTGGGACTCGCTCGTCTTCGACATCGGACAGGATCCGCTGCGGAGGGTCCCGATGATGGAGCCGGGTCGGGGCACGCGTGCCCACGTCGGGGCGCTGCTCGACGAGGTCGACACCGCGGCCGAGCTGTTGGCCCGACTCGGTTCCTGATCGCGCCGGCGCGGTCGGCGGGGCCGCCGCAACCGCACGGACCGACCGTAGAGTGTTCCGGAGCAGGTTCTGGTCGGCCCCGCCGGACCACCACCACCGTGGCCTTCCCGGTCCGGGATCGCCCCATGAGCCCAGTAGGTTGCACCGATGGCTGAACGCGAGCAGATCAAGAAGCAGGCACCGGCCAAGCAGGACGACGAGGTCGCCGTCACCCCGGGCACGTCCGAGACGGGCGAGAAGCTCAAGGCCGAGCTCGACGACCTCCTCGACGAGATCGACGAGGTCCTGGAGACCAACGCCGAGGACTTCGTGAAGTCCTACATCCAGAAGGGCGGCGAGTAGGCCGCTTCCCGGGCACCCCCGATCGACCCGGTAACGTGCTCGCTGTGAACCTCCCCACCTTCAACGCTTGGGACGACCCCGGGCCGGACTTCGCCCGGCTGCTCCGCCAGGCAGATCTGCAACCGCCGGTGCCCACCAGCGCGATCGGCACCGCCTTCGACATCACCCACGCCACCACGTGCGTCGCGGTGCGCTACGCCGACGGCGTGGTGATGGCAGGGGACCGTCGGGCGACGTCGGGGAACCTGATCGCGCATCGCGCCATCGAGAAGGTCTTCCCGGCCGACCGGCACTCCGGCGTGGCGATCGCGGGGGCCGCGGGACCGGCGATGGAGATGGTCAAGCTCTTCCAGCTCCAGCTCGAGCACTACGAGAAGGTCGAGGGCGCGGCGCTCAGCCTCGAGGGCAAGGCCAACCAGCTCGGGCAGATGGTGCGCAACCACCTCCCGGCCGCGATGCAGGGACTTGCGGTGGTGCCGCTCTTCGCCGGCTTCGACGTCCGCCGAGACGCAGGTCGACTGTTCCAGTACGACGTCACCGGGGGCCGGTACGAGGAGAGCAACTTCGCAGCGACCGGTTCCGGCTCGCTCCATGCGGGCACGGTGATCAAGCTGGGCTTCCGCGAGGGCCAGTCCCGGGCGGACACCCTCGACCTCGTCATCAACGCGCTCTTCCAGGCCGCCGACGAGGACTCGGCCACCGGAGGCCCCGATCTGGTGCGGCGCATCTTCCCGGTGATCGCCACCATCACCGCCGACGGGTTCACCCGGGTCGACGACGACGAGATCGCCTCCCGGTTCTCCGGGCTCCTGGCCGAGCTCGAGGCACGTGCGGCCGCGCAACGACCCCGCCCGCCGGAGACCTCGACCACCCACTTCGAGGTCACCGCTGACGAGACCGATCCCGACCGAGGCGAAGCACCATGAGCATGCCGTTCTACGTCGCTCCCGAACAGGTGATGAAGGACCGCGCCGACTACGCCCGCAAGGGGATCGCCCGCGGGCGGAGCCTCGCGGCGATCGTGTACGACGACGGCATCGTGATCTGTGCCGAGAACCCGTCCAACACGCTGCGCAAGGTGAGCGAGATCTACGACCGCATCGCCTTCGCCGGTGTGGGCAAGTACAACGAGTTCGATCAGCTCCGCATCGCCGGGGTCCGCCACGCCGATCTCAAGGGCTACTCGTACAGCCGCGAGGACGTCGACGCTCGCGGCCTGGCCAACGCCTACGCCCAGATCCTCGGCCAGGTGTTCACCCACGAGATGAAGCCCATGGAGGTCGAGATCCTCGTCGCCGAGGTGGGCACCGACATCAGCCAGGACCGCCTCTTCCACATCCTCTACGACGGCACCGTGATGGACCAGCAGAGGCTCACGGTGCTGGGCGGCGAGGCCGACGCCATCCGCATCCGGCTCGAGGAGGCGGCGGCGCCCGACCTGACGCTCGGGGCCGCCTTGCGTGCCGTGGTGAGCGCTCTGGCGGGGCCAGATCGCGAGCTCACGGCGGACGACCTCGAAGCCGGCGTGCTCGAACGCTCGGCGACCCGTCGGGCGTTCCGACGACTCGATCCCGCTGAGCTGTCCGAGCTGTTGCGAACGACCGACTGAGCGGTCCTGTCGGCTCGACGGCTTGACCTTCTGGCGACAGCGGGAAGAATGGCCACGAACCGGAAGGGGGCTGGCCGATGGCCGACCGTTGGACCGCCGAGGAGTTCCACCGCGAGCACCGTCGCCTGCACCCGTTGCTCGCGAGCGAGTTCTGTCTCGACATCGAGGTCTCGAATCGCTGCAACGCAGGCTGCGACTTCTGTCCACGTGATCGAACCCCGCACGAGGGGACCATGCGCCCCGAGGTGTTCGACCAGGTCCTCCGGCGGGCGGTGGAGTTCCGCGACGCCATGGCCGAAGGGCGCGGCGCCGTGGTGCAGATGTCGCTCTGCGGGTTGGGTGAGCCGACGTTGAACCCCCGACTCGCGAACTACCTGCGCCTGGCGAGCGACGCCGGGTTCGAGCCCCAGATGTGCTCCAACGGATCGTTGCTCACCGAGGAGCTCACACGCTCGCTGCTCGATGCCGGGTTGCGCGGCATCTTCATCAACTGCGGCTCGCTCGGCGACGACTACGTCGAGGTGTACAAGGTGCCGTTCGATCGCCTGCGCAAGAACGTGGTGCGCTTCCTCGAGCTCGCTGACGGCCGCTGCGACCTCACGATCGTCCTCGTCGATCATCGTCAGGACGGGGCGGCGATCGCGGAGGTCGAGCGCTTCTGGCGGGAGCTCGGCGTCATCCGCTTCTTCCCGTCGCCGCTGCTCAACCGGGCGGGAACGGTCGACGTCGACGGCATGTCGTTTCGGACGTACCCGGAGCGCCGCATCGCCGAGGCCATGTTCGCCGAGGCGGGTGCACGACCGATCTGTGCCGCCCCGTTCGTGTTCCCGTTCGTCGGCTACGACGGGAACTACTACCTCTGCTCGTCGGACTGGGAGAAGCGCACCCCGCTCGGCAGTGTCAGCGAGCGCTCCATCCTGTCGCTGCTCGAGCAGAAGTCGGCGTTCGTCACCTGGGGAGAGCCGATCTGCGCCGACTGCTGCCACGATCCCGTCAACGCCCTCACCATGGCGCTGCGAGAGGACGCGACGACGGGGATCGGGAGCGGGCGGCCCGAGTTGCTCCAGGCGCTGCACACCGAACGGACCGATGCGTTGCGCGACCTGCTGGAGGCCCAGCGCGAGATCCTGGCCACCCATCCGGATCCGTCACCGCCGGCCGAACCACGCACACGCCGGCTGCTCCCGGTCCGGGCGGAGTGAGACGGCAGGTCATCGGTCGAGCGCGGTCAGATCCACGTCCTGGGTGACGTCGATCGCCAGGCCGAAGCCGTCGAACCGGAACGTGTGGTCGGTGGTGAACCGGACGAGCTCGCCCGACGGAGCCCGACCGAGCAGCGGACGAACGTGGCGGCCCGACACCTCGATGCGGGCGTGGACCTCGTTGCCCGACGCCTGGAGGTCGAGGATCTCGTAGCGACGGTCCTCGAGCGCCCCCGCCGACTCGAACAGCACGTCACGGAAGTAGCCCGACCGCTCGTGGCCGGGCCACGTCGAGACCGACCGGACGTCGTGGCCGCGCACGTGGGGAGACCAGGTCTCGAACCACACCTGCAGGCCGCCACCGGCCCGGAGCCCGTCGAGGAGTCGGCGTACGACCGCCTCGTTTCGAGCTCGCGTCGATCCCTGGGGGAGCGCCGGGACCGCCCACGGGGTGGTCTGGTGCTCGGTGAGCCAGAGCGGTTCCTGCCACACGATGCCCGCTCGGGGTCCGAACCGGTTCCGCTCGTCGAGGTACCGTTCGTTGATCTCCGTCTGGGTGAAGCGGCGCCCCAACCCGGTGGATGCCACGGCGGGGGTGTCGACCGACAGAGGCGCCACCCACAGCGGGACCCCACCAGCAGCATCGGCGAGCGCCGCCACGTCGGTGAGGTCTGGGATCCATGGTTGCACCAGGAGCCGCACATCGATCCCCGCTGCCGCCAACTCCCGGGCTGCAGCGAGACGCTCCCCGGACGGGGGAGCATGGGGTTCGAGCCGGCGCAACCTCTCGTCGTCGGTGGTGCAGAGCGACACCTGCACCGCCACTGACCCCATGTCGACGAGGATGTCGACGTCGCGGACGACGGTGGTGCCCTTGGTGACGATCACGGTGGGCCGCTGCTCGTCGCGCAGCACGGTCAGGGCCCGACGGGTGATGCCGACGGTGGCCTCGACCGTGGGGTACGCGTCGACCAGGGCGCCGACACCGATCACGCCGGCGGTCGGCACGACCTCGAGCGCCCGACCGAGGGTGCCCTCGACCTCGTCCACGGGCACCCGCGGCTCGGACGGACCCTGGGCGTAGGTGACGCAGTAGGAGCACCTGATGTCGCAGGCGGTGTAGGTGCTCAGCGCCCACACCCCGCACATCGCGAAGTACTGGATGAGATCACGATCGCGACCTTCGATGGTCAGGGCTTCG
Source organism: Acidimicrobiales bacterium (assembly GCA_038235385.1). GTDB lineage: Bacteria > Actinomycetota > Acidimicrobiia > Acidimicrobiales > Acidimicrobilacustridaceae > JBBSTY01. The sequence continues at coordinate 13,448 of JBBSTY010000001.1, read as the reverse complement.
CGTCGACGGGTCGACATGGCGACAACCGTACCGGTCCGGGACCTGGCGAGCCCGGGGTGCCCCGGTCCGGGTCATCCGGTCACCCATCCGGGCGACGCGATGTGAAGGGGCGCTGCGCCGGCGGGTTCCGCCGGTAGCGTGCGGCCATGGATCGTCGCATCTTCGGTCTCGAGAACGAGTACGGCGTCACCTGTACGTTGCGGGGTCAGCGCCGGCTCAGCCCCGACGAGGTGGCCCGTTACCTCTTCCGCCGGGTCGTGTCGTGGGGACGCAGCAGCAACGTGTTCCTCGCCAACGGCGCCCGGCTGTACCTCGACGTCGGGTCCCACCCCGAGTACGCCACGCCGGAGTGCGACTCCATCTACGACCTCGTCGTGCACGACAAGGCCGGCGAGCGGATCCTCGAGCAGCTCCTCGCGAGCGCCGAGCTCCGCCTGCGCGAGGAGGGGATCCGCGGCGTCATCTACCTGTTCAAGAACAACACCGACTCGGCCGGCAACAGCTACGGATGCCACGAGAACTACCTCACCAGCCGTCGCGACGACTTCAGCCACTACGCCGAGGTGTTGATCCCGTTCCTGGCCAGCCGTCAGATCTACGCCGGTTCCGGCAAGGTGCTCCAGACCGCACGCGGCGCCATGTACTGCATGAGCCAGCGCGCCGAGCACATCTGGGAGGGCGTGTCGTCGGCCACCACCAGGAGCCGTCCGATCATCAACACCCGTGACGAGCCCCACGCCGACGCCGAGCGGTACCGGCGCCTGCACGTGATCGTCGGTGACTCCAACATGAGCGAGTACGCCACGTTCTTGAAGGTCGGCGCGGCGTCGATCCTGCTGCGGATGCTCGAGGAGCCCAACGTCGTGCTCCGCGACATGACCCTCGAGAACCCGATCCGGGCGATTCGCGAGATCAGCCACGACATCACCTGCACGCGCCGGGTTCGGCTGGCCAACGGTCGCGAGGCCAGCGCCCTCGAGATCCAGAGCGAGTACCTCAACCGCGCGCTGCGCTTCGCCGAGCACCGCGACATGAGCGAGCAGGAGACACGGACGCTCGAGATGTGGGAGCACTGCCTCACCCAGATCGAGAAGGACCCGCTCGGACTCGATCGCGAGTGCGACTGGGTCACCAAGTACAAGCTCATCGAGGGGTACCGCGCCAAGCACGACCTGCCGCTGAACCATCCCCGGGTCTCGCTGATCGATCTCCAGTACCACGACATCAACCGGTCACGCGGCCTCTTCTACAAGATGCAGGACCGGGGTCTCGTCGAACGCATCTGCGACGACGCCGACATCGACACCGCCGTCGATGTCCCACCCCAGACCACCCGAGCCCGCCTCCGAGGCGAGTTCATCCGCCGGGCCAAGGAGCGAAAGCGCGACTACACCGTCGACTGGGTGCACCTGAAGCTCAACGATCAGGCGCAGCGCACCGTGCTGTGCAAGGACCCGTTCAAGTCACGCGACGAGCGAGTCGAGAAGCTCATCGCATCGCTCTGACCGGCCCGTGCTGGTGGCCAGGAGCGCGCCGGTAGGATCGCCGCGTGGACAAGCTCGAGCGCCTGCTCAACCTGACGATGACGCTCCTCCAGACGCCACGTCCGCTGACCGCGGCCGAGATCCGCAGCCGGATCCCGGGCTACCCCGACGGCGACGCGTCGTTCCGGCGGGCGTTCGAACGTGACAAGGAGAGCCTCCGCGAGATGGGCGTACCGATCTCGCTGGAGCCGATCACCCACAGTGACCCGCCTGCGGACGGGTACCGGATCCGCGAGGACGACTACTACCTGCGCGATCCGGGCTTCGAGCCCGACGAACTGGCGGCGCTGCACCTCGCCGCGACGGCGGTTCGCCTCGATTCCGCCCACGGCATCGAGGGGCTCTGGAAGCTCGGGGGAGGAGGGGCCGCCGACGTGGTCGACGGAGCGCCCGTCGCCGCCCTGCCCGGCGACACGAACCTGGGGCCGCTCTTCACCGCCGTCACCGAACGGCGGCCGGCCCACCTGCACTATCGGGGGCGTCTGCGCACGATCGACCCCTACCGGCTCGACTTCCAACGAGGCCGCTGGTACCTCACGGGCAACGACCACGAGCAGGGCGAGGAGCGCAACTTCCGGGTCGACCGCATCGAGGGCGACGTCGAGCTCGGCGACCCGGGCTCCTTCGACCGCCCCGAGACCGAGGTCCGCGGCGGCCCCGCGCAACCCTGGCAGTTCGGTGAGGGCGACCCCGTCGTGGCGACGCTGCTCGTCGACGGCGACCAGTCGGCGTGGGTGCACGGCCACCTCGGCCCGGACGCGGTCGTCGAGGAGCGAGGCGATGGGGCGATGGTTTTCCAGGTCGAGGTCACCAACTGGCCGGCGTTCCGATCGTTCGTCCTCACGTTCCTCGACCACGCCGAGATCCTGTCGCCGCCCGACCTCCGCCATCAGATGTGCGAGTGGCTGGAGCACTGGGCATGAGCCGGCTGACCACCGATGACCGCATGCGCCGGATGCTCTCGATCATCCCGTGGGTCGCCGCGCAGGGCGGGGTCCGCATCGACGAGTTGTGCGCGCGGTTCAAGATCGATCGCAAGGCGCTGCTGGCCGATCTCAACGTGTTGCCGTTCGTCGGGGTCGCGCCCTACACCCCCGACGTGCAGATCGACGCGGTGGTCGATGGCGACATGGTCTACGTCCACCTGCCCCAGTGGTTCGATCGTCCGCTGCGCCTCACCTCCGAGCAGGGCCTGAGCCTGGTCGCCTCGGCGCGGAGCCTGCTGTCGGTCCCCGGGGCCGACCCCACCGGCCCGCTGGCGCGGGGCATCGACAAGATCGCCGCGTCGCTCGGCTTCGATCCCGATGGCGCCGTCGACGTCAAGCTCGGCGAAGCTGCCGAAGGGATCATGGTGGTGCTCCAGCGAGCCATCGAGGACCACCACCGGGTGGAGATCGACTACTACACCTACGGACGTGACGAGCGGGCGACGCGCCAGATCGACCCCCACCGGCTCTTCGCCGACCAGGGCAACTGGTACCTCGCGGCACACTGCCACGTCGCCGGGGGCGATCGCATGTTCCGGGTGGACCGGATCCACTCGGCGACGGCACTCGAGGCGACCTTCGACCCGCCCGACGACGCACCCACCCTGGGCGTGTTCCGATCGGCCCCTTCGGACCCGCGGGTCACGCTGCGCCTCGCTCCTGCGGCGAGGTGGGTGGCCGACCAGTACCCGACCGAATCGTCCACCGATCGCGGGGACGGGACGATCGACGTGACCATGGCCATCACCGCCGTGGCGTGGCTCGAGCGGCTCCTGGTGCGCCTGGGGCCCGATGTCGAGGTGGTCGCGGGTCCCGACGACCTGGCTCGTGCCGGTGGACGCGCCGCCGGGCGGATACGAGCGAGGTACGACACCTCATCCGGTTGATCCCGGAAGGTGGTCGCACGGATCCAGACCGCTCGACCCCGTCCGGAGCGACAACGCGATGGCCGGAGCAGAGCCCCGGCCGGGGTCCGTCCGCACGGATGACCGCGTTAGGCTCGGCCGGCACCGGGTCGACGAAGGGTTCACGCTCCACCATGGCCAGTCCCACCACGAGCGAGCTGTCGGGACCCCCCGATGGTGCCGAGGGGTCCGAGCCCGTCCGATCGACGACCCGGTCGCTGATCGAGTGGATCCTGGTCGTCGCCGGAGCCGTCGCGGTTGCGCTGCTCGTCCGGGTGTTCGCGGTGCAGGCGTTCTACATCCCGTCCGAGTCCATGCGGCCCACGCTCGAGATCGATGATCGGGTGCTCGTCAACCGCCTCAGCTACAAGCTCCACGACGTCAACCGCGGAGACGTCGTCGTGTTCGAGAAGCCTGCGTCGTTGGTGACCCCTCCGGGAGCCGAACAGATCAACGACCTGATCAAGCGGGTCATCGCGCTGCCCGGCGAGTCCGTGGTGCTGTCGGACGGCAACGTCTTCATCGACGGCCGTCGGCTCGACGAGCCCTACCTCCCGCCCGGCACCGTGACGCTGCCGGGTCCGGGCGGTGTCACGTGGGACCACCGGTGCACGATCGACGATCCCTGCGTCGTCCCCGCCGGCACGGTCTGGGTCATGGGCGACAACCGGTCCAACTCCGAGGACAGCCGCTGGATCGGTCCGGTCGATCAGGACCTGATCGTCGGTCGGGCGTTCGTCACGGTGTGGCCGCCGGGTCGGTTCGGCGGCCTGTGATGGCATCGCTCCCCGTCAGCTGAACCGAGCGATCGCCGCCATCATCGTGTCGGTGTGGTCGCTGAAGACCCCGTCGATGCCTGCGTCGAGGAGCGCGTCGAGGGTCCGGTCGAACTGCGCGTCCCAACCCAGGGTGTAGCGCTCGAAGCGGTGGAGCAGCGCGATCAGGCCACCGCTCCAGTCGCTGTGGTGCAGGTTGAGCGCATCGACGCCTGCCGTCCGGAGCGACGCCGCGCGCCGTTCGGGCCCTTCCTTGATCCGAATGAGCCGGGTCGAGTCGACGAGCTTCACGGCGGGGGACAGCGACCGCCAGCTGGCCACGAGCTGCCAGTCGGGGTGGCACACCCACAGACGGTGCTCGGCCCCGGCATCGCGTGCCGTGGCGACGACCGTTGCGATGGCCTCCGGGTCCTTGATGTCCAGCGACAGGTCGAACCCGACGCCACACGTCGCGTAGAGGTCGGCGAGCCGGGGGATGTGCGGGGGCAGATCGGCGGCGAGCGTTCGGGCGATGGGCCGGCGGCGCAGCCGGCCACCCACGGCGCCGGCGTGGTCCAACACGGGCTGCTGATCCTCGGTGAGCCACACATCGCTCTCGATACCGGTCGCTCCCAGCCGCAGCGCGAGTTGGAAGGCCTCGAGGGTGTTCTCGCGCGCATGCGCACGGGCCCCCCGGTGCGCGAACCCGACCGGTGGCGTGCGCAGCGAGGCAAGTCGGGGCGATCCCATGGCCCATCATCCTGGCTCGTCAGGTCGATCCGGTCGACCCGACGTCGGCGACCCGACGTCGGCGAGCCATCACCACGACGCCGGGTTCGATGGTCGGTCGACGAACCCATCGGCACCACGGGGCGTGCTCGTCGACCACGAGGTCTGGTCGACCCACGGTGGCCCCTGGTGGGCTCCTGGGCCGTTCGGCCCAATGATTTGGGCCGTTCGGCCTAGGCCTGGACCCTCAAGGACCGATGCGGGCCTGCCGAAACCTGAAACCAGGTACGGACGGGATGGAAGGAACCTCCACGATGGCGACGATCCGGGCGAGCTGCTTCGACTGCGGCGATGTCGAGCTCACGACAGCCGACGTGCAGGTCCGGGTGTGCACGCTCGACAGCCAGGGCACCTACTCGTTCCGCTGCCCCATGTGCCTCATGACCGTGGTCAAGCCGGCCGAGCCCCGCACGGTCGACCTGCTGGTCGCATCCGGGGTGGCGTACTCGACCTGGAGCCCGCCCCTCGAGCTCTCCGAGCCCCGCAGCTTCGGCGACCCGATCACCCACGACGAGCTGCTCGACTTCCACAGCCTGCTCCACGACGATCACCGCCTCTCCGAGGCGCTCGCCAGCCTGGTCGACGGCTGACGCCGACCACCCACCGGCGTCCGATCCACCGGGCTCGACGAGCCGGACATCTAAGGTGGTGACGTGCCCTGGCTCACGGTCGTCGCGTCCGCCGTCGTGGTGGTGACGCTCGCCGGTTCGGGTCTGCTCGCGACGGCGCTCGAGCGGTCGATCCGTCAGGTCCGAGCCGAGCTCCGTGTCATCGAACAGCTCCGCGCCGCACACGCGTTGCTGCGGGCCGACCTCGCGTCCACCCGCGATGCGCTCGACCGCTCGGCACCCCGTTCCGACGTCGGGCTCACCCGGCGTGCTGGGTAGACTCGGCCCATGTTCAACGTCGGCGGTGGCGAGGTGCTCGTCATCATGCTCATCGCCCTGATCGTCCTCGGACCGGAGAAGCTGCCCAACGCAGCCCGCCAAGCCGGCAAGTACCTCGGCGACTTCCGACGGATGTCGAACGGGTTCCAGCGAGAGCTGCGCGACGCGATGGACCTCAACGACCTCACCGGTCTCACCAGCTCGTCCAAGCCGACCAGCGCAGGCGGACCCACCCCGCAGCCGCGCGCGGGGGCGCCGACGACAGCAGCAGCGACGACGACGGGCGAGGGTGCCTCCGCCGCACCTGCGGTGCCGAGCCCCGCGGGTTCGAGCGAACGGCCCGTGGCCGCCGAGCCCTCCATCGAGGTCGACGGTCCGTCGGCGTCGTTCGACTGACGGTGGAGCCGTGATCGACGAGACCGACGCGCCGCTCGCCGACCTCGACGACGGGCGCATGACCATCTGGGAGCACCTCGCCGAGCTGCGGGGTCGCCTCGTCAAGTGCACGATCGCGGTCGTCGCGGGCATGGCGCTCGGGTTCTGGCTCTACGACCCGTACCTGCTCGACTTCCTGAAGGTGCCGCTCTGCGATCTGCTCAACGACCCGAACTGCGGGTTCATCGCCACCGATCCGCTCGACCCGTTCACCACCCGCATCAAGGTGGCCGCCTACATGGGCATCGTGCTGGCGATGCCGGTGCTGCTCTGGCAGCTCTGGCGCTTCATCACGCCCGGGCTCTACCCCCACGAGAAGCGCTACGCGGTGCCGTTCGTGATGAGCGCAGTGGCCCTCTTCGTCTTCGGTGCCGCCCTCGCCTACTACACGCTCAACCCGGCCCTGCAGTTCCTGATCAGCGTCGGCGGCACCAACGTCGAGCCGTTCTACACACCGGACAACTACATCAGCCTCATCTCCTACATGATGCTGGCGTTCGGGATCGGTTTCGAGTTCCCCGTCCTGCTCGTCGCGCTCCAGATCGCCGGTGTGCTCACGCCTCAGCGACTGCTCGGGTGGTGGCGCCAGGCCGTGGTGATCATCGTGATCTTCGCCGCGGTCATCACGCCGAGCGGCGATCCCATCAGCATGATGGCGCTCGCCACGCCGATGTTCCTCTTCTACGGGATCGCCATCGTGATCGGGTTCCTCATCAACAAGAGCAAGCGCAAGAAGGCAGCCGCCGTCGACCGCGAGGCCTGATGGGGCCGGCTCCGCGTCCTGGCGACCACCGCACGTCGGCTCCGCCTGCGGATGCCGACGCCCGGCCCTACGACTTCGAGCTCGACCGCTTCCAGATCGATGCCATCGAGGCGCTCGACTCGGGCAAGTCGGTCCTCGTCTCGGCGCCGACCGGATCGGGCAAGACGATCGTCGCCGAGCACGCCGTCGCGCGGGCGCTCGCCGCCGGGAAGAAGGCGTTCTACACGACGCCGATCAAGGCGCTGTCGAACCAGAAGTTCACCGATCTCCGGCGCCGCCACGGGGCCGAGGCGGTCGGGCTGCTCACCGGCGACAACGCCATCAACCCGGATGCCCCGGTGATCGTGATGACCACCGAGGTGCTGCGCAACATGATCTACGCGCGCTCGTCGGCGCTCGATGGCCTGCTCTTCGTCGTGCTCGACGAGGTGCACTACCTCCAGGACGCCTACCGCGGACCGGTGTGGGAGGAGGTCATCATCCACACCCCACCCGAGGTTCGCCTGGTGTGCCTCTCGGCCACCGTGTCGAACGCCCCCGAGCTCGCCGACTGGATCTCGACCGTCCGCGGGCCGACGGCAACGGTCCTCGAGGATCGCCGACCGATCGAACTGGTCAACCTGTACGCCGTCGACGACCGCACGAGCGAGCGCCTCCACCTGATCCCCACCCTGGTCGACGGCACGGCGAACCCGCGCGGCGACGCGTTCGATCAGACGTCGCCGCGGGGGACCACCGGGTCGAGGGATCGGTCTCGGCGCCGGTACTCCACCCCGCGCCGCCTTGAGGTGATCGACGAGCTCGACTCCCGCGACCTGCTCCCGGCGATCTTCTTCATCTTCAGCCGGGCCGCCTGCGACGAGGCCGTGCAGAGTTGCATCAAGGCGGGGCTCCGGCTCACCGACGCGGAAGAGCGCCAGCAGATCCGCTCGATCGTGGAGCGTCGGGTCGGGAGCCTCAGCGAGCGGGATCTCGCCGTCCTCGGCTACGACCGGTGGTCGTCGGCACTGGAGTCCGGCGTGGCCGCCCACCACGCCGGGATGGTCCCGCCGTTCAAGGAGGCGGTGGAGGAGTGCTTCGCCGGCGGGCTGGTCAAGGCGGTGTTCGCCACCGAGACGTTGGCGCTCGGCATCAACATGCCCGCTCGTACGGTGGTGATCGACAAGCTCACGAAGTGGACGGGCGAGAGCCATGAGTTCCTCACCCCCGGCCAATACACCCAGCTCACCGGGCGTGCCGGTCGGCGGGGGATCGACGACATCGGTCACGCCGTGGTCCTGTGGTCGCCGTTCGTTCCCTTCGCCGACGTCGCCTCGCTCGCCGCCAGTCGGACGTTCGTGCTGACGTCATCGTTCCGGCCGACGTTCAACATGGCGGCGAACCTGGTGCGGCGCTACACGGCGGCCGAGGCCCACCACCTCCTGAACCTGTCGTTCGCGCAGTACCGGGCCGACCGCGAGGTCGTGACGCTCGAGACCCGGATCGCGACCCGCCAGGCCGCCCTCGAGACCCTCCGATCGCGCGCCCACTGCGAACGCGGCGACACCGACGAGCTGCGCAGGCTGATCGACGTCGAGCGCGACCGCTCCCGGTCACACGATCGTCCCGCACCGGGTTCGCACCCCTTCGCCGACCTCCGACCGGGCGACGTCTTCCGCGTACGGGGCGGCAAGAGCGCGGGACGGGCGGTCGTGCTGTCGGTCGCCCAGCGCAAGGGCGGCAACCTCCGCGTCCGGGCGGTGACCGAAGCCCGCCGGGTGCTGACCCTCAACGAGGACGACGCCGATCGGGCGCCTGAGGTGCTCGGCCGGATCGATCTCCCCGATCCGTTCACCCCGAACAGCGCGTCGTACCAACGCAAGGTGGCTGAGGCGCTCCGACGCCTCCCGGCGCGCTCCGGCGGCGGCCGACGAACGCCATCGCCCGATGAGCGCGACGAGCGCGACGACACGAAGCCGTCGTGGCGCCATCCCGTGGCCGACTGCCCCGACCGCGACGAGCACCTCCGCGCCTCGCGTCAACTGCTCCGCGGCGAGCGCGAGGTCGCCGAGCTCCATCGCCGGATCGACGGGCACACCGAGTCGTTGGCCCTCACCTTCGACCGGGTCCTCCAGCTCCTCGAAGCCTGGGGCTACCTCCGGGGATGGGGACTCACCGCTCGCGGCGAGCGCCTCGTCCGGGTGTTCCACGAGAGCGACCTCCTCATCGCCGAATGCATCGAGCAGGGGCTGTTCGACGACCTCGATCCCGCGTCGCTCGCCGGGCTGGCGTCGTGCTTCACCTACGAGCACCGGAGTCCCCTGCCCCCGGACCCACCGTGGTTCCCCTCCGACGCGGTGCGGCGACGCGTCGATGCGCTCGTCGCCATCGCCGGTGAGCTCAACGCAGACGAGAAGCGCAGCCGGCTTCCCCTGACCCGCACCCCGGACCCGACGTTCTTCGCCCTGGCCCACGCCTGGACGGCGGGGGAGACCCTCGATCACGTCCTGGTCGACGAGACCCTCTCGGGTGGCGACTTCGTCCGCAACGCCAAGCAGCTCATCGATCTGGTCCGTCAGATCGCCGACGCCACGCCGAACCCCGACACGGCCCGCACCGCCCGCCAGGCCGCGGACGGCTTGTTCCGCGGTGTCGTGGCGGCCGCCTCCCAGGTGGGCACGAACGACGCGCCGCCCGCATGACGATCGAGAAGGGCAAGGACTGGGGGCGACCGGCACCGCTCGCACCCGACGGCGTCATCGTGCGCACCGACGCCGAGGCCCGAGCGATCGTGGAGGCAGCCCGTCGCGCCGGGGATCGGCCGCCTCCGCTCGGCCTGCTCGGCGGCGACCTGTGCCGGACGCTCGGCGGCACCGGCGACGCGGCGCGCCTCCGATCCGATGCGGCCATGACCTTTCCCGTCGATCTGGCCTCGGTGCTCGTCGACGGGCGCATCCACTGGTTCGTCGCCCACCTCGTCGCCCGACGGTCGTGGTGGACCGGCCGCATCGTCGCGGCCATGAACGCGCAGTGGCTCGGCACGTGGGACGTCGCCCCTCGGTCGCACCCCAACGACGGCCTGCTCGACCTCACCGACGCCGACCTGACCCTGTCGGACCGGTGGAAGGCCAGGAGCCGCCTGCGCACCGGCACCCACGTGCCGCATCCGCAGATCGCCGTCCGGCGCGCCGGTTCGGCCCAGATCGATCTCGATCCCGCGCTCGACATCTGGCTCGACGGGGAGCGGATCGGCCGCGGTTCGAGCGTGGTCCTGCGGGTGGAGCCCGACGCCCTCGACGTCGTGGTCTGACCGGTCGTCGGACCGGCCGACGAACGCCGTGCACACGCCGACCCGATGATGGGCATGGGGGCGGGCCACCCTCGGACCTCGGCTGTGCGGGTCGACGTCGGGCTCGACCTCCTCACCCCCGGGGCTACGCTGCGACGATGGAGCTCGAGGAGGCCAAGGCCCGTGTCATCGCGGAGGTCGACCGCCGAGCAGAGTCGCTGATCGACGCCTCCCACCAGATCCACGCACGCCCCGAGCTGGCGTTCGAGGAGACCTTCGCCCACTCGCTGCTCACCGATCTGCTCGAGGCGGACGGACTCGCACCCGAGCGCGGCGCCTTCGGCCTGCCCACGGCGTTCGCCGCATCCGCAGGCACGACCGGACCCACGGTCGCGGTGATGTGCGAGTACGACGCGCTCCCCGGAATCGGCCATGCGTGCGGGCACAACATCATCGCGACCGCAGGGTTGGGAGCGGGCCTGGCGGCTGCGAGCCTGGCGAACGAGCTCGGTGGACAGGTCCGGATCCTCGGGACCCCGGCGGAGGAGGGCGGTGGGGGCAAGGTCATGATGATGGAGCGCGGTGCGCTCGCCGGCGTCGACGCCGCGATGATGGTGCACCCCGCCGGCGCCGATCTGCGGGCCATGAACGCCATCGCCATCCAGCAGCTGCTGGTCTCCTACGAGGGGGTGGCCGCCCACGCCGCCGCCGCACCGCACAAGGGTCGCAACGCCCTCGATGCCGCCATCCTCGGGTACAACAACGTCGCCGCCCTCCGCCAGCACATCCGGCCGGTCGAGCGCATCCACGGGATCATCACCGACGGCGGCGACAAGCCCAACATCGTCCCTGCCCACGCCGCGTCCCACTGGTACGTGCGCGCTGCCAACCTCCGGGCACTCGACGCGTTGAAGGCGCGGGTGCTGCGGTGCCTCCAGGCCGGAGCGGACGCCGCGGGATGCGAGATGTCCTGGGAGTGGCTCGATCCCACCTACGCCGACATGCGCGACAACGAGCCGCTGATCGACCTCTACGCCGCCAACGTGGCCCGGTTCGGCCGCCATCCCATCTCGCCTGCCGACGGCACCGCCGTGGTGGGCAGCACCGACATGGGCAACGTGAGCTACGAGGTTCCGAGCATGCATCCCATGATCGAGGTCGCACCGCCCCACGTCGCCATCCACACCCTCGAGTTCGAGACCTACGCCGGATCGGCCTCGGGAGATCGGGCCGTGCTCGAGGGGGCCAAGGCCATGGCCATGACCATCGTCGACCTCTGGCTGCGCCCCGACGTCCTCCACCAGGTTCGCGGCGCGTTCGCCGATCGACCGTCATGACCTCATCGACCTCTCGAGCGGCCGTTCGCGTCGACCCCCGCAGCCCGAGATCCCGCTGCCGACGCCACCCCGGCGAGGTCCGCCGTTCGCGGGGCACGACGTCCTACGCTCCCGAGTCGTGACCGCCTACGTCGCCGAAGAGTTCACCGAATCCGAAGCCGACATCCTCCGGCGGTACTTCACCAACCTGGATGGCCCGGTCTTCGCGCTCGTGAACCTGCCCGAGGTCGTCAAGGGCGCGCTCTTCGCCCGCTACTCCCGGTCGTCGAAGAGCCTGCGCCGGCTCTTCCTCGACGAGTTCGTCAACGAGCTCGACATCTCGGGCGACGCGTCGATCGATGCCACCGTCGGGCTCCGACGGGCCGAGGAGCTCTACGACAAGGTCTTCTTCGAGTACGGCGACGACTCGGTGGCCCAGCTCGGAGGGGTCCACCTCGCGTGTGAGCAGTCGTCCAACCTGCTCACCAAGATCCTCGAGTGGGGTCGGCTGATGGCCTACCTCGAGCAGTCGACCCGGTACATCGCCTACGACGCCCGCATCGGGGGGCGCTTCCGGTACTTCCGCGACCCCGACGTGCTGATGTCGAGCCTGGGCACCCGCTACGTGGGCGACATGGATCGCATGTTCGACACGTACGCGGAGCTGCTCGCCCCGCTGCAGGAGCACTTCCGAGCCGCGCACCCCAAAGACGATGCCGACTCCGACTTCGTCTACCGCCAAGCCATCCGGGCCAAGGGGTTCGACGCGTTGCGGGGCCTGCTGCCGGCCGCGTCGCTGTCGAACGTCGGCATCTACGGAACCGGTCAGGGGTACGAGATGCTGCTCCTGCGCATGCGGGCGCATCCCCTTCCCGAAGCGCGCGCCTACGCGGACCTGATGCTCACCGAGCTCCGCAAGGTGATCCCGTCGTTCCTCAAGCGCGTGGACCTCGCCGATCGCGGCGGCGCGTGGAGCACCTACTTCGAGACGAACCAGACCGCCATGAACGAGGTCGCCGATCGGCTCCTCGCGGACGCGGCCACCGAGGCCCAGCCGGACGAGGCGACGGTGACCCTCGTCGACTTCGACCCCGATGCCGAGATCAAGCTCGTGACCGCTGCCCTCTACGCCGTCAGCCACCTGCCCGAGGTGCAGATCGAAGCTCGCGTTCGCCAGATGACCGTCGACGAGCGGATCGAGGTGCTCCGGGCCTACACCGGTGACCGCCAGAACCGCCGACACAAGCCCGGCCGTGCCCTCGAGCGCAGCTCCTACCGCTTCGACGTGCTCAGCGACTACGGCGCGTTCCGCGACCTCCAACGCCATCGCATGCTCACGATCGAGTGGCAGCGGCTGACCCCGGACCACGGCTACGTGCGGCCCGATGCGGTCGACCTGGCCGGCGCCCGCCAGGTCTTCGACGAGTCCATGGAGCGCTCGGAGGGCCTGTACCACGCCCTGCGGGAGGAGTTCCCCGAACAGGCCGGCTACGCCGTCGCCCTGGCCTACCGTGTCCGCTACGTCATGCAGATGAACGTCCGCGAGGCGATGCACCTGATCGAGCTGCGCACGACACCGCAGGGACACCCGTCCTACCGGCTCGTCGGCCAGGAGATGCACCGACTGATCGCCGAGACCGCCGGGCACCGGGCCATCGCCGAGACGATGAGCCACGTGGACTACTCCGAACCGGAGCTGGAACGCATCGACGGCGAGCGGCGGGCCGAAGCGCGCCGGTTGAGCCGTTCCTGAGGCGATCCCACGGGTGTGGCACTTGCCGCGCCGGTGTGTATCATCCC